>JALZVU010000058.1 GCA_023301795.1 Granulosicoccus sp.
CTTAATCAATGAGGGGTCTGTGTACTCTGAGGAATGCATAACCTGACCACCACGCTCACAAAATTCTGACTGCCCAGGGTGAGTAATAATATTCTTGTCTGAGAATTGCCCGGTGCACACTGACACGAAGTCAAAATCCTCGGTCCATTGTTTACCGGCAGCCTCTATGGTCAATGTCCAGCCAGTAACCCCATCAGCACGTTTTTGCATCGTTTTGATGCTGGTGTTCAATCGAAACAACCGAGCAAGTTTATGTTTGGCGGCGTAGGAGTGTAGATACTCATGCACCATTGGCCCCTTGGGCCATTCGGGATAGTGATCCGGCATGGGATGATCGGTGTAGCAATAGAGATCTTTGGAAGACTGTGTCTGGACATCGGGATAAGAGCGAGAGAGCTCCCACACACCTCCAAAATCGTGACTACGTTCGAACCCTGTAACTCTATGTCCTCGTTCGTCGAACGCTTTGGCAGCGGCTAATCCGCTCACACCACCTCCTATAATTGCTACGTTTTTTCTGTCTATCATCTGTGCACGCTCCCTGTTTGTTTTATTGGCGGGGTATTAAGCGTCAGCCGGAGGAGGGAGGAAGTCCACTTCATGTAAGGCCGATAATCTGACCAGCTCCGCCGGATCTGTCACACCATCAAGTAGTGTGAAAAGGTCAAATAGCTTGCGGGCGGGCGCTACACCAAACACACATTTTGCGCTTTGTCCGGAGCGATTGAAAATGCCATGCGCCACACCTCTTGGCATGCGGACTGTATCCCCTGGGCCTGCCTGATGAACATCATCCAGAAATTCAATCTCAAGCTTGCCTTCCAGAATCACAATCCATTCATCCTGCGTGGGGTGGATGTGCGGCGGGACAAACGTATCAGCCGGGATGATAGCGTCCCATATAAAGGCGTCGGTGCTTAACAATTTTGGCACGTAGGTTTGTCCGACTACATTCCAAGACTTACCTTCGATTCCTTCGGAAGCTTTTGTAATGCCTTGTTCCATCTTTATTCACCGTTGTTGTCTATGAATTGACAGTGACTATATACGCTCTGGACGTGGGTTAGTCAGGATTACTGGCGAGGCCGACTGTGGGCTTATTTTGAATTGTGCAGAAGCGCGGTGACGGCGCCATAAGTTGAGACACAATAGGGGACCACGTAAGTGGCCAGACACTTGCCCAATTCGAATTTTGATACGTCCGCCATTGCATCGCCTTGATTGATCAAGTTTAGAATGGTGCCAACGATGGCGGCTATGATCAGTGATCGCTTTACAATGTCACGACGCACTGCCAGCTGTATAAAACTCATTTGCTCTCCGACGTCATACCATCTCCTTTTAGTGACTCTTTTTAAAAAGTCTATCAGTTCGGGAGATTTATGTTCCCCAAGCATACAACGAATGCGTGTCCCCAAGGTTCCCTGATCTGAATTTTCACTGCTTCTGACACTCTGGAACCTGGCGTTGGTTAGCACCGGGTATGGTGTACTGGTTTTATTTAAGCGAAAACTCGCCAATTGTCATTCCCACGTCCAATTGTCATTCCCAAGTAGGTGGGAATCTATGTGTGTCGTGACATCGATTCCCGCCTGTGCGGGAATTACAGGCTTAAGTAAGTACCATTCGGGCATGGTGTATATTTCCGATTCAAGCGGCGATCTGGCACTTGGTGAGTCCCAAAGTAGTGATCACTTTTGAGCACTATCACGCTTTTGGGCAATGTAGTGGGCCAACGACACCGCGACGGGCAAAATTCAACACAGTCTAGAATCAGCCCATTCGTTCAATATTGACGCTGTTTGAGGAGGGGTTTCATCCGTCTAATAACATAAGCGCAGACGGTCAAGTTACCTCAAATAGACCCGTCGTGTTCAGCGTGGGTGGGATAAGGTACCGCAGGTGCACGGAACTGCCGATCTAATTTAGTTCAGTGGTTATCAATCGTTTCGTTACCATCGTGGGTTTTGGTGATGGATAAAAATCTTTGAAAACTGGAAATATCATGATTCTATTCTTGAAGCGAATAGCTGCGAACGTATCGCGCTACGGGGTGCTGGTGATATTTGCCAGTACTGCACCGCAGGCAGTGGCTCAGTCGTTTGAACAGGTTGCAGTAGGTGCAGAGCACATATGTGCGCTTGACGAATCAGGGCAGGTTAGTTGCACAACCTCAGCGATCGCCGAGCGTTTTCTGCCGCCTGAGAATTTGCCCGCTATGCGTGCAATAGATGCAGGCCAGCAGCACTCTTGTGGTATCACTCTTGATGGTGCTGTTGTGTGTTGGGGTACTGATGCTTTTGATGTGCTGCAGGTACCAGCGTTCAACGCACCTGTCATTAGCATTGCATCAGGCTTTAATCATAACTGCGCGGTAGATGCCAATAACCAAGTGCAGTGTTGGGGGCTCAACACCAACGGGCAACTTAACGTTCCTGATATAGCTGGCGGTTTTGTCAAGGTGGATGCTGCTCGTGCCGCGTCCTGCGGGATCGATAGCAGCGGTGATATTCATTGCTGGTCAACGGATACATTTTTCAACCCAGGAACACCCATTGCTGGTCCATTTGTGGATCTGGCTATTGATGCCAACCAGGCCTGCGGGCTTACTGCCAACGGTGACATTGAGTGTTGGGCAGCACGAGAGCGAAACAACCTTGTGCCTCCTGCCAATGGACCCTATACCGATTTGACAGTAACAAATTCGGCAATCTGCGGACTGCGCACAGACCAGTTTCTGGATTGTTCGTTCGCAGCGCCAACCAATTTTGAGCTGGACACTGGAGCTGATCAATATCCGCTGGATGTGCGCTTCTCTTCCATCGAGCGCGCTAGCTTACAATTTCGTGGCGTACCGATCTGCGGTATCCGTGCAGACAATGGCACGATCAGCTGTTTTGGTGGAACTGGAACGAGCGCTGCTCTGCCCGCACCGCCGGGCGCAAGCGATACAGCCACCGCTCTTACCGCAGACAACATTCTGTTAGGGTTGGTTGCTGAAGTATATGGTCGTAATCAGGTCGAATTGTTCTGGAACCAGGTACCGGTTGTTTTTCCTACCATCTCGGTAGAGGTTTACCGCGATGATGAATTACTAACCACAACGGGAAATAGTTTCAGTTTTTACGACAATGACAACACCGTTACCAGTGATCAGAGTAGTTACCGCGTACGCACTGTCGATGCTGCAGGCAACGTTGGCGCATTTTCCAACCAAGTCGTTGTTAATCGAGCAACACGTGAAGTTGAAATTGTTGGCGATGTACCGGGTAATGAAAACCCTAGAAGCGAGCGTGTTCTGCGCATTCAAAACCTATCCATCACTGGTTTCGTTCAGCTGAACGACAACGATTCCTTTGTAATGGCATGGAATCTTACCAACCCGAACAACGTTCCAGTGGCCGGATATGAAATTCGGATTGACAACGAAGTGGTAGATTTTGTTGGCAGCACCGCGTACATCGGTGACGGCGTTACCTCATTCCAGTGTCGTACATACAGTGTTGCTGCTATTGGAGATGATGGAGCCATCCTGGACTTCGGTTCGGTGGCTTTTAGCGGTAACGTTTTTCAGTGTTCGGGGCAATTTTAGGCCTCAGACATTAAGGTTTGTTAGTGGCGATTTTGTAACAAACAAGGGAATGTGCAAAAGGTTACTTTTTCCTCTATCCTTGCGCTGTGTTTTATCATCAACCAAGGAATGTAACCATGAAATTCATATACCGCCTGTCTGTTGTCGCCTTTCTATCGCTTACTCTGGCCGCTTGCGCTTCAGTTTCTTCATCTGCACCAACCGCTGAGTCGGCTCCAGCCTTTGAAGGGCAGGTGTTTGTGACGCAGTCCGAGTTGCCAGAGGGCGCTAGCTTTACTGTGCTAGGTACTGTCAAAGCCAATGCGCGCGCCGGCTACGGTCGGGTGGAAAGACTTTACCCACTACTGGCAAACGAGGCCCGAGCACTCGGCGCTAATGCGGTAGTTGGCGTGGAAGGTGGACGAAGGGTCAGCGCATGGTCCTTTGCGGCACCTATCGCCAACGGTACTGCCGTTCGTATCGAAGATGAGGCAGCCCTGGGTCAACTGCCAGGCAACCGTTACTGAGCATACTAGGCTTAGCTTAACGCGTACCGAGCAGGCAACTCAGAGTTGCCTGCTCCACCTGAATCAGTATCCAAAGTCTGCTGCGCAGTCTTCCAAGACATTATCTCGGAATAGCCTGATCGGGCGCATGTAAGGACACTGTGAAAACAGCTTCTGTCGTTGTTTGGTCACAGAAACGCTAGTGGTGAAGTCCACAGAAACTCCCAATGTGCTGCCACTGACCCGTGGGAGAAACGCCATTAGAATCATCGCATTTCGCCTGAGATAGCGCCGCTCGCGACAATCCCTATACCGAGAATGGCAGCCTTAGCGCAGGCGATTCGCACTCAGGTAGGTCAAACTAGGCGTGATTTTCGATCCGCTCGATTACCTGTAGAATCTGCAGTCCCAAGCGTCTAGAGCAATAGCATGTCAACAGCCACCAAATTCTTTGCGGCCTTAGCAGGTGTCATACACGTTCTGTTTTTCCTCATGGAAAGCGTGTTCTGGACCAACCCTACTGTTTTTCAGATCTTCACCGTCGCCAATGCTGTTGATGCTGACACGATGGCGGTATTTATCAAGAATCAGGGGTTCTACAATTTGTTTCTGGCGCTCGGTATGTTCGCAGGATTGGCGCTTCTCACGCGCTCTCCTGTCGTAGCGAGAACGCTTATAACGTACATCAGCCTGGTGATGATGGGTGCGTCCATCGTATTGCTGTTTACACTTCCAGCTATGCTCAATGGGGTATTCATTCAGGGATTGCCGCCTCTACTGGCATTGCTCATGTTGCAGTTTGGCCGAGCATCAAGACCCACTGCGTGATGCTGGTGCGTGGAAGAGCAAACGTTCAGTTCCGTCTAAAACAACAATAAACGATGACCAAGGCAAGCAACCACAAGCAATCTATCGAAACGCGTCTCGCTCAGGCACTGCATTTCGTAGAGCCTGAGAGCGGAGCGGTGATTCCATCAATCCAGCCCACCGCTACCTATGCGCGAGATGAGAATTACGAACCGCGTAAACCCTACTGGTATCGGCGCGATGGCAGCGAAACAACAGCGCATGCCGAGGCTATTATTGCGGAGCTTGAAAATGCCAGGGAGTCTCTATTATTCTCGTCTGGAATGTCTGCCTGCAATGCTGTAATTGAACATTTGCCCAATGGCGCGCATGTGGTGGTGCCCAAGGTGATGTACCACGGCGTGTTGCAGCAAATTCAGAATTATGAGAACAAGAATCGACTAATAGTCAGTTCATACACTGCTGGAAATCTCGACGAGATGAAGGCGGCCATACGCAATCAAGATACCCAGCTGGTATGGGTAGAGACGCCAAACAACCCGAATTGGGAAGTTACCGATATTGCTGCATCGGCAGAGATTGCTCATGCAGCGGGTGCAAAACTGATGGTCGATTGTACGGGTACTCCTCCGTGTATGACACGAGCGCTTGATCTAGGCGCAGACTTTTCGTTTCATTCTGCAACCAAGTATTTGAATGGTCATTCTGACGTTACAGCGGGTGTTTTATCTGTTAATCACACCAGCCAGAGTTGGGAAGAGATCATTATGATTCGCAAGTTACAAGGAACTGTATTGAATTCGTTTGACGCCTGGCTACTAATCCGCGGCATGCGGACCCTGTTCTTGCGCGTGGAGAAATCATGTAAAAATGCGATGGCGATTGCCAGGCATTTTGAAAATCACGATCATATTGAAACGCTACTGTACCCTGGGCTGCCTTCAGATCCTGGGCATGAGATTGCCAAACGACAAACTGATGGACAGTTTGGAGGCATGATGTCGTTAATCGTAAAAGGCACAACACAAAATGCGATTGATGTTGCCCGATATTGTGAAGTGTTTTACCCGGCAACGTCGCTAGGCGGCGTGGAAAGCCTCATCGAGCATCGTAAAACAGTCTCTGGTGAGGGTTTTCCAGTGCATCCTCGTTTGTTGCGCTTGTCGGTTGGTATTGAGGATGCCGACGATCTGATCTATGACCTTGAGCAGGCGCTTGTCCGCGCTTTTGGCTAGCAAAGCCGCTAAAGACTTGCAAAGTCTTGTGATGAGCAGATAGTGGCAATATACAGCCACGCTTGATCATAATTTGATAGAGTTGCGGTGCTTTGGCAGGCCCTTTGAATCCTGCCGCAATCACGGACTCTATTAATATGGCACGATCAAACCCTGTGGCAGCCAATTCTGGCTACCCTATCGTACGTTTACGATCTTTATTTTCTACACAGTTCTTCAGCCGAGTGTCCGCCTACGCTCTATTGCTAAGCATCTTCGTGAGTTCCCCGAGTGCCCTGGCTGACGATGAATTTCGAATCAGCGCTATCCCTGATGAGGCTCCAACAGAGCTGATTCGCAAATTTGAACCGCTGGCTGATTATCTTTCCGAGGTACTGGGCAAAACCGTGTCATTTGTGCCGGTAACAGACTACGCCGCAGCTGTCGAGGCACTTGTCAGCGAGCAAATTGATATGGCATGGCTGGGTGGTTTTACCTATATTCAGGCGGCACAAAGGTCTGGTGGCACTGTAGAGCCTATTATTCAGCGTGCTGAAGACGAGCGGTTTCAATCTGTGTTCATCACACAGAGTGATTCTGATATTAGAACATTGGCAGACCTAAAAGGCGTGGATCTGATTTTCGGATCACCCTCATCAACATCAGGGCATCTTATGCCAAGGCATTACCTGGCTCAGGAAGGTATTAGTGTTGATGACGATCTATCGATAGCATTTTCGGGTGCTCATGACGCCACAGCATTTGCAGTAGCCGGGGGACGTGTAGATGCCGGTGCGTTGAACATCAAGGTCTGGGAGAAGCTGGTTGCCGAGCAGCGCGTCGATACCGATAAGCTGCGCGTGTTCTACACGACGCCTGAATACCACGATTACAACTGGACGATTCGTTCGGGATTGTCGGCAGAATTGAGACAGCGCTTAGTGGATGCTTTCGTCACTCTTGATCCTTCAGATGCTGATCAGAAGGCCATTCTGGATTTGCAACGCGCCAGTCGCTACATTCCCGCTGAGGCAGGGTTTTACGAGGGGATAAAAGAAGCTGCAATAGCCGCGGAGTTATTAGCTGCGCCCTAATATAAATGTAGCAACCTGCAACGTCAGCATGGCGTATGACCGCACATCACCGGCATTGAGTCAGATAAGCATCAGTGTCGGGGCATCAGAACAGGTGGCACTGATTGGTCCAAGTGGGTCAGGTAAGAGCACATTGCTTAGCGTGCTTGGTATGGCAAAGAGGCCATCCACGGGTCAGTTGTTGCTTGATGATAAAGATCCTTGGCGACAGGGGACGGCACAGTTGCAAAGGCTGCGCCGTCACATTCACCTGTGCCCACAATCGAGTGCGTTACCCGCAAGGCAACGTGTGGTCGTGAGCGTATTGTCAGGATTGTTGCCTAGACGCTCTTTGCTGTTTGCTTTACGCTCACTATTTTCGCCATCGCAAGACGACATCCAACTTGTTCATGGTTTGTTGGCGAAGCTGGAAATCGATGAGTATCTGTGGCGTCCGGTTGAAACGCTATCGGGTGGGCAGAGGCAACGCGTCGCTATCGCTCGGGCCATGGCAGCAGATGTGAGTATGCTGTTTGTTGATGAGCCACTGTCTGCATTGGATCCTGCAACTGCTGAGATTTGCCTGAGCGTCTTGATACAACATGCAGCACAACACAAACAGGGATTTGTATGTTCGTTGCATCAAGTCGATCTCGCTAGGCAGTATCTGAAACGGATTGTCGGATTACGAGATGGGCGGATTGTGTTTGATGTTCCTGCCGCATTGCTAAGTGACAACATGGTCAAGGATTTGTATCGAGGGCACGAAGCTGAAATACAAGCCTGATACATCAGACATTTTGCTAACACTCTTTGATCCTGATCGAGGTTCGCGGTTGTGGATCAGTATCGGTGCTCTGTTGTTGTTAATGGCTGCTTTGCTGGGTTCGCAATTTAATCCAGTGTTGCTATTCGAGCAGGAATCGTGGCGAATAGCTTCTGATTTTTTTACGACGTTCTGGCCGCCGCGCACTGATACTGAATTTCTTCAACGGTTACTGGATGCCACCGTTGTCACGGTATCGATTGCAACGGTTGCCACGGTGATGGCTATGCTGATAGCAACACCGATAGCTATCATGATAACCAGCAGACTATCGTTATCTTCGCGTGGTCGACCAATGAAGCGACATGCGCGTCTGATACGCTCACTGTTGCGTGCAATAGCGATTTTCCTGCGTAGTGTGCCAGAGCTTATCTGGGCCCTTTTGTTTGTGGGGGTTACAGGTCTGGGTGCGACAGCGGGCATCATGGGTTTGTTACTTACTAATATTGGCATATTTGCTAAAAACTATGCAGAGATCATTGAATCTGGCGAGGCAACGGTCAGCGGGCATTTGCTTGATAATGGCAACGGACGTTTAAAGACGTTGTTGCACGGCACCCTGAGTCAGGGATTGCCTGAGCTTCTCTCATATTCAGTTTATCGATGGGAGTGCACCCTCAGAACGTCGGTTGTTCTGGGGTTTGTTGGAGCTGGTGGTCTGGGGCAGGAGCTGGTGATATCCGTGCGCCAGTTAGCCTCACCTGAGGTGTTCAGTATTATCCTGGTGTTTGTGTTGTTGGTGTTTGCAGCTGACTCGCTAAGTGCATGGTTACGCCATCAGTTGAATAGTGTGTCGGGCCAGGCAATGAGCACATCTGCAACTATGCAATACCGATCATGCGGTGTTAAGCGGTTTTACGTTTCGTGGTTTCGCTGCTATGGCGTAGCGTTGTTTATAGCGGTAATGGTGCTTTTCAGTTTTGTGAGCGTGGATTGGCAGCTGCACCAATGGCTACGCGCTGACAGCTTGACCCGGTCGGTTGAATTTGTTCAGGGTTTCCTGATGCCAGATATATCAGCGAACTTGTTGCATAGACTGGCGGGGCAAGCGGTGGAGACGTTGAGTATGGCTTTTGCGGGTACTGTTCTGGCTGGTGGTGTTGGCTTAGCGCTGAGCTATACGTCGTTTGTGCTTCATTTGCGTGGTGAGAGCATCACCTCCCGTGTGCTGACAAGCGGCATTCACATCGTTCAAGTCATACTGCGTTCGATACCAGAGCTTGTCTGGGCCATGTTGTTGATTGTTGCCGTAGGCATAGGGCCGTTCACAGGAACCTTAGCATTGTTTGCGGCTAGTGTTGGTGTGCTATCAAGACTCTTCAGCGAGTGCTTACACAATCAGGAGAATGCTGCATTGGATAATCTGCTCAGTAATGGCAGCTCTGTGAATCTTGCGCCATTGTGGAGCACCTTGGTACAGGCACGCAGCCAATTGATCAGTTATTCGCTCTACCGCTGGGAGCATAACTTGCGTGCTGCTACCTTGATGGGAATCGTGGGTGCTGGTGGAGTGGGGCAGGAGCTTTACCTTAGATTAAGTCTGTTTCAGTTTGACAAGGTAGCCACCTGTATCATGGTAATTGTTGTGATGGTGGTGCTGGCGGATGCCGTAAGCTATGGCCTGCGGCATCGGTTCGCACCGAGCCCATAGATTTTCATACGCTTAGCGATCAGCCATCAAGGCTATGGACGCAAACTCGGAACAAACACTATCGTGTCGTGTCCCGAGTGCCCATCGATCCTCAGACCATATCGGCTATTGTGAAAGGCAGTGAACGCAACCGCTGTCCAGTGGCATGGTAAATACCGTTCGCGATAGCCGCAGCCGTGCCAACAATACCGAGCTCGCCAATGCCTTTGACACCGAGTGGATTGACGTAGTCATCGTGCTCATCCAGCATCTCAACCTTGATGTCACGAATATCGGCATTTACTGGAATAAGATACTCAGCGATGTTCGAGTTCAGAAATCGGGCTCGCTCAGTATCAACCAGCGTGTGCTCGTGCAGTGCAGATCCGATGCCCCATACCATTCCACCCATCAGCTGGCTGTGTGCAGTTTTGCGGTTGAGAATATTGCCTGCAGCAAAAGCGCCGTGCAATCTTGGCACGCGAATCTCCTTTGTCCAGCGGTGTATATGGACTTCCGCAAACTCTGCTCCAAACGCAAACATTGCATGCTTGTCTGTGACAGGTCCTGCTACGCCGTAGCCGCCTTTGTAAGTTGCCCGCAGAGCTTGAGAGCTGAGATCAGGATGGGCGTACCTTCCCTCAGCGGTTACCTCACCGCGTGGCGTTAACTTCAATGCTTCAAGCAAGGATATGGATTCATTGCCAGGGCCCTGAAGCACACCATCGACCAACGTCACTGTCGAATGATCAAGACCTGACAACGGGTTGCCGTCCATTTGTGTCAGCGTACGAGCGATGTCTGCACCTGCGTTCATACAGGCCAGATGCACCGCAGAACCTGAACTTGCCGAGGTTACTGACCCACCGGCCAGTGGCGCTACAGGCAAGTTTGAATTACCCATCGCAACGTCGACAGCACCAACGGGTAGACCAAGACGCTGTGCAGCAATTTGCCCCATGATGGTGTATGCGCCAGTGCCTACATCGTGTGCTGCAAGTTCTACCAGCGCATGACCACTGGACTGAACACGAACGCGCGCCTCTGATGGCGCTACAGCGGTTGGGTAGGTTGCAGTTGCGCAACCATAGCCCACCAGCCAATCACCATCGACCATTGAACCCACCTTCGATTCACGCTCTGACCAGCCAAAGCTTGCAGCGGCTGCGTCATAGCATTCCATCAACGAACGAGAAGAGAACGGCACGTCAGCAACGGGATGGCGCTGCGTATCATTTTTACGTCTGAGCTCAACCGGGTCCATATCAAGTTTCCAGGCCAGCTCATCAACCGCTGACTCTAGCGCGAAGAAACTCTGCATCTCGTTTGGCGCACGCATGAAACCCGGTGTATTGGTATCAGAGCGAGCAAGCCTCTGCTCGGTGTAGATGTTCGGCGACGCATACATTGCTCGTGTCATGTGCGTACCCGGGTTGACTACTGGATCAAATTGAGAAGTTTGCCCGATCTCAATGTGCTCGAATGCGGTGAACTGACCATCAGCTGTTGCAGCAAGGCGAATCTTTTGTACGCTTTCAGGACGAAAGCTTGCCACGGTAAACATCTGAGGTCGGGTAACAATTAACCGCACCGGTGCACCGAGAGATTTCGCAACAGCGATAGTCAGCATTGTGTAAGGCGGCAATCCTGCTTTTGAGCCAAATGCACCACCTACAAACGGTGAAATGATCTCTACTGCTGTTTCGGCAATATCATAGGCCATGGCAACGCCACCACGTGCCGTGCGTACGGATTGAGAAGGCGTCCAGACAGTCAGACGTTCACCGTTCCATTCTGCAGTAGCGGCGAACATCTCCATGGGATTGTGGTGTTGGAATGGCGTTGTCCATGTCTCGTCAACAACAGCCGTTGCTTGTGCTATTCCAGCAGCAACGTCCCCTTTTGTTACATTCATGCCCTCACTTTCGAGCAGAAATGATGACTCAGGATCCATATGGATTGATGCGTCGCCAGTCTCATATTTCACCGAAACGAGTGCAGCACCGCGGCGCGCGGCGGCAGCGTTTTCAGCCACAACGTAGGCAACAGGTTGTCCAGCGTAGCGAATTGATGTGCTGGTCATAGGCCAGAAGCTGGCAGTGCCCGGGCCACCCTGGTAGAAACCTTTAGGCTGTTTGTAATCTGCAATATTTTCGTGGGTGAATACAGCAATAACACCGGGCTCTGATTCAGCTGTTGAGGTGTCAATTGAGACAACTTCGCCTACTGCGATAGAGGAAGTCGCTAGCGCGCCGTGCAGCATGCCTGAAGGCATGTAATCTGCCGCATATCGAGTCCCACCAGTGACCTTGCTGGGTGCTTCGTAACGAGTAACACGTGTGTCGAGTGTAGCAGCCATTATCTATCCCTCCTGTCGAGCGCGCTTTTGCGCTGTTAACAATGCACCGGCGACAACGCTTGCCCCAAGTTTGATTTTGTAGGCCGAACCCTCTAACGGATTAGCTTCAGAAAATGCAATACGTCCTGTTTCGAACGCACTGGCCTCGTCGAGCCTGACACCTTCGAGATACTCCTCCGCTTCGCGTGCTCTCCATGGAATCGAAGCGACGCCGCCCAGAGCAATACGCGCTTCTGTTATTACACCACCATCCTCGAGAACACCAACAGCCGCAGACGCTGAGGCGAAGGCGTAACTTTCACGTTCTCGCGCTTTGAGATAGTGCGATCCTTTCATGGCAGCGCTTACCGGAACACTAATTTGAGTGACTATTTCGCCTTCTTTCAGCGTTGTTTCTATGTCTGGTGTGTCTCCAGGTGGAACGTGCAGATCGGCAAATTCAATAAGACGAGTTCCTTTTGAGGAGACAACCGTAACCACAGCATCAAATGCAATCAGTGCTTGTGCCCAATCACCCGGGTACATGGCAACGCATTGCTCAGAGCCACCCAGAATAGCGTGAAGACCCGTATCTCCACCGTCAAGCGCCGCACAGCCTGAGCCCGGATTACGCTTATTGCAGGCGTAGTGTGTTTCCCTGAAATACGGGCAACGTGTTCGTTGAAGAATGTTTCCGCCCAACCGTGCCGCATGACGCAATTGGGAAGAAGCGGCTTTCCACAATGATTCAGTGAGTGCGGGGCAGATCTGCGCAAGCGTCTTATCGTCTCCCACATCTGACATACGTGCCAGTGCGCCAAACCGCAGGTTCTCATCATCAAAGGTATAGCCTTCAAGCGAGGCAATACGCGAGATGTCGATGATACGCTCTGGAGCAATAGCGTCGAGCTTTAACAGGTCGACCATTGTAGTGCCACCAGCGAGGATATCAAACTGTTCGCTGGTATCGGTAGCACGTAGTGCATCGTCGAGTGTCGTGGGTTGTATGTACGAGAAATTTTTCATTACCTTAACCCTCAACCTTTGCATCACGTACTGATTCGATGGCAGCCACAATATTCGGGTAAGCACCACATCTGCACAGGTTGCCGCTCATATACTCACGAATTTCATCACTGGTACTCGCATGTCCCTCTTCAATACAGGAGATTGCTGAAAGGATTTGTCCAGGCGTGCAGTAACCGCACTGGAAAGCATCGTGCTCGGCGAACGCGCTTTGCATGGGGTGCAGATTGCCGACAGGATCAGACAGTCCTTCAACGGTTGTGACGTCTGAGCCATCGATTGACAGTGCGAGAACCAAGCAGGCATTAACGCTTCGTCCGTCGAGTAAGACGGTACAAGCACCGCACTGGCCATGATTACAGCCTATCTTTGTACCGGTCAGGCCAAGCGTGTCGCGTAATGCCTCAACCAGTGTAGTTCTTGGCTCAACAGCAAGGGTGCGCTTCTGGCCGTTGACAGTGAGCTGAACCTTTGGAAGCGTATCGTCGGCTATCAGGCCATCGTCATTGTTTTTGATGTCGTCTGCATAGACAACGCGTGTTTTCAGCCCAACAGCCGTGGCACCACCAGCGATAGCGGTGTTTGTAAGAAAGGAACGACGCGACAGAGCGGGTCTTGAGTCAAGATCAGAATCAGCGGGCATAGGGGTTCTAGCAATACGGAGGAGGCGGGAATATAAATCATGTTAGCTCCTTCAATTTTGCGATTGAAATAATGGGGCAAAAAACATCGACTGTATTTGACGGACGCGTTGTGAAAGGTTATCGGAGGTAGTGCCCAAATAAAAAACACATAAGTCCCTACATCACGCTCAGCTTTGGTGGACGCCCGTGAGCTTGTGTAGCAGTCCGGATGGAATGCTGATCAATTTGCGAATAACGTTCCGGAGGTGACACGCACTTAACTTGAAGTGTTGGAGGCAGGGGAGTTAACAAAAGTGGTAACAACTTTGATGCAAAGCTGCATCGTCAGTCCCTTTATCCCATGGCTTTAATCGTAGGCCACGCTGGCGGCATGGATGTTTGCGCACGTGGGTTTAGAGCTGCCGCGATAATTTAGAAACTTGAGCGGTAGTTATGTCAAAAGTGTAGCCCGAGGTGCGTGGACATAACGTCAGAGAGCGATCAATATCGATAAAATAGTGCGACGGGCACCGTGTAGCTCAGTGAGACCACATCTAAAAAAGTGCTAAATGGGAGATCCAGCAGAGGGTAGTCAGGCGGATTCACGCCAAATCGCTCATTTACCGATGCCTCTTTGCGCAACGAAGCAAGGTTAAGACGGACACCGCTCATAACCAAAGGCTTTCTCTCGTATGCGGGCTGGCTTAACGTGGATGTTGTCGCACATCCGCTCGCTACAGCGACCAACGTTAGCAGTAGCATTAAAAAGAGGTTCTTTGAAATATTCATGGGTCAATTTTGCTCACGAAAAGAAGTCAATTGCGCCTGTGTTTTTCGTCAATACTGATGCATTATACCGCCTCCTGATAAGCCCTGTCGAGTTCCGGTCAGGCTGCTGTGCTACGCGGCGGCAGCACTGAGCAGCTCATTATTGTGGTGTCAATCACAAGGCAGGAATAATCTATCAGCTCATTCTGGCAAATCACTGTAAAGTGCCAGCGGCCAGCGTTCTGTCGATGGTTGGGAATATTGATGCATCTTGGTGAAAGTGCCAATGCCGCAGCTTAGCTGGCTACCAGGCCGGTAATTGATCAGCGGCTGAACCTCAACGTATTAAACGGAATCATGCAGACTTTAGGAATAAACACACTTTTAGCGAAGTTGCAGGGAGCAATGCGTAGCTACTTTGGCGTGAGCCGAGTAGCGATGTCTGTTGTTTTACTCGTGCTGTTGGGAGCTTCAGCTGCATCCGCCCTCGGCAGCGACCAGGATGCGCCCGATAATGATCTCGAACAAGCGCAAGAAAACGAACTGACGGTAATTGAGGATGAGCTTCTGGATCGCATTAATGCGATGGGTACACAGAACATCGTGATGCATGCTCAAGAAGACGCCACCCGTTTGGCTCAACAAATTAGCTCGCTGATGAGCTCCCTTAGTATAGAAACCATTGAAGTACGCTACGTTAACCAGACTCCCGAACGCGCAGAGGTTCGCATATTTCACGATGCTGACAGCCAGGCTGGTAACGTGGTTGCTGATGTATTGGCGTTGGTTTTTGGTCGTGTTGACGCCCACGACTACGGGTTTTATAGACCGGCGCCAGCAGAGGGGCTAATTGAAATATGGCTGCCGTGAGTGATCTTTCCTCCAGGTTTGTCTACGGGCAGGGCTGCTAATTTTTCAGCAGATAGATATCGCTTAGACGAATTCAGCATCTTCAACAGTTGCTGATATGAACATTGTTCCTGAGGTTGGGATATATCAGCCCGCGCGGCAGGCATTGTCAGGCTCGCAGTCCCGGTGACTAACATGGGCAAGGTTTGCACTAAGGTTATCTGCAATTGAGCAATACCGCACACATCGCCTACCATCTGGATTTACTGCAGATTGTTTTCGCATTTGCAAGCTGTGAAGGTTTAGAACACAGCTAACTAGCCGAAACATACCTTAGCGTCGGTGGACCTTGCTGTTAAAGGCAGATTTCTACTTTGGTCTGTTTCACTGATTGTTCCTGATGTTAAAACGAATGCACGGGGTTTACCCGAAGGAGTCTCCAGATGGGTTCGCGTGCTACAGCGCATTCTTCAGTAAAGGCGGGTAGTGTAGGGCCTGTTCAGGTAGCGGCTCTAGACGTGGCGACGGAGCCACAAGATTTGCCCAAAATTGACTTTGAATCAAGCTTTTACACCCGTTACGGTAAATCGGTATGTGATCGAATGGCCTCTTTTGCAGGACTGCTGATCCTCGCAATTCCAATGTTGTTCATAGCAGCTCTGGTTAGATATTCCCTGGGAAGTCCGGTGCTGTTTCGACAGCGTCGTATGGGCCTGAACGGTTGCGTTTTCGAGGTTCTCAAATTTCGTTCGATGAACGCGGATAGACGTTACAACAGTAAAGATGTTGATGAAGACCATCGTATTACTCACAAAAGCGATTCGGACCCTCGGCACACGTTAGTGGGGCGATTTCTTAGACGCTATAGCCTTGACGAACTGCCGCAGCTATTCAATGTTTTGCGTGGCGAAATGAGCCTAGTAGGGCCACGGCCGGAGCTGGAGTCTGTTGTAAAACGTTTTTACGCTGATGCCATGCATCAACGTCACTTGGTAAAGCCTGGGCTTACCGGTCTGTGGCAGATTTCTGCTCGTGGCAGAGGGCCGATGCACGAGAACGGTACGTGGGATATCGAATATGTACGTACGATATCTTTAGCAACCGATCTGCGCATACTGTTAAAAACGCCTATCGTTATGCTGGGCGACAGGACAGGGCAATAAGTGTTTTTACATTGTTTTGCTAGATAGCAGGGCTTGTGATTGTCGAAAAGAACTGAAAAACCGATAGATTGTTGTGTACACAATCGTTATGGTTTGGCTACTTAGATTATCCTTGTACCCATGAACCAAGTAATCCTAGAGTATTTCTCATCGTTCACCGCAATGCACTACGTGATTATTGCGATGAATCTGTTGTTGCTGCTGCTTGCAAGGCCAATTATTCTCAAGACAGCGGGTAGCTTGTCCAGGCGGCAGATAGATTTTAGAGTCAGTGTGCTTCGTGTACTGAATCTAGCCATTCTTGCGGCGATTTGCTACAACGCTATTTACACGGGCGTTGAACAAAATAGCAACGATGACCAGGGCTTTGCGATTAAGCTCATCTCCATTCTGGTGGTGTTGTATCTAGCGTATTTAGCATCCAATATTGCAAGTTATGTCATGCGTATCAAATACGGCAAAACTAACAATAGTGGCGATAGTCTCCAGATATCGGACACCTACCGATCGCGAATGCTTACTCTGGTGGCCAGTACGGTTATAACGATTATTGTATTTATTGCCGTCATACGAATTGCAGGATTCAGCAGTATGCTGGAGGCTGGTGGCGCTATTGGATTTGTCGGTGTGTTTCTGGCGTTGACACAACAAGCATGGGCCCCAGATGTTATTAGCGGTCTTGTACTTTTAAACAGTGAGATGCTCAGTGAAGGCGATCTGATCGAAATTGGTGACTCGGATCCCATCCTGGTTCGAGTGTTCAAAACCAAGATATTCCATACGGTGTTGATTGATATTGTGAATAACCATCGCATCATGATGAGCAACTCCAAACTGCGTGATCAGACTATTCACAGTCTTTCAAAATTTGCCTCAGCAAAAGGTCTTAGAGAAAAACTATCCTTCAAAATTGGTTACGACACTAATTCCATTGATGTCAAAGCCATGCTACAGGAAGCTTTTGAGACTGTAGCTCAAGCTGATGAAAGCAGTATAGATAATGCGCATCCTCTGGAGATACGGGTACTTGAGACCGGAGACCATGCAGTTGAGTGGGGCGTGTTTTATTACATAAAGGATGTCAGTGAAATTGTTGCAATCAGGCAGCGACTGTCTGAAGAGATCCTCGAGGCATCGCATAGACATGGAATATCTCTTTCAACGCCTAAGACACATGTGGTCACCATTGAGCCTGATACCCCGGCTAGCGTGCGCGTCGGTTAATTTGTGGCTAGCGCTGTTATGTGTCTCGCCAGCAAAAAAATGCGAAACAGTGCACGGTATCGGTGGTGATTATTACCACAAATACCACTATTACTGGCTCACAGTGATTTTTTGTTGAACCAATTACGCAATGTACGTCTCCGATAATAGCGACTTATTTGAACTGAGTACGACAGGAGCATCATCGTGAAAATGTTATCTCAACAAAAAGTATCCGCAGTAACTGCGTTTCGCCGGCTTGCCGTAGCCGCCTCATTGGGTCTTGTTGTATTGACCTCTCAAGTCTCACATGCCGCTAGCACAGTAAAGAGCGGTAGTGAATTCAGAGGTGGCGCAGAAAGTGGGATAGATCTGGACATCATAGAAGATGCAGAGCTAACGGATCTGTCTATACATCTCAAACTTAGCCCATACGTGTTCCGAGGCAAGAACAGTCGCCAGTTTCGAAAACGTTTTAACCACACGCCTAGAAAATCGTACAGCTCTCGATATCCATACAGCCGTAAGTACAGCCGTCAATACAATTCCTATGATAGGTACGGCAGGCCGATATATCGAGATAATCGGCGTAAATCAGGTTCTGGCTTAAGGCATAATTTTCGTAGACACTAGTCTTGAAGTCTTGCCGAACAATCAAATCCCCAATGTTTTTCTGAGCATTGCTTGATCATTGTTGCCACCTGCAAAATCGTCAAACGCCTTGTCGGTTACCCGAATGATGTGATCTTTAATAAACGGTGCGCCTTCACGGGCACCATCTTCGGGATGTTTCAAGCAGCATTCCCATTCGAGAACTGCCCATCTGTCATAATCGTATTGTGCAAGTTTGGAAAAAATGCCGCGGAAATCAACTTGACCATCGCCAAGTGAGCGAAATCGTGCCGCCCGTTCAGTCCAGTTTTGAAAGCCAGAATAAACGCCTTGGCGGCCAGTGGGATTAAACTCTGCATCCTTTGCATGAAAGGCGCTAATGCGCTCATGATAGATGTCAATAAAAGCCAGATAATCCAGCTGCTGCAAAAGGAAGTGAGACGGATCGTAATTGATCCGGCATCGCTGATGGCCATGCAGTTTATCTAGAAACATCTCGAAGGTGATGCCGTCGAACACATCTTCGTTTGGGTGGATTTCAAAACCAATATCCACCCCGTTATCCTCGTACACATCCAGGATAGGCTTCCATCGCTTGGCAAGTTCTGTGAAAGCCTCGTCGATTAAACCCTCTGGGCGCTGTGGCCAAGGGTAAACGAATGGAAATGCCAGTGATCCTGTAAAGGATACTGAACCATCAAGATCCAGATTGCGCGATGCAAGAGCTGCCAATTTCATCTGTTCAACCGCCCATTGCTGGCGTGCTTTTGGGTTGCCATGCACCTCGCGGGGGGCAAATGCATCGAATTGGGTATCGTAGGCTGGGTTCACCGCAACCAGTTGGCCCTGTAGGTGAGTCGATAGCTCGGTGATTTGCACGCCTGCGTCTTTGCAGATGCCTTTAATTTCATCGCAGTAATCTTTTGATTCAGCCGCTTGTTGCAAGTTGAACAGTCGTGCATCGAAAGTGGGAATCTGAACGCCACCGTATCCCAACTCGCTAGCCCATTTAGTGATGGCCTCAAGCGTATTGAACGGTGCCTCATCACTGGCAAATTGAGCCAGGAAAATCCCTGCGCCTTTAATGGTTTTAGCCATGTGTAAGCCCTTTTGTTAGATGTTAAGCCGGTGTGTATCTGAAAATGTAGCACGTTGGCTGCATGACGTATTGCCATTCCTGTGGAGTTAATACTATAACGACACTGCAAGTCGGCTCAATAGGTTGCCGATGCCGACAAGGTATCCAGTGCCACAAGTTCATCTTCATTGAATGTCACAATCTAAATGTCACCAGACCGATTCTTTAACCGAACTAGCGTCGATGGCATACAGCGCAGAGAGTGCGCTGTGTGCCAATAGTAACAGCAGCCTCAAGGCGATTTGAAACTAAGTCTCAATTGAAGAGGGATTTACTGTATCACCAGACGTTCTATCAACCAGAACGATCCAATGAGTCCAGTTAACAAGGAAGCACCGCGCGCCCAGTGCCAGGATGGAAACCGTTTGCCTAGCCACCAGATTAACGGGAGTAGTGCGCTGAGAATAATCAGCTGACCAGCCTCAACGCCAAGATTGAAAAAGAGTAGCGATAAGAAGGCCTGCTCTCCTAATCCGATTTCCTTGAGCACATAAGAAAATCCGAATCCATGAATTAGACCGAACACAAAGCTGCTGAGCAAACGTTCTCTGATCTGGGACGTTGAAATCTGAACATAAGCTGATGTGCGCAAAATCGCGATTGTGCGTACCGATACATAAACAATACTAAGGGCAATAACAGTTTCTACGATTCGAGGAGGCAATGTCACAAAGTCCAGGACAGACAGTGATATTGTGATTGAATGTGCGATGGTGAATGAGGTGATCATAGTCAACAGCACAACGGGTCGCATCGGCAGCAATATCAGGCAGAACAGAAAAATGACATGATCAAAACCGAACAGAATGTGCTGTAACCCAATGGGGAAAAAGTGTGTACCGAACGGTCGTTGAATATAGGGGGAGTCTCCAGTTTTCTTCAGCTTCTGCGAATGGTCAGCGTTTCGTGCTGCCGCTATCTGCATGACTAGAGCCTGGACATCAACTACGTGTTTGGGATTGTCCGCAGAGAGCGTGACGTCTTGAGATCTGCCCAGTAAGGAGATACGAACAATATTGGAATGAGCTGCTTGCTGATCGTATAACAGCTTGTAGTGAATATTTAAGCGAGTGATAGGGGCAGTGCAATCAAACTGGAAGTCAAATTGCGCTGAGGCAATGGTGTCCAAGCTTCTTTGTGCGATCGCAACTGCGCGACAGGGATTGCCGTCGTTTGCAATAACGAAGCCTTTGAGAATAGCTGCGCTTTGACTAGCATCATCGTTTGGTGTGCTACCCAGAGCAAGGCGAGCAACTAGCTTCTGAGGTACTGTGTACGTTAGTTTGAGACTATCCTGGGATATCTCTATACCGGTATCCGTAATACCGGCTTCATGCGACAGCACCACTTGTGAACAAAGTGTGGTAAACAGAAACAGTAAAAATCCGACATTCGAATATCGCATACGAGCATTGTTAGAGTCGGGAGGCAATGTCTGACACTACCTCCCGCTTATTGACGTTCAAGCTCAAAAAATGAAATGCCTTATTCGCGCGGAGGTCCACCAGGGCCTGTGCCGCCGCCAGCGCCACCGAAGCTTTCGTCTGGTGTACCAACAAAACACTTCAGAACCCAAGGGTAGGTGTCCGTAACGTAGTAGCCGTATTGGCCGTCCACAGTCATACCGTTACATTCATCCAGATCGCCAGCGTCACCGGTGAACTCCCAATCGTCATTGTATTCTCCGGCGTAATCGCCTCCTGGGTTGGTATCGCTTCGCACTCCTCGCGTACCTTCTTTCAAGGTGTATCCAGAAACTGCCGCGCGCACCATGCCTGAGGCGGTGTCGTTGAAAAAGCTACCGTAAATCGGGAACCCGTCAGCCGCAAAACCAATAACGGGTGATACTCCACTAGCCGCTGTATCGTCGAACATCGCATTCGGTCCGCCATGATAGTGATAGAGCCCACCAGGTTGCGTGTGTGCGTTGTTCAGGTCAGCGCCGAATTTGGATTCGGTGCCGAGTGGATCAAGCAACCATGGAGCGTCATCCGCGCAACCAATGCCGACATTGCCGTCATCGCCAGCATCTGGGCTAGTCGGGTTATAGCAGCCAGCGGACAAAATATCGAGACGAACGCCATTCAGGAAGATGCCGTTCTTCACCTGCTGACTAAGCGGTGTTTGCGTAGCGGCCATGGTAGGGCTTCTAGTAACGGTGGACACGGTGTCTGTGGCCGCTATCGTTGCGCCATCTGCACCACCCGCGAACGCAGCTGTGTCGTCATTGAAATCGTGATTAGGTACGCTGTTGGACGTAATAGTGCAGTCAGTATCAGTTGCTGTGATAAGCACATCTGCATCGAAGGTAATGCTGTTCTGGATATCAACCGGACTTGCGTCGAATGTATTCACATAGTCGGCGCAGTCGGCACTCCTTTCTGTGAATATGGCATTGTAGATATCGATAACTGCAGCGGTTCCGTCTATATCGCTATCGTCACCCGTATCAACGATGGTGTCGCCATCACCCTCATCAACGATGGCATCGCCGCCATCAGAGTCGCTGCAACCACTGAGGATTAGCAGCCCAGTGATCGAGATAGTGCTTAAGACATATTTTATCGAATATGTTTTATCGGAGCGTCTTATCATAGCTTATAACCATGTCATGGATCGGTCCGTCGGAGTGTACTGTCCAAATATGGAGAAAGTGAGGATGCTTTAAGCGGGTATGTAAGGCGACACCGCTCAAGACTTCCGCACTCGGTAATCTATCGATTCTATCTCCCAATATTTTTTTGACTCTGATGTGGTGACGATTACATCGTCACCAACGCGTTTTCCAATACAGACTTTTGCAATGGGTGAATTAACAGACGCATAGTCATTCTGGCCATAAATTTCATCAGCTCCAACAATTCTGAAGCACAAGGTGTTGTCCTCATCATCTACCAACGTTACCCAGGCACCGAAGAATGCTTTGCCTTCCTGCACTGAATTGTACTCAACGACTCGCAGTGCCTCGAGCCTCTTTCTGAGAAATCTTACCCTGCGGTCAATTTCACGGAGCCTGCCTTTGTTGTACTTGTAGTCTGCATTTTCAGACCGATCGCCTAGGCTGGCAGCCCATTGGACTATCTTGGTGACCTCAGGTCTATCCTTGCGCCAAAGCTGATCAAGCTCTTGCTGAAGTTTGGCATAGCCCTCTGGCGTAATAACGTCGGTATTCATAGTTACTCTACAAAGGTTGCTAACTTTTTAAGCAGTGGAGCCATGTGGATGATATGGTCAGCGGTAGGGCGTTTGTAAGAGATTGTGTTAACCCCTGCGTTTGCCATTGCTGATTACTTAGATGATAAATAGCTCCTTTAGACAACGCATGACACGCACATGATAATCATAATAGATATTGAAGCGTCAGGCCTGCATGCCGAAAGTTACCCCATTGAGGTAGGTGTCGTGCTTGCTAATAGCGAGCGCCACAGCATGCTCATTCGCCCGGAAGAGGGATGGACCCACTGGGATAGTAGCGCTGAAGCTCTGCACGGAATAGCTCAAGAGACGTTATTGGAATACGGCAAGCCCGTGGCTGAAATCGCCGAGCATCTCAATACACTACTGGATGGTCAGCAGGCCTACTCGGACGCGTGGGTGGTCGATAAGCCTTGGCTGGTCAAGCTCTTTGCAGCTGCAAGAATACCGATGAATTTCAAGCTCAGCGCTATTGAAGGTGTCATGCGTGAGGAGCAGATTCTGCAGTGGGACGACGTGAAAAAACAGGTGACTGCCGATTTAGACGTCAGACGTCATCGAGCAAGTCATGATGCGTGGATTATCCAGCAGACATACGTCCGATTAAACCCGGATAGCGCCTGAACACAACGTTGATTGAATAGCTCAATAACAGCATCAATAGCCCTACCGAACTAAGGCCCCCGGAACTTGTGGATGTCTGCTCATCCGGGTTGCCTACAGTCCAGTTGAAGCTTCTTTGTACCTCGCTATGATCATCACGCACACTAACTTGCACGGTGTATCGACCAGCAGTGGTCGTGTGCCCATGAACATGTCCATCAGGGCGTAGCTCAAGCCCAGGCGGCAAGCCTGTACCTGAATAGCTCAACATGTCGTCATCGGTGTCAGTGGCCTTGATCATGTCCCCGTGTACAAGCTCCCCCACGGGCGTCTGCTTATCGGGTAATTCGGCAAACTCTGGTGGAGTATTAGGAAGATTGCTCAAACCACTGGTGCCTTTGAGCAAATTCACCGGCCGAATAGAAAAGTCATCCCAATGTGTGTGCATGTGCCGTTGATCCTCACTACGCGGCGTGTGATGAAATGACACTCGGTTCCACAGCACCACATCTTCGCCCTCAATGGATTGTCCATCCACATACTGCAGTACGTGATTCAGGCAATCAGGGTTAAAGCGTGCATTCTGACTGGCAAAGCGTTCACAGTCGTTGCCCACGGTGACAAAAAAATCAAACTCGGTATAGGGTTCGACCTCTTTTCTTTCAAATCGATGTCCGTTGCGCACAGGTTCAAACTGATAACCCGGAGCAGTTGCTGAGGCGTTGTCCATAATGCGCCATAGCAGGTGAGCTGCCGGATCAATTATGCGCGCCTGTTCGGTGGCAAATACCTCTGTATTCAAGTTTCGTCGCCCGGATTCGTCAATCTGGTAGCGAAGCTCGGAGACCACATCGTCGGTTGCGGATGTTCCAAGATCGAAATCCAGACGCCAGTAGTAGGTATGCGTGTGGGATAACCACAAGGTATCCGGATCCCCCTGTAATACGCGACCAAATGGAAGCTCTGTATTGTCAGAGCTGCGTTGCAAAGCACCGGTGGCACCTACACCTGGCTCGAAGGTACCGTCGTCATAGAATTTCCAGTTGACGACGTAGGCATAAGCACCCACCTGCGAGACCGAGAACAGGTTCAGGCTGGCAGCTGTTGCGCCTCTGGATGGGGTCAGATGGCCATTGTCAGCACGCGTTTCCCACAAGCACAAAGCGGGGCGGGTCTGCACATCAAGCAACCTGCCAGTAGGGCAGTCGGTATTGTCGAGCGTTGTCAGGTAGCTACCGCCCAATCCAAACTGTGTGACATCGTTGTAGGTCACATCGCTATCGTCATACGCAACATGTAACTGGCTCAAGCGCGCTGAGGCCAACACCTTGAAAGGCTCACCGCCTGGCGGCGTAAAATGAATATCGCTTAACACCAGGTTTTCGCGGATGCGCGATTCCCAGCATAAGTCCCACTGCGAACCATTGTCAAAGTTGTGTGTGATACGAGATTCTGCTGCGCAATTGGGTTGCGCTGTGGCGGTAGCGCTGAACATTGCACTCCCTGAAAACGCGATTAGAACCAAAATCCAGCGGACTACAGTCAGGATACTCATCGAATCAACTCAAACGGAGAGGTAGGCGTCCAGTCAAAGGGCAGTAGCGTGAAAGACTGATGAACATGACTGATGACCGGCCAATGCTCGTTAGTAGGATTGAGCGTGCGTGACTGGCTGAACCACAAGACAGGCTGAGCACCAGCTAGGGTCTCACCATTCACAAAATCGTCGAGCGAAGCGCCGCAACGTTCTTCATTTACAAAGCTTGCATTATTATGCAGAGCATACCGTTCGCAGGATTTAAACGCGGTGAGAGCAACGTCGAAACGCGCCCAATTATAAGCGCTCCCGATAAAGCTGAAGCCGCTGTTCGACGGGTCCAGATAATAGCCAGCGCCTACCGGATCAATGATTCGCCAGCCACGAAAACTTGTCCTTTTTACAACTGCCAGTGATTCCGTGCCAAGTTCAGTGACTTGCATGGGGCGTCGATTACCACGGGCCTCATCCAGCTCAAATTCGAACTGCTGAACACTGTCTGGTGCGCCGTCATCTAAATTAAAGCTCATTCGCCAAGTAGACAGAATGGTAGCTCGAGGCAAATATTGACCACTGTTGGGTAGCGTTGCAGCAAAATCTGAGGGCTCATCGTTGAGTCGAGCGCGCCCTGATAGAGACAGTCCGGGCGTAATCTGGCCATCTTCTCGAAACGCGATGGAGATAGCCCAGACCAACCCCTCGCGTTGCAAGGCGCTGGAAAGCTGCCATCGCTGGCTCTGCAGGCCGGGGTCTTGAGCGTACTTGGCGGTTATCCGATTGTCTTCAACACGGCTACATAGGGTGGCGTCGGTACCCTTATTGAGCAGTAGCGTTCCGCTGCAATTGTTAGCTGTCATGGTGAGAGTGCGCGGCATGCCTGCTGTATTGATCTGTGCGCGCGGCAACTCCTCATCATGGTAGTGCATCAATATCTGTCCGATATGTGCGATACCCAGAACAGATCGACTGATATCACCCGGTGCGCGGTAATACACTTGTGAGACTTCCAGGCCGTGTTGCTCATCGGTTCTGGCACACAAAGACCAGCTTGCACCTGAGGCGAACGACTGCGTGAGTGGCGTCCCCACGACGCAAGGGGCGGCAGCAGCAAATGCTGTGTTCCCCGAAGACACCATGACTAACACGAGCGCTAGCAACATCTGTTGTGCCGTTAGTCTCATGGGTTTTCCAGCAGCGTGACCTGCAAAGCCTGCAGATTAACCACGGGCTCTATAGAGAACACTGTGCGGGTCGCATCGAAGAGCGAAAACAGAACACAACGTTGCAGATGGCAAGCATGCTGATTGTCCATAGGCTCGAAGATGCTGGCTTTGACGTCCAGTTCGGCAAGTTCGCCAAAGGGTGCACGTCCACGTTGCAGTTGCTCTTCTCGCAGCTTGTCCAAAATATCTGTGCGCTGCGACAGTAGATCCTGCCCGTAGGCGATTTCAGCGGTGTTCAGGGGCAGGTGAACCGATGCAATCAGCTTGACCTGAATAACTTCATTGCTGTCAGGATCGATGCCCAGTCGTCGAGCTTGCTGCAGTCCATAGTGAAATTGATAGACCTGAACACGTTTTGATTCGGGCTGGGCCTTGTTTTCCTGTTTTTCTACGGATAGGGTTTGTGCACCCAGAGGGTGGTTGTCGGGGTTTGTTGCAGGTGCAGGCTGTGTGCTTCTTGACGCCAGACCAACGGCTGTCGACGACTTGGCCGCCACCCAGGCTGTGCCATCGGCCAACAGCATGGCCTGCTGACGCTGGGCGTCGTTCAGAGATGCGGCCAGCGCAGCAGACACCGGCACTAAAAATGCCAGACAAAGAGCAACCGCACCTATCGCATGCGACAGGCCCGTGCACGTAAACCATGAATTAAAATCCCTCATACGTGCCATGATACGGCGCTTTGACACAGTGTGTGCACGACGCACGTCACAATAAAGACTCAAGAGTAGAACTAGTTTATGTCAGCCCAATGGATCAGCTATTTTGGATACGGCTCCTTGGTGAACAGAAACACACGTCCTGAGGGGGAGGAGGCGATCAATGCCACCCTCAAAGGGTGGCAGCGGGTGTGGAATCACCGAGTGACTAAAACGGATGCTCGTCACGCCTGTACCTCGCTGAGTATCGAGCCTGCAGACACATGTATTAGTGGCGTGCTGGTGCGCATTCCACAGGCAAAGCTGGCTGATCTTGACAAGCGTGAATTTGGTTACGAGCGACTCACGCTGAGTATTGCGGATTTTGACGTGCCTGACGGTCTGGACGTGGATGAAATTCAGGTGTACCGCAGCCTTGAGCCTAACCGCCATCTGTCCGATAGCGCCCACCCCGTTGCCCAGAGTTACGTCGATGTGGTGATGGCAGGCTATCTGACGCGTTTTGGTGATGACGGTCTGCAGCAATTGCTGGCATCCACCCGCGGCTGGGACCGCCCTATGGTGGATGACCGAGCTGATCCAATCTATCCAAGGAGCGTTGAACTTCAGGCGGCGCAACATCACTATTTTGACAGTCTATTGACGCCTTTGCGTCTATTCAATTGATGTTGCCTATTGCGGTTGGACGTCCGGTTTGCGACCATACCGCACCACAATGGCTACGCTCTGATCAGGCAACTTATGCAACTCGCCCAGTACTTTTCTTCCCGGCAAGACACGATCTCATTTACCGAAGAGCAGGGCAGTGAATTCGCCAAAGGTGTCGCAGGTGATTTCAACCCGATTCACAACCCTGGCACCAAGCGTTTTTGCGTGCCGGGGGATTTGTTATTTTGCGTCATGCTGCATCAGTACGGTGTTGCCGGTACCACCGCTGTGCACTTTTCGGGCATGGTTGACGGCAACAGCGCTCTGAAAATGCCAGAAAAGGTGGAAAAAGCGGCACATATTCTCGATGCCAGGGATAAAACCATCTTGAGTCTTTTTCTGGACGGCACCGTGTACACCGATGCTGACTTCGTCAATACCCTCAGTCGGGCTTACGTCAGTTTTTCAGGTCAGACATTCCCCGACATTCTGGTGCCCTTGATGCGTGACGCGAAGGTCATGATCAACCCCGACAGGCCTCTCGTGATCTACAAGGATATGGCCATTGAACTGGACCAGATGCCCGAGACGCTTACAGGCACAGACGTCACGCTACAGCTTATCGATTCGGACATTACCGTCAATGGCCGTAAAGGTGCAGTGAGGCTGCGCTTCGACATTCAGCTCGAGGGCCAGCGGGTCGGCAAAGGTGAGAAGAACATGGTGCTTAGCGGCCTTCGCGAGTTCGATGAGCAAGCCATGCAAGCGGTTGTAGATCAGTACTCACAATGGCGAGGAGATTACGTAGGGCAGTCCTAGCCCCAGAATAGACTCTTACCCACTTGAACACTTAAGTGCCCTTACCATCAAAATACCATTCGCACGGAGGCGAAATGACACAAGCAGGCAATATGTCCCAACAAGCTCTGGATATTCTCCAGACCATCTATGGCTACGACCAGTTTCGCGGCCAGCAACACGAAATTGTCAATACCGTTATTCAGGGCGACGACGCCCTGGTATTGATGCCCACCGGTGGTGGTAAATCCTTGTGCTACCAAGTGCCCTCACTAGTGCGCTCTGGCACGGGTATCGTAGTGTCACCGCTCATTGCGCTTATGCAAGATCAGGTGGATGCACTCAATGCGCTGAACCTGCGAGCAGCGTTCATTAATTCATCAATGGATTTTGGTGAGGTGGCAAGTACTGAACAGGCCTTGCTATCAGGTGATCTGGACATGCTGTACGTCGCCCCTGAGCGACTGCTAATGCCCCGCATGCTGGCGTTACTGGACGCTGCGGACATTGCGCTGTTCGCTATCGACGAAGCGCATTGTGTGTCTCAATGGGGTCATGATTTTCGCAAGGAATACATGGGCCTGTCGATTCTTTCCGAGCGCTTTCCCAATGTGCCGCGGATTGCATTAACGGCAACAGCTGATGAGCGAACACGCGTTGAGATCGCTAACAATCTGCAACTGACCAAAGCTGCGCATTTTGTGAGTAGTTTTGACCGGCCCAATATCCGCTATACCGTGGGTGAGCCGCAAAACGCCAAGGAGGCCATGCTGGCGTTCCTCGATGCCAATCATGTGGATGAGGCAGGCATTGTGTATTGCCTGTCCCGCAAAAAAGTGGAGCAGACGGCGCAGTGGCTTAACGACAATGGCCGTAACGCTGTGGCTTATCACGCAGGCTTACCCGCCAGCACGCGAGAGCTCAACCAGAAACGCTTTCTGCGTGAAGATGCGTTGATAGTCGTGGCTACCATCGCTTTTGGCATGGGGATAGACAAGCCGGACGTCCGCTTTGTGGTGCATTTGAATTTACCCAAAAGTATCGAGGCCTATTATCAGGAAACCGGGCGCGCGGGGCGAGATGGCTTGCCTTCGAACGCTTGGATGGCCTACGGGCTGCAAGACGTGATCAACCTGCGATCAATGATGGCTCAGTCCGATGCTGATGAGCAACACAAGCGGGTAGAGAACCAGAAACTGGAAACCATGCTGGGACTGGCTGAGCTGACCACCTGTCGTCGCCAGTCGTTGCTCAGCTACTTTGGGGATGTGCTGGATGAGCCGTGTGGCAACTGCGATAACTGCCTTGATCCGCCGCAAACCTGGGATGCCACTGATGCGTCACGTAAAGCGCTATCGTGTGTTTATCGAACTGGACAACGTTTCGGCGTTACCTATCTTGTCGACGTTCTGTTGGGAAAATCCTCAGAGCGAATAGAGCGCTTTGGCCACGACAAACAATCCACTTTTGGTATCGGTACTGATCTAAGTGCTAACGACTGGCGCAATTTATTTCGTCAGCTTATTGCTCGTGGTCTACTGACTGTCGATGTTGATGGCCACGGCTCGGTGATGCTCACTGAAGAGTCGCGCCCCGTGTTGCGAGGGGAGCAAACGCTGCACTTTCGCAAGTCCAGCAAGGGGACGGGCAAGGGCAGCCACAAAAGCGCGCGTAAACGAGCTCCCATCAATATCAACGACTCGGATCAGCCACTGTGGGAGGCGCTACGCGTGTTGCGAAAACAAATCAGTGATATGGCGGGTGTGCCAGCCTACATTGTGTTTAACGATAATACATTGGCTGACATGATCGCCTTGAAGCCTCGCAATTCAGGTGAAATGGCCAATGTCAGCGGCGTAGGTAGCCATAAACTTGAGCAATACGGCGATGAGTTTCTAGAGGTTATTCGCGAACACAGCTAGTGCAGATATTCCATATCATCACGTTTGGAATAGCGCACCTCTCGGTCCAGTAGATCGCCATTCGACGAAAAGCGCTCCCAGCCCGATTGTTTTCTATAAGGCGGCTTAAGCGAGCTATTGGTCCAGGTGCGAAATCGCGCAATCAGTTGCTGTGCCCCGTCGTGCTCGTTGAGCCACTGAGTCTCGTACACGGTGCTGTCCCGTTCCACGCGATTGGAGCTGAGCAGCGTCAGGCAGTGATGTCCAGGGATATCGAACAGCTGCGCGTATTGGGTTGTTTTATCATCTGCCATATCAGGCTTTGCCAGCTTGTGGCGCGCGGCTTAACGGGAACGACAGGCGCTCATGGCGCAGCAACCCGTTATCCACCCATTTATGGATATATACGCTAATAACCGTACATACCACCAGAGATATCAGCACAAACAGATACGCAGCCGTTTGCCCTTCACCCAGATACGGTGCAACAAATTTGCGCAGCACGCCTAGTGTGAATATATGACTCAGATAGAGCGCATAGGAGGCATCGCCTAGAAGCACTGCCCATGAATATTCTTTTACCTGGATAAACAGGCACGCGGTAACAATAAGCAACGACGGAACGCCGTATTCAAGAATTCGCGGTAGCGGCAGGTCAAGAAACAGCAGGCTAAAGCCCAGCAGCAGCAAATACCAGGAAGTCGAGGAGGGTAGACGAAATCCGCGTTTCCAGGCAACGGCCAGAAACATTCCTAAGATGAACTCAAACACCATGGATTCGCTGAAGAACTGCGCTAGCGCCGATTGGCCGGTGTTTAGCAGGGTAGCTGCAATGAACACGGCTGTAATAACAACGCTGATAAACAGGATTCGGAAGCGCACCGCCAGCAACAAGGATGCTGCAAATACCAGATAGAAGTACATCTCATAAATCAACGACCAGCCCGGTGCAACTATGGGCCAGACAAATCCTTCGTAAGCGGTGCTCCAGTGAGGGATAAAGGCCAGACTTTGCAGCAGGGTGTCCCATCGAAACACGGTGGCCTTGAACACTGATGGCATCAGCAGCAGAATGGCTGCCATGAGAAATGTAAAGAACCAGTAGAGGGGGACAACGCGTCTGATCCGGGCAACAAAAAACGCCACAGGTCGCGTGTCGGGTTTGGCGATATAAATCATGATAAAGCCAGAGATGACAAAGAATATGTCCACCCCAAAGCTGCCTGCTTGCGCCAGGAACTGTTGGTAGCCTTCTATCTGGATAACCGTGTGGCTATAGACCACTGCCAATGCGGCGATCGCGCGCAGGTATTGCAGGGCGTGCAGTCTCATATGACCAAGTATCGGCGGTTTGTAAGCATTCCTGAAGTTTATAGCAGCTTGGCCTTGTACCAGCCGCTATTTTTCAGTTACAGCGTCACAACACCCATATTAAAGTGAAGCCCTAGCGCCCAACAGCTCGGAGCATTGCCTCGTAATAACGGTTTCCCATCTCTCGCAATGCACCTGGCCCGAAATGGATACAGGTAGTGTTGCCACATGGAAATCCGTTAGTGGGTATCAGATCGTCGTGGATGGAGAGGCCACCCGCGTCAACCGTATTCACAAAGTTTCGATGAGCGTCGTCAACCATTTGCTTGGATTCTGAAAATACGGATAAATCTTCCCGTGCATCCACGCCTCGAGACATGGTGCCAGCGACAAACGGGATCACCGAGTCCACTCGCCGGAGCGATGAATTGCCAACTCGATCAAGCTGAGCACGAAATTCCTCGACCAGAAGTTGCAGGTTTTCCGCATAAACTGGTGCACAACGAGGGTTTGAATCTGATTCGCCCTGATGCCACAAGATGCCACGCAAAACACCGCCAGTTTGCTCCAATGCAATATTGGCGCGGACAACAGCTCGGTCAAACAGCAGCGTGTTGCCCAGATCACGATTGGTAGAACTCACTGGCATCCAGTTGCCGGTGGGTCCTTCGTCGTCAGTACAAAATGCGGTGCCCGACCACGCAGCGGGAACCAGGATGATCTCCGCAGAGGTATCGGGCAAAGCTCGCTTGGCAAAACTTAGTCCCAAACCTATGAACTCATCAGATTTGCCAGATTCGTTGCTGACGTCTTGCGGGGTGTGCAGCGGGTCAAGGGCTGTCACGATATTGGGAGCAACCACATTCACAGAGGGTGAAGTGAAGTCAGCAGGGCGAACAAAGACGTCGGCACTGCTATTTTTGGAGGCGTTGAGTTGTTTGATGCGTGGATTAGGTTCGTCAGCTCCCCCGGGGCCCGCCTGACGCGTACCGTCTCCGCTAAAGCCTACCATGTTGCTTTGGCCTGCCAATAGGTACACATCCGGTGCCGAGGTTGGCTGGACAGTCACTTCTACACTCATGACATCGGTATCGAAGCCGTCGCTGGCTGTGATAACAAACTGGCGCTGTTGGGGCAATATCGGCGTAGCGCTGATGGACAGTACAAGAATGGCTTCGCTGTCATCGTCGCTAGGCGTTAGCGTAAGGCGTGAAAAACTACCGTTAACGAATGCGATATCCTCGTCGCTGCCGCCGCGTAGTTCAAGCGCTACGGGTCGTGTATGTCCGTTGGCGCGATCGAGACTAATAGGAATACGTAAACCGTTGGGGTCACCTTCAACGAGCACGCCGCTACTGACGGCCGAACGTATCTCAAAATCACCGCTGGGCTCAACGTCGGGGATATTGTCGGGAATATTGTCCGGAATGGGTTCTTCGATTGTGTCGCTACTGCAGGCAGACAGTAGCAGGACGCCGAGTAGCGCCAGGGAATACAGCATTGAATGTTGTTTCGAGGGTCTGTGTTTTACTTGGTTCATAATGCCTATATGCAATCGGTGAGCCGATATCCTTGGCCACTTACGTTCTGCGAAGTAATTTGTTAAGTAGTTAGAGTAGTACATCAATTAATCGTTCGTAGTAGCGCGCGCCCATTTCTCGCAAGGCATCTGCGCCGAAGTGTATACATGAACCTCCACCGCAGGCGAACGCAGGCGGCACAAGATCATCATTGTTAACAAAATCAGCAAAACTGACTGCAGTTGCCACATTTCTGTGAGCTGCGTCAACCAGCATCTTGTTGTCTGAAAATGGGGCCTGCTCTTCACCCATGGCCATTGTGCCGACGATAAACGGAATATCAACATCTGGTCCTCGTGCACCCGTGCCGCGACCGTCAGGGGCGATATTGGTACGCAGCGATTCGATCATTTCCGTCAAATTGGACGCGTAGCTCTGAGCACACGCAGAATCCTCAGAATCCGCCTCGCCTTGATGCCACAATATTCCGCGTAGGACTCCACCGGACTGCTCCAGCGCAATATCGGCTCTAGCAATTGCTCGATCGTGTAATAGAGTACCGCTGAGGGCTCTATTAGTTTGTGGGGTCGCATTCCAACCGATCCCTTCAAAAGAGTTTGTCTCTCGTCGGCAGAATCCTGTGTCAGACCAGGCTGCCGGAACGAGAATGATTTGTGCCGTGGTGTCACCTATTGCGCGCTTGGCAAATGACAGTCCTAAACCAATACGTGTACCTGTCTTGGAGCCGTCGCTTTGCAGGCCGGAATGCAACGGGTCCAGAGCAACAGTCACCGGATTGCCTGTATTGAACAGCATGGCAGGATTAGTAAAATCGTCTGGCTCGCCAAAGTTGTTGTCATCGTTGAACGTTACGTTCAATTGGAGGATGTCAGCCACTGTCTCATCAGCTTCGCCAGGCAGTGCTTGTCGTGCATCGTCTTCACTGATACCCACCATATTGCTCTGGCCTATCAGCAGGTATACATCAGGAGCTGTTGTAGGTCGCACGGCCAGATTCAACGCAGTGCTGCTTGTGCGTCCGGCAGAATCTGTGGCGCTAACGATCAGAGTACGAGTCTGTGGCTGGATGGGGCGCGCAGCGATGGCCAGGTCCAGCTGTAGTTCGGTTGTGGCTTCGCTGGCGTCGAGCACCGAGTCTGCAAAGCGCCGTGTAAGCAGCAGCTCATCAGCATCACTCTGGCCCACCGCCGTGAGTGTAATGTCATCAGTGTGGCCTGGCGCACGTGTGATGGTGACTGGTACGCTAACCAAGCCTTCACCTTCGTCAAGAGCCACTACAGCACTCATTGCTTGCAGGGTGAATTGGTCGTTACTGTTATTGGCCGGTGGCTCTGTGCCGGTAGGCTCATCCACTGACGGCGCTCGGACATCGCCACTGCACGCTGAGAGTAACCATGGCATCGCCAGGCAACTCGTTAAGAGCACAGCGTATCGGAAATTGCGTTTCATGAATGTGTAGCGGGAGCCTGAGCGGATCGTTACTTGAAGGGCGCGAGTCTAGCAGAGGGACGCACAATCAGCAGGGGCAAGTTACCGGTCTAACAACGTTGCAACGCTATAAGAATGCCGTAAAGCTACACAGTCGATACATTGCGGCTTATGATGATGAATAGTTTTTCCGTAGCGTCATGCTAGAGTTACGGTTTTCCCCTCTTCAGACCTTTTTGCTGAGTCCGCTACCCACCACATGACACAGACACTCAGATTAATTGTGACGATGGTTTGCCTATGGCTGCTGCTGTCGGGATTGTTCAAGACCCAACTACTGATACTGGGTGCTATTTCCGTTGCCATTGTGTGTGCACTTGCGCAACGCATGCGAGTGCTCGAACATCGTGGGCAGCCAATCTATTTCCGCTTTCTCAACATCATGGGTTATTGGGGATGGCTGATGGGGCAGATTGTGCTCAGCAACATAGACGTCACCAAGCGGGTCTGGTCAAAAAAACTGGATATCAAACCCACGCTGCGGCGAGTGAGTGCCACGCCTGATACTGAGATGGGCAGAGTGGTTTACGCTAATTCGATAACACTCACCCCGGGCACCACCACCATCAACTTCACTCCTGAAGGGGACATACTTGTCCACGCCTTGCACGAAGACAGCCTGCGCGAACTCGAAGAGGGTGACATGTCTGAACGCATTCGGGACGTTGAACCGCACTTTCGCAAGCACTCTGGAAACTGACCTATGTTCATCGCTGGAATCTTGGCATTGCTTGTCACCATGGCGCTAACCTTATGGCGCACATTGCTTGGCCCTACCTTATTTGACCGCTTGTTAGCGGTTAACTCCTTCGGGACCAAAACAGTTTTGTTGATAGCTGTTTACGGATTTATGACGGGACGGCCGGATTTTCTTGATATTGCACTGGTATATGCGCTCATCAATTTTGTTGGGACTATCGCTGTGCTGAAATTTTTCGAATACGACGATCTGGGCAGTGGTAAATACCAGGAGGATGACTTCTAGATGTTTGACTTACTCATAATGGCAGTCAGCTGGATACTGATGATCGTTGGCTGTGTGTTTGTCGTGTCCGGTGCTGTAGGACTCGTCCGCATGCCGGATCTCTACACGCGTCTGCACGCTGCGAGCTTGACGGATACGGGCGGCACGATTGTTATCGGTCTTGCATTGATTATTCAAGCGGTATTCATCTTTGACAACAACATGGCGGCCATAAAAATGGGCCTCATAGTGTTTTTTACGCTCTTTACAGGACCTACAGCCTCACATGCACTGGCCAAAACTGCTTTGCTATGTGGACAGGTGCCGGTGGACGCTGATGGTAAGCCCATTTTAGATTCCCCTGAAGAGGCGACCCTTTTGGCGCGCTCCCGCCCGGCAGATTATCGTCATGGTGAGGATGCCAAACGCATAGAAGATGAAATGGATGCACTGAATAAAAAGCGTCGGGGTGAGGGCTGATGGAGACTCTTGTCGCTGATGTCCTTTTGACATTCCTGGTGGTTATTGCGGTTGGCATCATCGTACTGCGTGATTTGCTGGCCGCCGTAATTCTGCTGGGTGCCTACAGTTTGACTGCAGCGGGTGCCTTCGTGGTGATGGATGCTGTTGATGTTGCGTTCACAGAAGCTGCTGTGGGCTCAGGAATTTCTACCATCTTGTTTCTGGGCGCATTGTCGTTTACCAAACATGAGCAAAAACCGCGTGGCAACGATAGCTGGGTTGCTGTGTTGTTCGTTGTTGTCACCGGTGCTTTGCTCATTTATGGCACGTTGGACATGCCTTACTATGGAAGCGCTACATCAGCAGCTCAAACCAACCCCGACCTGGCTGTCAGATTTTTGCAGCAATCGGGTAGTGAAGTGGGTCCACCCAATATCGTTACCTCTGTGCTTGCCAGCTATCGCGGTTACGACACACTCGGGGAGACGATGGTGGTCTTCGCGGCCGGCATGGCTGTATTGAGCCTGCTAGGACTTAAACGCCGTCGTCCGGGACTTGAAGCACCGGAGGATGCTCCGGGAGACACGCCGGGTGAAACGCCTGCCGATGCGCTTGATGAGCCACCTACGTCGAGGCACACATGAAACTCTACCCACGACAACGCCATCGTGTCTTACAGGTGGTCACCAAACTGATCATCCCGTTTGTCATGATGTTTGGTCTGTATGTTCAGTTCCACGGCGACTATGGTCCTGGCGGTGGCTTTCAGGCCGGAGTCATATTCTCCACCGCGTTTATCTTGCACGGTCTCATTTTTGGTTTGCAACGAACCCGTGCGGTGCTCTCACCCGCGATCTTGCGCATCATGATGTGTGCAGGTTTACTATTGTATTGCGGCACAGGCATTGTGACGATTCTGCTTGGCGGTAATCTACTGGATTACAACGTGCTTGCGCACGATCCCTTGCACGGCCAGCATTGGGGCATATTTACGGTGGAGCTGGGGGTTGGCATCACCGTTACCGGTGTCATGATCAGCCTGTTTTACAACTTTGCCAGTAGGCGTTCAGATTGATGGAAAAAATAGCCGGGTTATACAGCTACTGGGTCGTCGTTGTTCTCATGATGGCCGGACTATACATCATGATTGCGCGGTACAACCTAGTGAAAAAAATCATTGGGCTGGGCCTCTTCCAGACCTCGATTTTTTATCTCTATATCACCATGGGTAAAGTCAGCGGTGGTACAGCGCCTATTCTGGTACACGGTGACGTGCAACCTGTGTTCTCCAACCCTGTACCGCATGTGCTTATCCTGACCGCCATTGTGGTGGGTGTGGCCACTAGTGCTGTGGCTCTTGCACTCATTGTGCGGATTTACGAAGAATTCGGTTCTATTGAAGCCGATGAAATAGCGATCATCGAAGCGCAGGAGCCCGAAGCCTGATGTACGAACAACTCCCGGCGCTAATGATATTAGTGCCGTTTACCGCAGCACCTGTGTGCGTTGTGTTTCGCCACGCGCTGGCCAGTTGGGTTATTGCGCTTGCAGCGAGCCTGTTCAGTCTGTTTGCCGCATGGCAGGTTCTTGAGCATGTACGCACTGTTGGCATTATCCGTTACAAGGTAGGCGGCTGGGCTGCACCCTCGGGCATCGAGTATTACATCGATACGCTTAACGCCTCCGTGCTTCTACTGGTGTCAGGTATCAGCTGCATTGTGCTGGTATACGCCTACCGAAGCGTTATCAAACAAGTGCCACTAGCAAAGCACTATCTCTTCTATACAGCCTGGTTAATGTGTATGTCAGGTCTGTTGGGCATTGTCATCACAGGCGATGCGTTCAACGTTTTCGTTTTTCTGGAAGTGTCTTCGCTTGCCACTTACATGCTGATCTCTATGGGTAGCGACAGACGTGCACTAACCGCCAGCTTCCGCTATCTGATCATGGGTAGTGTCGGGGCATCATTCATATTGATCGGTATCGGTTTCCTATACGCCGCCACCGGTACGCTGAATATGATCGACATATCCGAGCGCATCCCCAACAGCGAATCGCAGCGTGCAGTATTGGTTGCCTTTAGTTTTATTTGTATCGGTGTGATGATCAAGGCGGCCATATTCCCGTTGCACGCATGGCTTGCCAATGCTTATACCTACGCGCCAGTTGCGGTTACTGCTTTTCTTGCAGGCACTGCGACGAAAGTCTCTTTGTACGTCCTGTTACGATTCTTCTTTAGCATCTTCGGGTATGAGTACAGTTTTGGCCAGCTATTGCTTAACGGTGTCTTGTTGCCAGCAGCCGTGGCGGGTTTTATTCTGATGTCGTTGGTAGCGGTCTATCAGACGGACTTGCGCCGAATGCTGGCTTATTCCAGTGTCGCGCAACTAGGTTATATCGTGGCAGGTATTTCCTTGGCCAGCCAGGCGGGGCTTACCGCAGGTATCGTTCATATTCTGAATCATGCGCTGGTTAAATCAGCTTTGTTCATGGCGGTTGGTTGCATCATTTATCAGGTAGGTCATGCGCATCGTCCCTCATTCGACGATCTGTTCAAGCGCATGCCATTTACCTGCATCGCATTCATTATTGCAGGGCTTGGCCTTATAGGTGTGCCGTTGACCGTGGGATTTATCAGTAAGTTTGCGCTGATTGAAGCTTCCATGGACCGGGGTTGGTGGCTTATTGCGGCACTGATACTGGTCAGCTCATTAATGGCAGTTGTCTACATAGGCAGAGTGGTGGAAGTCATGCTGTTTCGACAATCACGTACGTCCACCCCGGAAGTTTCGGGTATGTCCGAAGCCCCTCTGAGTATGCTTGCACCTATGTACCTGTTGATTGTCATTGGTCTGTATTTCGGTATTAACGGTGATGCAACCCTGTCACTGGCAGGTGAAGCTGCCGAACAATTGCTGGGAGGCTTCTAGATGAATCCTCTATGGACATTGGTGCCGCCACTGGCGGTCATACCGTTTATCCTGTTTTTTGGTGAAAAGCGTAAAAATCTACGCGAAGCATCAATTATTGTTGCAGGACTTGCGCTGCTATTAATCAATAACCTGATTTACAATGACCTGGTAGCAGGTGGTACGCCGCAAAGCGGTGAGTTTGCCATTATGGCCAACTACTCGCTGAAACTCTCAGCGGAACCCATGGGCGTGATATTTGGTTTGCTGGCAAGTTTTTTGTGGGTGGTCACCACCGTTTACAGTATTGGCTACATGCGTGGCCACCATGAGATAAATCAAACACGTTTCTACACATGCTTTGCATTAGCCCTGGCAGCTGTCATGGGTGCAGCCTATGCAGACAATCTCCTGACGTTATTCGTAGCGTATGAGGTCATCACGATATCAACCTTTCCACTGGTCACTCATGCGGGTGGGGAAGCTGCCAGAAAAGCGGGCAAGGTATATATCGGTATTCTGATGTCGACGTCCATAGCGTTCTTGCTGCCCGCCATTATCTGGACAACCGTAGTCTCGGGCAGTATGGACTTCGTGCCTGGCGGTGTTCTGACAGGTGCAGGTTTGTCGAATGGCTCACTGGCGTTTTTATTGGCCTTGTTTGTTTTTGGTATCGCAAAATCTGGCCTTATGCCGTTCCATCGCTGGTTACCGGCTGCGATGGTGGCGCCAACACCTGTCAGTGCGTTGCTGCATGCGGTAGCCGTGGTGAAAACCGGTGTATTCAGTTTGTTGAAGATCGTGACCTACACTTTCGGTATTGATCTTGTCACTATCAGTGGCGCGGCATACTTTTTGTTACCGGTGGCAGGCTTTACGATAATAGCCGCCTCCATTGTTGCCTTCACCAAAGACAATCTGAAGGCTCGTTTGGCATATTCAACGATTGGCCAGCTGGCTTATATTGTTTTAGCGGCTCTGTTGGCGACTGTCATGTCGGTCAGCGGTGGCGTATTGCATATCGTCATGCACGCTTTTGGCAAGATTACCTTGTTCTTTTGTGCCGGAGCCATTCTGGTTGCTTTGCACAAAAGCGAGATATCCAAACTCAACGGAATAGGGCGTCGCATGCCAATTACCATGGGGTGCTTCTTTATCGGAGCGGTCAGTATTATCGGGCTGCCGCCTGCGGGGGGTGCCTGGAGTAAGCTGCTGATAGCCGGCGGGTCGCTGGAAACTGGCACCATTGTATGGGCCATGATTCTGATGTTCAGTACATTGCTTAACATCGCCTATTTATTACCGATACCGCTCAGGGCATTTTTAAAGCCTGATCCCGATTTGAAGCCCGGTGAACGTGCCACTATGCAAGAAGCACCGTTTGCCTGCTTGTGGGCAATCATGCTCACTACCATCACCTGCCTTGTGCTGTTTCTCTATCCAGCACCACTGACCGACCTGATCGGGATGATCCAATGGCGATAAAAAAATCCAACGATGATGTAGCGCCGCTGGCACGTCATTTTTTGTGGGTGGATACTGCCTCGGGCCTTAACCGCTTAATCATCGGGCTCATCGTCTTGTGTGTGTTCCTGTTTGCCATGGACTTTGTGTGGCACCGCCATGTGAAGGTGCCGGGTGAAGGCTTCTATGGCTTTCATGCTATTGCAGGCTTTGTCTCCTTCACAGTGATTGTGTTTGGTGCAAAAGCGCTTCGACTGCTAATTCGCCGGGACGAAACGTATTATGGCGAGAACAGTGTGGATGGCGAAGAGTATCCTGACATTGATTCGCAGCGCGTGGAACACGAGAACTGGTCAGGTGACTCGGTGTCATCGTTGAAAGATCAACTGTTGGGCAAGACCGGTGATCCATCATGAGTACGTTGTTAGCGCCTCCATTTATCTATCTGTTTGCCGCGCTCCTGTGTGCGGTGCTTGCACCGCGCTGGCGTGCGTTGGTGCTGCTGGGCACGCCGATTCTTTCACTAGGCATGATTCTCACTTACGCCATGGGCAACCACGCAGTGGTGGAGGTTCTGGGTTTTGAGCTAACGTTCATGCGTGTGGACAAGTTATCGCTAATCTTCAGCATTATCTTCTCCATTGCAGCTTTTCTGTCGGGCCTCTATGCCTGGCACGTGCGCGATCCGGTGCAACAAATTGCGACACTTGCGTATGCAGGTTCAGCTATCGGTGGCGTATTTGCTGGTGACTTGATTACGCTGTTTCTCTGGTGGGAAGGCACCGCATTGGCTTCGGTGTTTCTGATCTGGGCGCGCAGAACGCCTGCGGCGTATAGCACGGGTATGCGCTACCTTATTATTCAGGTGCTCTCGGGTGTACTACTGTTGGCGGGATTGCTGGTTCATTATCAGGACACCGGTTCCATTGAGTTTGGCCACTTAGGCTTGGTCAGTGTGGGCACTTGGCTTATCTTTTTGTCGTTCGGTATTAAATGTGCGTTTCCTTTAATGCACAACTGGCTACAGGATGCGTATCCGGCGGCCACCATCACCGGTACGGTTGTGCTTTCCGCATTTACAACCAAGATGGCTGTCTATGCGCTTGCGCGTGGTTATGCGGGCACTGAGATTCTGATTTATATCGGCGCCGTCATGACGTTGTTTCCGATATTCTTTGCCGAAATAGAAAACGATCTGCGCCGCGTTCTTGCCTACAGTCTGAACAACCAGCTGGGCTTTATGGTGGTGGGTGTCGGCATCGGTACCGAGCTTGCACTTAATGGCACCGCTGCACATGCTTTTTGCCATATTCTTTATAAGTCCTTGCTGTTCATGAGCGTTGGAGCGGTGATGTACCGAACCGGCACATCCAAAGCATCAGAACTTGGCGGGCTGTACAAGACTATGCCCGTGACCATGGTGTGTTGTCTTGTCGGTGCGGCATCGATCTCGGCGTTTCCCCTATTCAGTGGTTTTGTATCCAAGTCGCTTATCCTCGATGCCTCTGCCAGTAATGGTTATTACCTGGTCTGGTTAGCGTTGTTGATTGCATCTGCGGGCGTGTTGAGCCATTCAGGCATCAAGATTCCGTACTTCACTTTCTTTGCTCACGACAGTGGGAAGCGACCTGCAGAAGCTCCTATTCATATGCGTATTGCCATGATCATTACCGCCATCTTGTGTGTGGTTATCGGTGTGTTTCCAGGTCTTCTATATGCTCTGCTGCCTTACGAGATTGATTATCAGCCGTACACGGTTGATCACGTCCTGGTACAGATGCAGTTACTCATATTCGCATTGCTTGCCTTCCTGTTCCTGATGAAAACCGGGTTGCACCCTCACGAGGTTCGTGCAACTAACATCGACAGCGATGTTGTTTATCGAAAAGCCATACCTTCGGTGTTACCGTTGTTGGTTGCAAGTGTTGTCGCCGCCAATTCCAAATCTCGTCGAATAGCATTATCGTTGTTAGGTGGTGCTGGATCGATGCTGGAACGTATCGCAAAACCTGGTTCCGCACTGGCGCGTGGCTGGAGTGTTGCCAGCATGATGTTTGTGGTGGTTCTATTAATGTGCGCAGTACTGGTTGTTAATTTGCTCTAACAGAGTTTGCAACGTTGTATTTGCGAATCGATATTGTTTAGTATGCGAATGAAACGGCGATCAGACCTGCCCGACGTATTTCCCGCCTGCGAGCCGTTGGAGAGCGACACCCATACGCCTTCGCTCTGGTGGTCGGTTCCCTCGTGGCTTGCAGTGGGCTCATTCTTGCTGCTCGTAGCAGCTTATGCACTCGACCGCACGGAGAAGCGCTACCTTGTAGAAGAGGCTGAACAGACTGCTCTGAAGTACGCAAATTTTATCGCTCTTACTGTCCCGGACCTTGATCGGCTCCTAACAGGCAACGGATTAAGTGCAGAGGCACACCTGCAGTTGCTGCGCAAAAGAAGGTTAGGGGACGTATTCCACTTTCAGCTGTTTGACGCTTATGGTAAAAAGATACTGGTATCAGACCAACTCCAGGCGCAGATGCCTTTGGCTGAAGACGATACCGTTGAGCTTGGTACTTATCCGGCCACGTATCTGGATGACATTATTGTCAGTGGCGAAAACCTGATTCAACTAGAGGAAGGTCGCAATAGACAAGGTTTACCGGATTTCTATTCGGAAGCCTATGTCCCCTTGAAAGACAGTAGGGGGAATCCCATTGGAATTATAGAAGTCTACGTCGATCAAAGTGAGCGACAGCAACGCATTGCACTGGCGTTTAAACAAATAGCCGTCGTTGTTTTCGGATTGGCTTTTGTTGGTGTAATGGGGATCTGCTGGCAACTCTGGCAGCGCTCGTCAGATCGTCAGCGCAGTGATGAAAAAATTCGCTATCTGGCAAAGTACGATGTTTTATCAGGAGCTCTTAATCGTCCAAGTTTTGAGGATGTACTGAAGAACGCTGCAAAAGGTGCCACTGCTGTGGACCGCAAGTTCGCTGTACATTGCATTGATCTTGATCGGTTCAAAGAAGTTAATGACACGCTAGGGCACTCAGCAGGGGATCGTGTGTTACGCGAGGTGGGCAGAAGACTTCGTATGCTGCGCAATTCGGGAGATGTGATTGCGCGGCTTGGCGGTGATGAGTTTGCGTATCTTCAGATGGCGCCTGATGGTCCAATGGCTGTTGAAGCCTGTGGGCGGCGTATTATTACCGCTCTGGCATTGCCTGTTGATCTTGACACTCACAATATACCGTGCGGTGCGAGTGTTGGGGCTGCCTGCTTTGGCATTGATGCAACCGATATCAGCGATCTGCTGCACAAGGCTGATCTTGCGATGTACCGTTCCAAGACTTCTGGACGCGGGCAATTTAATTTTTATGACATTACCCTCGATCGTGATATTGAAGAGCGACGATTGTTGGCGATCGAATTGAGAAGCGCGCTAGCCAATGATGAGCTCAGTCTGTATTACCAACCGTTGTTCGATGCAACAGAGAGTTCTATGGCCATAGGCTTTGAGGCCTTGATGCGTTGGAATCATCCCATACGGGGGCAAGTGCCTCCTGATGTGTTTATACCGCTGGCGGAGCAAAGCGGGCAAATTGAAGTACTGGGTACCTGGGCTATCAAGCAGGCCTGTGAGGACGCCGCGGCCTGGGATAATCAAACCCACATTGCTGTAAATTTATCAGCCGCGCAATTTAAAGTTGGGGCACAAGATGTCGTGGAGGTTGTTGTCGATGCTCTGGAGAAAACGGGACTGTCGGCAAACCGACTCGAACTCGAAATTACAGAATCACTACTGATCAGTGATACTGCCAGGGTGCTGAAAAGTCTCAACAGGCTAGCTGATCTAGGCGTTCGTATAGCAATGGATGATTTTGGAACCGGGTATTCCAGCTTGTCCTATTTGTGGCGCTTTCCGTTTGACAAGGTAAAAATTGATCAGGCATTTGTGAAAGATCTGGACGATGAGGGCAAGGTGTCTGTTGTCATTGCCTCTATTGTGTCTCTGGCGCACTCTCTAGGTATGCGCGTCAACGCCGAGGGTGTTGAAACTGAGTCGCAACGTGATGCGTTGCGGTTGCTGGGCTGTGACGAGTTACAGGGGTATTTGCTGGGTCGTCCTGAACCCCAGGTGCTGGCAAAGATTACCTCTTAACGCAAAGTCCCTTTAACAACGAGTTGCAAGCTCCATGCGCTACCATGTGCCACTGGACAGGGTGTTATTTCGGGGTACCGTAGTGATCTACTCCGCCCTGACCAGATGTACCAAGCATACCGACTCTGCCATGATATAAAAGCGTGAGTGGTTGAACTATTCGGTAGCTTCCGGAGCTAAAGCAACATGAGTTTACGAAAAACAAGGATTCAGATATTTATCGGTGCTCGGCCAGGTGGTGTAAGCTCAAGACATCATTGCTGATGTTCTTTTGCAACGACTTTAACTGACTTTAGACGCTAAAAAAGTGACTAGCAAAAAAAAACAGCGTAATCGGCCCAAGCGCTCGGTAGCACAAGGCGTTCGCTGGTGGTGGCAGACCCGGGTCAAATCTTGGTGGACGGTGCGCTTACCAGCTCAACAGCAACGACGTCTCAACGAACAACACAAGATTGCGTTTAAAAAGACACCAGCGCAATTAGAAGACGTTTATCCAACGAATCCAGCCTCCGATCTGAACAACAGCCGAAGCTCTTCAATTACCGCCATTTTAACGTTATACAAAAGAGCAGAATATCTACCTGCCCAGATTGAAGCACTTCGAAGTCAGAGCGTACCACCTAAGGAAATCTGGCTTTGGTGCAACAGCAGCGATGACTTGATTCCAGACATGACTGACCTTGTTGATCGTGTCGTTGTTAACAACTCAAACTGGAAATTCTGGGGGCGATTTTCACTGGCATCACTAGCGCGTACAGATTACATCGCCCTGTTTGACGATGACATTTTGCCTCAAACCGATTGGTTGAAAAATTGTCTCGATACCTACGCTGAGGGCACTGACGGGATACTCGGTGGATCCGGCGTTGTGTTGCCCGAGGAAGGTGGGTACTCATCCAAACACAAGGTTGGATGGAACGGTCATCACCGTGATCACCCTGTGGAGGTGGATCTGGTAGGGCATGCTTGGTTCTTTAAAAAGGCTTATTTAAAGTACATATGGTTTGAGGAACCCCTAAGCTGGGAAAACGGAGAAGATATTCATTTCAGCTATATGGCATTGAAGCATGCTGGATTAAGCACCTGGGTTCCACCACACCCTGAGTCAAAGCCCGAACTATGGAGTTGCAGACCTGACTTCGGCAAAGCGGTTGGCCGAACCAATAGCGCAACCTTTAAATCCACAGGTCATCACACCGTCAGAGACGACATCGTCAAACATTATCGTATGGATGGCTGGAGAGTGGCCTCGCAAAGATAAGGAGTCATGGCTCGTAGTGTTCTGTGCCGGCGTTTTATCAAAAATTCTATCCCTGACTAAATTGAAGTCAACTGAATAGGACTGCTTTAAACACACAAAAGAGCCAGAGTGATAGATGCCTGTGAATGCCTGTTCATATGAACAGTGACAACATGCCACCTATGATGGCACACGTCTAAAAACAATCTTCTATCCTCGTAAATTTAATGGAGGATACACATGTATCCTGCGCCGAGCCCGCGTCTGGCGCATATTGGCATCAGGTTGATGATGTACAAAGGCTATTTACAGGCTCTAGGCAAGCTGTACAGTTAACAACGGCTGAGCAGCCTGCCAAGTATCGAGCGAGTATCGCTCGTCATCACGAAGTTGCAAATTAACCCTTGCCCAACTCCTGACATTGCGCAGACAACTTAGTGATACCCGCCCAGTCGCCACTGTCTACCAGCTTCTTGGGCGCTACCCAGCTACCGCCGACACACAGCACGCTGGGCAGTGACAAGTACTCGTTAGCGTTTGCTGCATTGATGCCGCCGGTAGGGCAGAACACCACGTCTATAAAGGGACCAGCGAAGCCACTGAGCAATGAAGGACCACCCGCTTGCGAGGCTGGGAAAAACTTGAGTTCGTTAAAGCCTTCATCGCGTGCGCGCATGATGTCAGCGGGGGTCATGATGCCGGGCAGCAATGGCATGTTGATCTTATTGGCCGCTCTGCCTAACTCAGGTGTGAATCCCGGGCTAACCGCAAAGGTGGCACCGTGATCCTGGGCGCGTTTCAGGTCATCGCCATCAAGAGCAGTGCCGACGCCCACGATGGCACCTTCAACAGAGCTCATGGCTTTCATGGCCTCAAGCGCTTGCGGTGTGCGTAATGTGACTTCAAGAACGCGCAGGCCGCCGGCAACCAGAGCTTCTGCCAAAGGTACGGCTTTACTGACGTCATCAATGACCAGTACAGGGATTACAGGGGCTACCTGCATAAGTTCTCTTACGTTCATGGTCTGGCTCGTGGTTGTATTATTGAATGTTTGCTAATGTTGATACAGCTGATTCAGTCATCAAAGACACTGACGGCACCCAGCTCGGCGCTGCTGACATGATGGCGAAATGCGGTAAACAGCTCTCGACCCATGTTAATGGTTTTACGACTTAAATCTGGATGCTCCGGGTGTCGAGAATTCCATTCGTGCTCATCGACTAATGCGCTGAGTGTGCCCGCGTCTGAATCGAGGCGAATGATATCTCCGTCCTTGACCTTGCGTAACGGGCCATCTAGCAGACACTCGGGTGAGACGTGAATGGCAGCAGGCACTTTGCCTGAAGCGCCAGACATGCGGCCGTCGGTAACTAGAGCTACTTTGTATCCACGATCCAGAAGCACGCCTAGAATAGGCGTCAATTTGTGCAGCTCTGGCATGCCGTTGGCACGCGGACCTTGGTAGGCAATAACCGCTACAAAATCCTGATTGAGTTCGTCAGCCTCGAACGCCACACGCAGGGCGTCTTGTGAGTAGAAGACTTTGGCTGGTGCCTCTATGACGCGATGGGTGTCTTTCACGGCAGAGGTTTTAATCACTGCTCGACCCAGGTTTCCAGACAGCAGGCGCAGACCACCGTCGGCGTTGAAAGGAGCTTTGGCAGTGCTGATAACAGTATCGTCGATTGATTTTTTAGCACCGTCGCGCCACGTGAGTACGCCTTCGTTCAACCAAGGCTCTTGTGTGTACTGGTAAAGCCCCGTGGAGCCCGCTACGGTTGTTACATCTTCATGTAGCTTGCCTGCGTCCAGTAGCTCTCTGATGACCAGTGCCATGCCACCTGCGGCGTGGAATTGATTAACGTCTGCCTGACCGCTGGGGTATACATGAGTGAGTAGCGGTATGGCGTGGCTTAGATCGTCAAAGTCGTTCCAATTAATGATGATGCCAGCTGTTCGGGCAATGGCAACCAGATGCAAGGTGTGATTGGTGGAGCCACCTGTGGCTAGCAAGCCGATGATGGCATTAACAATCGATTTTTCATCGACAAGGCGCCCGATAGGTGTGTACTCATTGCCACGCCGGGTAATGCCCAGTGCACGTTGTGCGGCGGCTGTTGTGAGTGCAGATCGTAAGTCTGTGCCCGGGTTGATGAACGCGGCGCCTGGCAGGTGAAGGCCCATGACTTCCATCATCATCTGGTTGCTGTTGGCGGTGCCGTAGAAAGTACAGGTGCCTGGACCATGGTAGGAGGCACTTTCTGATTCAAGTAGGTCTTCGCGGGTAGCTTTGCCTTCAGCAAATAGCTGGCGGGTACGGGCTTTGTCTTTATTAGGAATGCCGGAGGTCATCGGGCCTGCCGGTATGAACACTGAAGGAATGTGGCCGAAAGAGAGTGCGCCCATAAGAAGACCTGGCACAATTTTATCGCACACGCCCAGAAAGACGCTGGCGTCAAACACGTTATGGGATAACGCTATGGCCGTTGACATGGCAATGACATCACGGCTGAATAACGAGAGTTCCATGCCCAACTCACCCTGGGTTATGCCATCGCACATAGCGGGTGTGCCACCTGCAACCTGCGCAGTTGCACCAATGGCTCGGGCAGCTTCGCGTATTTTTTCAGGAGCATGCTCATAAGGCTGGTGAGCCGAGAGCATGTCGTTGTAGGAGGTGACGATAGCCAGATTCGGTGCACTCTCGGCATGTAACACCAGCTTGTCATTACTGGGTGCTGCAGCGAAGGCATGGGCCAGGTTGGTACAACCCATGGCTGCTCGGCCCGTGGGTCCTGCAGCCAGCGCTGTTATGCGGTCTAGGTAGGCTGAACGAGAGTCTCGGCTTCGCTCGATGATGCGCGCAGTTACATCTGCGACGGTGTTATTGAGTTGTGGCATGGCAAGAAATCTGTGTTTGTAGGCTTGTTACCTTATTATGTCATATCGAGGTGAGATTTCTATCGCAATTTTCATACGTTTTGATCAATTATTGTTTAGAATTAGGGGTAATGAAGCTCCTTAGGGTTTGTAATAAAACTACACAATGAATCTGATTTCAAACGAAAGCCTACAACCTTTTGATTTTATTCTGTTTGGAGGCACAGGGGATCTCTCGATCCGAAAGCTTATTCCTTCCTTGTATTTTCGGCACTGCGAGCAGCAGTTGCCTGAGGATGGGCGCATCATCGGCGTGGGACGGACTGATTACGATTCCGATGGGTTTCGGAACATGCTTAATGAGAGTGTGCGCGAGCATATTGAAGAGGCCGATTTTGATGAAGGCAGCTGGCAAGCTTTTTTGCAGCGTGTGCACTACTGCGCGGTCGATGTATCGGACGTTGGTAGTTACAAGCCGTTAATTGAGATACTCGCCGGTCGTGAAGAGGAGGTGCGAGTTTTCTATTTGTCGGTTGCACCCAGTTTGTTCACGGCCATCACTAACGGTGTTCACGAAGCTGGGCTTATCACTGAAAAAAGCCGCGTGACGCTTGAGAAGCCTCTTGGGCGTGACCAGGAATCTGCCGAAGCAATCAATAACAGTTTATCGGCGGTGTTCAAGGAAGAGCAGATTTATCGTATCGATCATTACCTGGGTAAGGAGACCGTACAGAATCTGTTGGCGCTGCGATTCGGTAATGCCTTGTTTGAGCCGTTGTGGCGTAGCGAGCGCATTAGCGATGTGCAGATCACCATCGCCGAGTCCTTAGGTGTCGAGGGGCGCGGTGGATTTTATGATCAAACTGGCGCACTGCGCGATATGGTGCAAAACCATCTGCTGCAGTTGTTGGTCATTATTGCCATGGAGCCGCCGGTTAGTATTGATCCAGATGCGGTTCGTGATGAAAAAATAAAGGTGTTGCGCGCACTGAAGCCGTTAAGAGGCATCGATGCGGTAGAGAACTCAGTACGTGGACAATACAAGGCTGGCGCTTATGGCGATGGGCCGGTTCCAGGCTACCTTGAAGGCGAGGATGTGCCTGATGACAGCAACACGGAAACGTTTGTGGCCTTGCGGGCTGAAATAGGTTCGTGGCGTTGGGAGGGCGTGCCTTTCTTCTTGCGCACTGGCAAACGCATGGAAAGCAAAACAACAGAAATTGTCATTAATTTTAGAAAGGTTCCACACTCAATTTTTGACACCGCTGACGGGATGAGTACACCCAATCAGCTTATTATCAGGTTACAACCTGAAGAAAGCATACGCATGCGCATCTATGTGAAAGCATGGGGTGATGACATTCAATTGCAGCCGGTGTACCTGAATCTTGATTTTAATGATGTTTTCCAGAAGCGCAAGATGATTGCGTACGAGCGTTTACTGCTCGATGTTATAAGAGGCAATCCAACGTTGTTTATGCGCCGTGATGAGGTGGCTGCTGCGTGGGCATGGATAGATCCTATAAGACAAGCCTGGGAGCAGTTCCAATATCCTGCCAAAGGTTATACGGCCGGTACCTGGGGGCCTAGCGCTGCAAACGCATTGATCAGCCGTGATGGCTTACGTTGGAACGAGGATTAAGCAATGAGTGCACAAAACACTATTCAGAATACCAAAACGCTGTGTGAAAGCCTGGGAATAGGCTGGCATGCTGCTGATGACGCGTTGCTGCTAGCGGACGATCTTGCACAGAGTATCGCGCAGCAGTTGCAGAGTGACATTGACAAAAACGGTACGGCATCGCTAGTGGTGTCTGGCGGCAGCACGCCAGCGCCTGTATTCGCTCATTTATCCGCAGCCTCCATCGATTGGGCCAATGTGCGTGTGACGTTGGCTGATGAGCGCTGGGTGCCTGTGTCTGACAAAGACAGTAATGAAGCATTGGTGCGGAAAACCTTGCTGGTTGACAACGCAGCGGCTGCCAGCTTTGTGCCCCTGTATCTTGATGGCATGGCGGCGGACGATGCGGTTGCCAAGGTAACAGCGGGTGTTGCCCAAATGCAGCAGCCCTTTTCTGTCACCATTTTGGGCATGGGTGGCGATGGGCATACCGCGTCGTTATTCCCGGATGCTGATGCTTCGCACTTGCGTGCTGCGATGTCCTTGGCAAGCGAAGAGAGTGTCGCAATTTTAAAACCACCCAGTGTGGGGCAGGTTCGCATATCTTTGACAAGGGCAGCTTTGTTACGCTCCAGGCAGCGAATCGTACACATTACTGGTATCACGAAGCTGCAGGTCTTGTATGACGCTCTGCTAGAAAGTGGTGATCCAGCGGAAGGGTTAGCCACTGGCGAGTATACTGAGGGTAACAAGCCGATTGTTGGGCTTTTAACGACGCAGCCTCAGACGGCTACTGTCTTTTGGAGTCCCTAATCGTTCATGCTTGCAAAAATCAAGGCTGCCAAAGAGAGTTTAAGAAACTCTGAGAAAAAAGTGGCAGATGCTGTCATTGCAGACCCGGATAGTGCGGTTCAGTCCTCTATACACGCTATTGCCATTCGAGCTGGGGTCAGTGAGCCGACAGTCATACGATTTTGCCGCGCTCTTGATTGTGTGGGTTTTCAGCAGTTCAAGTTAAAGCTGGCACAGGACCTTGCAAGGCGCGGTACGTTTTTCTATCAGGATGTCACCGCTGAAGACACCAGCGGTGTGCTCGCCAACAAATTACTGGATGGCGCTATTGCATCGCTCGTACAGATCCGAAATCAGATAAATGAGGAGGCCCTGGACAAGGCCATTGCTTTGTATGAAAGCTGCTCGCGAGTAGAGCTGTACGGTTCTGGTGGATCGGCTGTGGTAGCGGAAGATGCGCAACTGAAGTTCTTTCGCCTGGGTAAGCCTGCCATTGCTTATTCAGATCCTCACATACAACACGCAGCAGCAGCGCTACTGGATCGGGATGCCTTGGTTATCGCGATATCGCACTCCGGACGCAGCAGTGATATCTTGAAAACGGTAGAGATTGCTCGAGCCTCTCGAGCCAAGGTGATTTCAGTGACGGCAACGCGATCGCCATTGGCGCAAAGTAGTGATGTCGCGTTGACGGTTGATGTCAATGAAGACAGCGATATCTTCTCACCGGTTAAATCACGGCTTGGACAGATGGTGGTGCTTGATGTGCTGGCTGTTGGGGTAGCGGTGCGTGGTGGTGATCATATGCTCGAACAGCTCGCCAAAGCACGCCGAGCGATTGATTTCAAGTTTGTATAAAAAGGTGTTAATTACTGCTGGATTCACCAAAAGCTGACACTGTAAACGGGTCCAGAAGCACGCGGGCGCGAGTGAATACCTGATCTTGATCGATCCGGAAAACCGCTGTGCCTCGTTCGTTAACGTCCACGCTCAATGGGTCGCTAAAATCCTCATCACTGGAGATCTGAATCTCATACCCACGCGCTTGCTCTAAAGGATTTTCCACGGATACCAGAAACTCGCTGCCCTCGCGAATTACACTAGTGGTAACCGGTGTAACGGAGGTATCGATGTCAGCCAGCGTCACGCGTGTGTTAGACGTAAAGCCCAGCAACCCGTTTCGATCGACCGCTCTGAGCGTTATAAAGTAGTCCCCTGAGCTTAAAGAACTGTCAGCAATTGCCTGCTGGACATCCAGGGCTGCAGTGCCTGAAGGTAGTTCGACACTGTTTAACGCAGCATTTGCTGCTTCGTCAGTGGATAGCACGGCAACATAGGATGCAGCATCCGCAAACGGCCACCATTGAAGTGTGTCACCTGGCGCGATGCGTGCCGGAACCCGCCTGAATACAGGAGCTGGAATAAGCTCGATCGGCTCGCCAAGTGGTTGGCCTTCTTCAACCACCAGGCCAAAACCTGTATCTAGCGTTACGGTACTATTCTGGCCGTTGACGTCCACCGCGCCCTCGGTAACACCCACTAATAAAACGGCTTCTTCGGCACTTATGTCAAATACAGTGCCGCGTACTGCCGCTGAGGCGTACGGGGTAGATATCAGGAACTCCATGGGTTGTTGATCGCGAGTGTCCACATCGGACATAACGCGTCCACGCTCGGTATGAATCTGAATAAGGCAGCTATCGTCAGAAGGCAGGCAGGCAAGTCGTGTAAGGCTTGCCACGGTGTCGGGTTGCAGATTAATCACTGAGCCCGATGAGAATGCGATGCTAGCAAAGCCATCAAGAGATGTGGCGATCAAGTCACCGGAGTAGACCTGTGAGCCACGTGACAGCGTAAAAAGTTCCAGTTTCTGATCAGATGGGCCAACACCTGAGGTGTCACTCACTGAGCTTATAACTGGAGGTGGTTCTCCGCCGGCACGCAAGCCAGTGTTCAGCTGTCGTGCGGCGGTAACTTTACCTTTGACGAAAATAACTTCCGCAAACTCGCCGCGCGGAGGCACATGAATGGGAATGCGCACAATGTCGCCAACATTCAGTTGCGCTGTTATCGCCATGTTGTTGTATTCGGCCAGCAACGATGCCAGTCCCGATTTTCCTAGCTCGCGCCCGGCAATGGAGGGAAGCGTATCGCCCTGGGCCACGATCACATCACGTGAAATGATGGCATGATCAGGGCCCTGCAGGGTTTGCGATGAACTCACAGCCTCTTCCGACTGTGCGATAAAAGACATTGTGAGCAGCACTGACAGCGCGGCCGACTTGAGCATTTTATGTTCCATGGTGACGGCGGGGTACGACCTACAACACTATTGCCTCATAGGATACAGGAATTGAGCTGTTGGGCAGGAACCCAACGTCTCAGATTACTCAGGAAGCTCTTTCAGGCGGGTTAGTCTTAGCATGTTTGTGGTGCCTGTGCGGCCAAACGGCATGCCCGCAGTTATGGCAATCATCTCGCCGATCTCGCCAAAACCCTCTTCAAGGGCCGTTTTTATCGCGTGTGGCACCATCTCATCAATGCTGGTAATGACCACATCGGAGGTGACTGCGTGTACGCCCCAGACAACTGCCAGACGTCTAGCGGTTCTCTCGTTAGGGGTGCAGCCGATGACAGGAGCTTCAGGGCGCTCGCGTGCAGCACGGAAGCTTGAAAACCCGGATTCTGTGTAGGTAAATGTCGCCGCTAGGGGGATAACGGAGGACACATGGCGCAGCGAGGAACTAATAGCATCAGCAGCAGTGTCGCCGGGCGTGGGGATAGTGGCGTCTATAGACTTTCGATAATAGGGGTCGCGTTCAACTTCAATAATGATTCGGTTCATCGCCGTAGCTGCCTCGATCGGGAAGC
>JALZVU010000059.1 GCA_023301795.1 Granulosicoccus sp.
GCGCAAGGTAAGGCCCCTTAAATCGAAAATGGTAGCGATAGTCTGAGTAGGCTGTACAAAAGCCAATAAAAGTAGCCAGTACCGCTGAGCAGATAGCGACAAAAATACTATTAAGCGCTGCAGTCACCATATCAGGATCATTGAGCACCAATTGATACCAGTGCAACGTGAAGTCGCCCAAAGGAATCGTCGGGAAACGATCGGAATTGAATGAGAACACAACGCTTGCCACGATGGGGGCAAAGACAAACAGGAACAATCCGATAAGGTAGGCTTTCAGGACAAAACTGATGACGCCATCTCTGATCACGACTTGGGTTTCCGGTAAGCAAACCAGATGGCTGAAAATGCTATGACAAACAAGGTTGTCATCATGCAAATGGCAACCACAGCAGCACGCGGCCATTGTTGTCCGGATTTAGTGGTATCGATAATCAGTATTGACAACGTGGGAGGTGATGAGCCACCCAGGTAATAGGGGCTTATGAAATCCCCAAACGACAGGATAAAGCAGAACAGCGCACCCACCACCAGACCTATCTTTGCCAGCGGCACGATAACGGCGAAAACGGTTCGTATCCTGCCGCAGCCCAGGTTGTGTGCCGCTTCGATAAGATTCCTGTCAATCTGGCTCAAGGACAGCGTCTGCAAAATAACAAGCAGCGGTATGACCAGCGTCATGAACCCCACCATGGTGCCAAACGCTGTATTGAGCATCGTGTAAGGACCAAGCCCTACATACCCCAGCATTGAATTTACGATGCCAGATTCAGCGAGAATGACGTACCACGAGAACGTGCGTACCAGATAGCTTGTGAAAAACGGCACGATGAGAAAAAACACAGCCCAACGTCTGACGTTTTCAGACACTTTAAACGCCAGTGCGTAGGAGGCTGGAAATGCAAGCACGGTAGCAACAACAGTGGCAAGAGCCGCCATCCCGAAGGTGTAGAAGTAGCTACTCCAGAAGAAATTCCGGGTTAGCATTCTTTCCCAACTTGCAAGATCAAATGTTTCGACCATGCGGTAATTCTTCACCAGGAAGAATGACATGGCGATCAAAAACAACAAGGGCCCAATAAAGAAAAGCGTCTGCCATACGATGATGGGGAGCCGCCACGTCAGGGCATACTTGTCAACGCGGCTGCGTTTTCCGGGAATGTGTTGTTTGGCAAGATCCACTTGTACTTAGGCGTGTCCGCTATCGTGTGTTCAGTCCCGCAGACCAGACACACGCGGCGCTGGTCTGGGGTTTTTTCAGTTTATGCGTTTTTGTAGTCAGACCAGAAGTCGTTCCAATCTTCTAGTGACTGCTGAATGGGAATGTCGCGGTAATGGATGCGGCCTTCGTTGATCAATCTGATGGGTTCATTCACGGCGCCTTCAATCTGACCGCTGCGTTGTGCTTCCGCTGGATTAGCTGTGTTGAGAAAATCACGGCCTCCTTTGGTAACACAGAACGCAGGATAAGCAGCCATCTCTGTCGAGCGCAACTGGCCTTCTGGCGTCAACATATGCTGGATGAATTTCTTGACCTCATCCGCTTTGGAACTGCCCTTGCCCAGTGAATAGGATTCAGTGAACTGAATACCACCTTCGGCTGGCACAACAGAGGCCACAGGTGCGCCGTCCTTCTCCAGAACGCCGGTAATCCAGTCGCCGATGCCACACATAGCCTGCATCTCACCGTTTTTCAGAGAGTTGAATGTGCCGCCATAGTCAAAGAAGCCACCTATCTGTGGTCGTAAAGACAAGGCTGTTTCCTGTATTGCCTTCCAGCCAGCATCATCCACATCCCACAACTTTGCACCGTTACCGTTAAGCAGACTCATCATGCCAAGATTAGGCAGATGCCAGTCAAAATGACCTACCTTGCCTTCGAGTTCAGGTTTCCAGAAACCCTTATAAGACATGGCCTCTTCAGCACTCATGGCGTTCTTGTTGTAGGAGACGCCCAGATGCCCAAAGCGCACCATGACAGAAAAGAGCTTGTCGTCGGACCAGTGGCCCGGAAAGTTCTTGAAATCCTCGTGCAGCATGTCGTCGAAGTTATAATCAGCGGCATCAAGCTCTTCGATGTAGCCGGCAGCGTTTAGCTGCTGTACGAATTCGCCATCGGACAGAATCAGATCGTATGTTCCCGGTGGCGATTGTGAGATAAGGCCAAGCATGTTGTCCCCGCCGGCGTAATACTTAGCGTTGAATTTGACATTATTAGCCTCTTCATAGGCGCCCACTACATCGGACTCGCCATGGCCATACCAGGCAAGCATATTGATCTCTGTGGGTGCAGCTTTGGCGCTCCGAATGAAGGGCATAGCGATGCCCGCAGCTGCGGTATATTTCAGTAAATTTCGCCGTGACGAATTGACGGGCTTCTCGTTAAGCTCTTTCATAATAGTGCTCTTCCGTTACGGTATTGAACCTTGATAATAAATACGCCACGCTGATTAAGGAAATTAATCATTTTAATTTCACTATAAATATAACAAATATCAGCACGATTCTTCGGTCAGATCAGAGAGAAGGTGCTTCATCCTCTCTATGAACAACAGACCGACTTCAGATACTTGCGAATGTCGATAGAAAATACCAACGTGTATTGCAGGTAGAGGCGGAAAGCCGTCACTATCGTGCAGTATTTTCATTCCTTTGAGTAAAGTTTTTTTCGTGAGTGCCGTAACGCCGAATGAGGACATGACCGCACGTTGCAGTTCTGCTATCCCTGGCGCTGAAAACACAATGTTCCACTGGCGCCGCTCTCGCGATAACACCGACGTCATCCGCTCTCGATAAACACAGCCCTCATGGTGCGCGATGATAGGCACCGCTTCGCACTTAGCAAGATCCAACTGATCGGAGCACACCCAAAGGGGATGCTGGCTCCAACGATGCGACAGATACTGGTTATCTTCATCAGAAAACAGGGCAACTATTACGTCGTGCTCTCCTTTGTGCAGCTCATCGAGAAGCTTTGCTGACAAAGCACAGTGGATTTCCAGATCTGCATTGTTTGTCTCTTGCCCAAAACGCATAATCTCATCCTGCAAGTAGGCTGTTGCAAAATCTGTGGGTAGCCCCACGCGTAGTGAGCCGCTCAGAGGCTCTGCGCAAAACTGGGCAACCGCCTCATCGTTAAGTCGAAGAATTTGTCTTGCATACACCGCCAGACGTTGCCCATCATCGCTTAGCACTGATTTATGTCCCGATTGAACCAACAGCTTTACACCGAGCAACTGTTCAAGACGCTTGATTTGAAGGCTAACGGCTGGCTGTGTTCTGCCCAATAACAGAGCAGCACGAGTATGCCCACCCACTTCTGAAATGGTAATCAGTGTACGCAGCAGATCAGTAGGGATATTGGTGTTGGACATTCCAGAGAAGCGGTGTCATCGTTATTACCCATGCTAATACAAATATAAGAATTATAAATTTCTTTTATTATGCGTTAGGCGCTATGTTTAAGCTTATGAACAGAACTGAATTTCACCAGATGTTCAATACCACGGGGCCAGTAGTGACCCCTGTGATTCACGTATTGGACGTCGCTCAGACCTCAAAAAACATCGATATCGCTCTGAATGCAGGCGTTGCCGGCGTGTTTCTGATCAATCATGACTTTCCGGTCGAACCATTTTTACCGATCGTTCGCACCATTAGAGAGCGCTATCCTGATGTGTGGCTTGGGCTCAATTTTCTTGCCGTGAACGGTGAACATGCCTTTCCTGTACTCGGCGAATTGCACAAAGAAGGATGCCCTATCGATGCTTATTGGGCAGATGATGCGTGTATCGACGAACATGCAGCAGCCGAGGATCAAACTCAGGCCATCAAGATTCAACAGGTGCGCGAAAGCTGCGGTTGGGATGGTTTCTATCTTGGTGGCACGTGTTTCAAAAAACAGAGAGAAGTCAGTCCTGAGTACTATGGCCTGTCGGCAAGCCTTGCCACGCACTTTATGGATGCTGTTTGTACGTCAGGCTATGCGACAGGCATAGAAGCGGAGACCGGCAAAATCGAGGTTTTTCGCGAACATATCGGCGAACGTGTACTCGCTCTCGCCTCAGGCATTTCACCCGACAACGCCTCAACGTATTCTGACGTTGATTGCTTTATGGTTGCCACCGGAATAAATCTGGAAGGCGATTTTTACAACATTGACACACACAGACTCGCACAATTGATGGCTATCACCCGAGAAATTGGTGAAGCCAGAGACAGGGGAACACAATGAACACACAATCAGACACAGATTCAGCCATGGGGCCCCGCGACGATCGCTGGTATCTGTCCATCATGTCCCCCAATACCAAAGGCGACAAGTTCGCCTGGCTTGATCCAACCTCAATTTATATCAACGCACGAGCGTTCCAGGATTTACTTGATGATCTTCTGGATGACCTGAGCTCGGTGGAATTTGATGTTGTTGCAGGACTGGATGCCATGGGATTTGTTTTAGGGGCAGGACTCGCGACCCGCCGAAATGTCGGGTTTTTACCTATTCGCAAAGCGGGTAAGTTGTGTGTGGATACTGACAGCGTAGAGTTCGGGAACTACTCAGGCCGGATTCAGAATATGGAAATGCGTACACCGGCTTTTGCGCCGGGCACACGTGTCTTGTTAGCTGATCAGTGGATAGAGACCGGCGGAACCATAGACGGTGCAATACGATTGGTTGAACAACAGCACGGAGTTGTTGCAGGTATTACGGCCATTGCCATTGAGGAGAATGAGCGAACCCTAGGCTATCGCAAGCAATACCCTTGTGCATCGGCGGTAGTACCAGGCTCAACCTGGCAGACTCAATGCAATGCTCAGTTTCTTGAAAGCTTCAACACGTATGAAGCCTCCAAGACATTCCCGCATGCTGGTCGCGTCTGACACCCCAAGCTCTTCATCGTGTCCAGAGTATCAACGATGGTTGACCATGTCATGCCGGTAAGCATGCCAGCAACCATCAGCGTATCCAGACGCGCAACAAGGTCAGCAGGCGTTGACGCAACACATCGTCGCCTTCAATCATCTGTCGCCAGTTTGATTGCTTGATGTACATTATCGAACATGGCATGGGTGAAATTACAGCCTAATCACTGTACGCAACTTGACGCCTGGTTTTATGACCAAGTCGTTAGAGGGTAAAAGGACCTTGTATCTATCGAGGTTTCATGGGCCACAATATTCATCACGCTATTGGGAATAGCTTGATGATATAGAACACGAATCACAGTATCGCGCAGTAACTTGTCCCAATGCGACGCGGCAATCGGCAGGGGTACACTTTTTTTGCTTGAACCAGATACAAAGGGTATTCTGTTTGGAGGTACCTCACACGCAGTTTGCGTGTAAACAAACGCTATAGAACAGCAGCGATTACTTTCAGTTGGAACAATAATGTCCTTTTTAAAAAACACCAAGCCATTGCAACGGTTGGCATATCTGAGCTGCATGCTGTTAATCGCAGCATCACCTACTCTGCACAGTGATGAAAACCTACCTCTCGACGTCAGCTTCGAGCTTCAGGTCTATCCAACTGGCGTGATCCCTGGGGTCAGATTCGAACTAGCCCTCGACAATCAGCAATCCATCCACATACGCCTGGGCGTTCAAGAAATACGACATGAAGACTTCGGTGTACACGATGATGAGCGTGGCGATGGCGCCGGCTTTACTCTTGGTTATAAACGGTATTTTAGCCCAGGACTAACGGGGCCTGCGTTAAGCTTCAGAACAGATCTCTGGTTCAACTCTCTGGATTGGAGCGATGATGTCGGGACGGCATCAGAACGTCGCGGACGAACAGATGTCACCGTGCTGCAACCAACGATTGAATTTTCGTGGCACTATCCGCTAGGCACCCAATTTTTTGTTACACCGTCTGCAGCAGCAGGATTTGAAATCAATGTTGATACTGACGGAGAAGATGTGGGTGAGGGATTTATCATTTTAGCGGGCGTTTTACTGGGCGTGCGGTTTTAGTAACATCGGCGGTGCTGGCGGCAGAGTCATTTGCACGCACTTTTATAAGCAAGGTAAGATTGATAGGGATACTTGGCGCGCCGATCTTGAATTTACAGCAAATAAACTCTCTGAAACTACAGTCAGGGGCTACCAGTATTGGGCGATACCGTACGTCAAACTTATGCGTCGGAGTCGAGTTGCAGAACGGATTAAGTACCCGATCGCTATCCACAGAGCTAACGAAATAGCTTTTCAAACAGGGTTACGCAGCCGCGGTTCAATTAGGGGTAAAGTTGTTCGCTTGCTAATGGAGCCACTGTGTTTCGTTTTGGGAACGATGGTTAGTCAGAAAGATTGGGCTCACCTTTGGGTGTCACATGCACCTGAGTTGGTGGGCAAAACAACAAGCAATGGAGCCTGATATGGTTTTCAATCGCGCTAGTGTAAAACAGGCAGTTACCGTCGCTGCGGGATCAACCGGTTTGTGTGCTATTGCCTTTTCGCTACTTGGCAGGGACTTTGGTGGGATGTTGCCCATTTCAGTCTTTTTGGCGATCCTGGCTTCAGCCATTGGGTTAGATCTACTGGGAAAACCACAGCCGCAGCCACAAAATAAAAATTAGAGCGCTGTAGTAAAGAATTGTCCAAGTTAGCTGTGAAATTACGTGTTTTATACTTGGTCATGGCGTAAGGGTGTGTGGTCTTTAATTTGACCACTTACCCGCACAGCCTATGAGGATTGGCACTATTTGGATTTTTCTTGGATGTGACAGAGAAAGCAGTGTAGTTTCAACCGCAATAGCTAAGAACTTTCTCATTCACTGCTTTTTTTTTCACCAATTAACCGCGTCAGTGGCATTGAGCTGAGTCCATGCAGCAGTATGGAAAACATGACTGTCATAGACACACAGGCCAACAGCACTTCCTCGTTCGGAATATCGAATTCGTCCATAATGATTAACGTGAACAAAATAGAGGCTAATCCGCGCGGGCCAAACCACCCCAGGAATAGCTTTTCACGAACTGGCAAACCGGTACCCCATAACGACACGTAAATGGAGACCATGCGGATAACGGTGAGGAAGGCTAGCCCTAATACTACAGAGCGCCATGACATGTGCAGAATTCCCTCAGGCAATAAAAATGCGCCAAAGATAAAAAAGGAACTCATCGTCAGCAGTTGACCGGCGCCTTCCATAAACTCGCTGATAAAGTGAATGTCATGGCGGAAGGTATTACCAAACACCATGCCCGCTACAAAGGCGGCGATAAACCCGTTACCCTGCAGATGTTCAGCCAGCACAAATGCCAGAAAAGCAGCACAGATAAACACCACCCCTGCTGCCGGCTCTGCCATGCCGTCGCGAGATTCTGACCAGTCCATCGCTTTCGCCAGACACCAACCCACCCCAATACCCGTCAAAGGCCCTAAGGTAAGCTGCAATATCACGCTCATTGCCAAGTTATCGGTGCCGTGGCCAGCTGCCGCCCCAGTGGATGCAAGGATAGCTCCCAGCAACACAAACGGCAGAGCCAAGCCATCGTTAAGACCGCTCTCAACATTAATAGTCTGGCTAAGGTGCTTTGGCACATCGGGACTGGAAACCACTGCTTGCCCCAATGCTGCATCAGTGGGAGTCAAGACGGCGGCGGTGAGTAATGCCAGCGCAAGCCCTGAAGCAGGACTGACCATATAAGCGATGAGCGTTCCCAGCGTGATACTCAATGGCAAACCGATAACCAGCATGCGTGCAGGAATTCTCCAGCTTTTGCGCAGCTGCTGAAAACGCACATGGCTGGCGTCAGTAAACAGAATGAGCACCAAGGTTATCTCAGCGAGTAGCCGCTTGCCTTCGTGGATGATCACGGGGTCTGAATTGGCATGGAGTGGCCCAGTAAGAACATAGCCAAGCACCATGAATATTATTGGCAAGGTGAGAACGGTTCGATCCACCCATTTACTGAGCAGCGAATAAACCACAAAGGCTGACAGTACTATCAATAATATTTCGGCGTTCATCGGGAGCTCTTTTGTACCTTAAGATTTAACTGCAAACGCATTGTAGTAATACTCACTTTTAAAGCCCACAACCCAACCATCACGCCAATCGACAATGGTTCTGGCATCGAAAAAGCAGCGATCCTTGGCATACGGACAACGGTTGGCAAATCTGCAAACAGGTGCAAGACTAATGGGATTAGGCGGGTCCCCGATCAACTTTTGCGCATCCAATAAACTGCGATTGACTGGATCAATCTTCAGAATAGCAGAATGCGTGTGCAGGAATGCAGTGGCTCTTTTCAGGAATTCCCAAGCGCTGACCACCGGCACACAGATGTGCCAATCGGCTGGGTATCATGTTAGGTGTATTTCGGCGCCCAGCAAAGATTGTACCCTGCTACCGGTAGCGTATACTTGTAGTGTTAATTCGCCAGCGACACTACCTGAATAGTCCGTACTATCCGGACGCAGTTTACGTGTGTCGGTATAACTTTTTGGAGCATCATGACGTTTTTTCATTTCTGTGACAGTAAAATTTTGCTGTTCGCGGCGCTAGCATTGACAACAGCCACTACAACTGCGGCACAAACACCCACCGCCGAACCAACCTACAAAACGCCTAAATTCGCATTCCTTCGTTATAACGAAGATTGGTCCGAACTCAAGGATGTAGACGTCAAACTGCGTAAACCTTCAGAAAGAAAAAAACATGTAAAGCTGAGTAAAGACGGTAGAAACTGGGTAAGCCTTGGTGGCCATTTACGAGCACGAATAGAGGCGTATGATGATTTCGCATTTGGCGCACCGGCAGACGCCAATGACAGCTTTATTCTCTATCGAGGTCTGTTTCATGCTGACTGGCACTTTGGTGAAAACGTAAGAATCTTCTCTGAACTAAAGCACGCAGATGTCACTAGTCGAAGCTTACCAGGTGGTGCGCGTCCGGTAGATGAAGATCAAACCGAGATACAACAGCTATTTATTGATTATAAATTTGATGTAAGCGAAAATAGTACCTTCGCAATAAGGGTCGGACGCCAAGGCTACGGGTTTGGAAAAAACCGTTTGGTCAGTCCCCTGCCATGGGCGAATGCACTACGTCACTGGGATGGCATTACAGGTATTCTCAACACACCCCGACTTGATATCACATTTTTTGTGTCCAGCTTTAACCCGGTTGATCAAAGCGGATTCAATGACAATGATTCCTCTAACAAGCTTTCAGGATTTTATGCCGAACGAAGCCTGTCAGCAAAGAGCGGCTTAGAGTACTACTGGCTAGCGACTGAGCGAGACGAAATAGCATTCAATGGCACTGCTGGAGATGAATCTCGAGACACGTTCGGTTTACGCCACTGGGGTAGAGCCTCCAACCAACTGGGTTATGAGCTTGAAGGTGCGTATCAGACGGGCGACCTAGGTAGCGAGGACATATCAGCTTTTATGTTGTCGGGTGAAGCCGTCTACACATTACCGCAAACCACTAATTCAACGGTATCACTGACTGTTGATTTTGCCTCAGGCGATGATGACGCCGGTGGCGAGGTCAATACCTTCAATCAATTATTCCCGTTAGGTCACGCCTATTTTGGTGCTATTGATACCGTTGCCAGACAAAATATCATCGATATATCCGCCGCTTTTTCAACGAAAACATCAGCTCGATCATTTTTTAAAGTAGCCGTGCACAATTTTTCCCGTGCCGATCGTGCAGACGCTTTGTACAACGCAGGCGGTGGCGTTGTGAGAGCTGGCGATATCACTGCATCCAAGGACATCGGCAATGAGATCGACCTTAGCTTTAACTACTCATTCACACCTGAACTGTCTTTTGCATTCGGGTATAGCCAACTGTTTGCTGGTGACTTCTTGTCAGACACGGGTGCAGATGAGGACATCAAATTTGCCTTTTCGCAAATACTCTATAACTTCTAACGCGAAGGTGCTCTAAACTCATACCCCAACCCACCCATTGAAAGAGAGCACTCCATGACTTCCGAAGGCAGCCATCTTGACCCAGAAGACTGGGATGACTTTGGCCGCAATATGCATGACCTGATGGATCAATGCCTGGCGCGAATGAAAAGCGCCAGAGATCTGCCATGGCAACCTAATCCCAACGACCTTGGGGACAGGTTGTCCCTGTTAGAACAAACCATTGGCGTCGGCGCCAAACAGTCTTTCGAACATCTGACCAACGACATCATGCCCTATGCCACAGGCAACACGCATCCACGATTCTTCGGATGGGTGCACGGCTCGGGACTGCCAGTTTCTGTGGGCGCAGAACTGGTTGCAACAACCATGAACAGTAACTGTGGAGGACGCGATCACGGCGCTATCGAGGTTGAGCGCGCCACACTCGATTGGCTCCTTGACGTCTCTGGCCTACCGGAAACCGCCTCTGCCGTCCTGACCACAGGCACTTCACAAGCAACCATTCTGGCGTTAACCACTGCTCGTAACCGGCATTTTGGCCATGAGGTGAGAAAAACCGGTATTCAAGCGCTGCCACAGATCGCCATCTATGTGCGCAAGGGAACGCATTCGTGTATCGGCAAAGCGCTCGAGTCCATGGGTTACGGCACAGACTCCATTCACGTGGTTGAAACCAACGCCGATATGCAAATGGACATCGCTTCACTCAAGCGTGCAGTTGAAGCAGACAAAGCGTCCGGCCGTGTCCCTCTGGCCGTTATCGGCACCGCCGGTTCAGTGAACACAGGCTCTTTTGACACGCTTCATGAGATCGCAGATTTTTGCGCCGAACATAATATCTGGTTTCACGTGGATGCAGCCTTCGGGTTCTGGATCCGACTGGCTGAGACTCCTTGGCAACATCTTGTAGAAGGCATGGAGCGGGCGAATTCGATATCGTGCGATTTCCACAAGTGGATGTCAGTGCCGTACGATTGCGGCGCCTGCATGATCTACGATCGCGCCCTTCATTTTGATACATTCACCTCGCGGCCGAACTACCTTGAGCAACAAGAGCAAGGACTGGGCGGCGGTGATCTATGGTTCTGCGACTATGGGCTGGAATTGTCTCGAGGTTTTCGCGCGCTCAAGGTATGGACTGCGATAAAGTCGATCGGCACAGATGCCTTTTCCGCCTACATCACTGATAATTGCAGGCAGGCATCGTTGATGGCAGAACTGGTGGGTGCCTCTGATGTACTAGAGCTCGCATTCCCAGTGTCCTCTAACGTGTGTTGTTTCTCCGTGGCACACGGTGATGTGAACAAGATAGCGGCAAAACTACAAGTAGCCGGTGAGGCCGTCTTCTCGACAACCGTGATTCTAGGCAAACCGTGCCTGCGTGCCGCCATCGTCAATCACCGCACAACGTCAGACGACATCCGCTACTCCATCAGCGCGGTAGAGAATGCGGTAAGGAGCATGATATAAACCCCCAATTCTCAAGTCGCATATAATCGTCCAGACAACCTTCCTCAGTACGGCATATAAGAAGCAATCAATACCTAAAGAAGTATGCCGTGCTGATGATCAACGCTGCCTGTAACGAAAACCACCGCGTTGCCGATACCCACCGTATCCGCGGCTGCTATGTGTGTAGCTTCCATACCTTCCAGAATGCAGCGAATACCCCTGGTTGTTATAGCCACTGTATCGATCCACCAAAAGCTCATCTGTCCCAGCTTCAGCTCTGGTAGATGCCCTTTCGGAGTAATACCTGTCGTAACGCTGGTTATGCAACGATGAATCAATCCGGTGATAACCCGACTCATTGCCAAAATAATCATCTTCATAAGCCACGGAGGGTCTGTACTGGGCACCACTGCAAGCAACCAGTGTTATCAAGCTGACAATAACAACAAGAAGGTTCTTCATCATTGAGCCTCACCAGATTTGAACACGTCAGTTTCAGGATTCTTCGCGGTCCAGTTTGCCCAAGTGGTTACGTCATAGTCGGCTGTACCCTCGAACCCATGATTGAACGCCTGGTCTTTTGCGGTGTAAGTTAAATCAACCGCGACGCCGTCAAAGTCGTCTTGAATCATGCCACCATTCGCAAGAATTTCACCTGCCGGGTAGGCTTTGGTTTTTCCAGCCTGCCGCACACCGACTACAGGCATGGCCGGGTGATAACGCAATTCTTTGGGTAACGTTGCGAAAACGCCCTGTCCGGCAGTTGCTCCGCCCATCGGCGCAACATCGTAATCGACGCCATAACTGTTGTCGCGGGACACAATAGATGATTCGGGAAATTGTGCTTTCCATTCACCCACTGTAGCGATCTGGTGTGGCATTCCGAATATAGGCAATCCTGCTGAATCACCCGCCACTGACTCATCAAGAAAACGCGACCACAACGATCGAGTCTCCCTGTCGTACAGCAGGATATCAGCACGATAAATCAATCCCGACATACCGAAGGATAACGTCTGGTCCCCAACCCATCTATCGTACACAACACCCGTACCGCAAAGTCTACAGAATGTCACCAGTATAGGCACCTCCCCCAATTCATCGTTAACCACCTGATGCCAAACCATCATCGCCAACGGATACGCGCGTGCTTCGCCGTTTAAAGCCACACCCATCACGAAATCATCGTCATTCCAGTCTGTATCAGCAACCGCTTCGAGTTTTATCTCATCCAGAGGCACCATTGGCGAATCAACTGGCCCAACACGAATTAGCGTTGTCTCATCCAACACATCTGAACTCGTGTCAAAGCCGTTAATCTCGCCTGCCGACGCCGTCGTCAGCGAGGCAAGAACAAAGCTTGTAGCGCACAATAGCGACGAGGCTAGCGTGGGTATACCTTTCATGATCAAGGTTGCTGACATATTCATAGAATTGTTTTCATGACTGTGAGAAGCGCTAAGCACGTGCTCCTCTCGCATACGGCCACATCAAAAGGAAACGTTCCCACATTTCATCAGTAATCCGTCAATGATGCAAATACTATTTTCGTTATATGGCAAACAGACACGAGAAGTCGACTGTTCACCTGCGATGTCATGTAGCACTACAGATCGCCAAATTCACCTTGCACATATTCTGGAAGCTGATCTTTCGCTGGCAAGGGCGAGGGCTTGCCATTATTATCAACAGCAACAAACGTAAATGTCGCAGCTGTCACCTTTTCTCTTGAACCAATACGCTGGCGGCGCACCCAGGCTTCCACCAGAATATCCATTGATGATGTTCCTATTCTGGTCAACGTTGTATAAACACCAAGTATGTCACCCACTTTAACCGGACGGTAAAAGTGCATGCCTTCGATCGCAGCGGTTACCACCCGTCCTTGCGATCGTTGACCGGCACAAATGCCAGCAGCCATGTCCATCTGCGATAAAACCCAACCACCAAATATATCCCCCGAAGGATTTGTATCACCGGGCATGGCGATGGTTCGGATGGTTGGCGAACGTGTAGTGCTTGGGCCAGAAGATGTGCTGGTCATATTGACGGTACTCGGTAAAGGCGGAATCATAATTCAGTAAATAGACACATTGCACCTGCTAAATGGTGCATGCGATACCAAACTTGTAGTAAACGAAACTACCATTAAAAAAGCCACTACATCAGAGAATTCACACCTTCGTAGCGCGAAAGCGACCAGTCGATACAAAGCGCGTCAACCAGTAACGTAATACAACTACCGACGTATACAACGGTCGACGAACAATCAACAACCGCGCCACGAACCTTTTTTAAATACTTTTCTATATCCAGAACTTCAGACATTTTTGATTGTCCTCCGTTATAGCTAACAGTATTTGAACAATAGTTGTTATCTAATGGATCTAAACACCCATATCGATATGAGTGTTCTCGGTCTACCTTAGAAAAACGATTGCTTATCCGTAAAGTCAGTACCACACGTACTGAGTGTTGTTTTCGTTCGGCAACACAGGGATTTTCCTGGTGAGCATTTTATGTTCGTATTTTAGATACTCAGGAAAATCTATGAAACTAATCTATTTGCTAGCTATCAGTGGCACAGTCATTTTTGCAACCGAATCAGCTCAGGCTGTCGACTTCAAATTGTCTGGTCAGGTAAGTCGGATGGTTGTCGCACCCGATGATGCATCTGGCAGCGAAATACAACATCAGGACATTGGCTGGTCCGGAAGCCGCTTCCGATTTACAGGCGAACAGGCACTGGACAACGGCACCAGCGTAGGTTTCAGACTCGAGCAACAGCTTCAATCAAATCCGTCGTTCGCCAGCGAAGGTGGTGGTCAGGATGGCGGTGGCAATGACGACTTCATCGACAACCGTTATCAGGATTTGTACTGGCAGGGCAAGTACGGAAAAGTTGCACTGGGCAAAGGCGACGGCGCATCAAACGGCGCCACTGAGGCAGACCTATCGGGTACCGCTCTAAGTTCAAGCTCAAATCATCAGGATAATTGGGGAGCCTATTTTCTGACTTCTGACGGTGCTGGTGGCGGTGTCACCTGGGGTAGCCTTTTCACAATGCACGATGGACTGAGTAGAGTAAATCGCGTGCGATATGACACGCCAACGTTCTTTGGAGTCGGCGCAGCCGTAAGTTCAGGGCAAGGCGGTTCTACTGAACTAAGTGCAAAATACGGTGGCGATATAGCCGGCGCTAAAGTTGATGCCCGTGTCTTCTATGCTGATGCTAAGGACTTTGCTGCAGATGCTGAAATCATGGGTCTGTCTGCATCCGTCCTATTGGCTAGTGGATTCAATTTGACGGTTGCTTTTTCTGATCGGGACAATACTGTAACTGCTGATCAGGACGCCACCACAGTAAAGTTGGGCTACAAGCTGGGGGCTCATGCCATAACCCTCGACTACGGTGAAGGCGAAACAGGTGGGATAGATGCTGATACAGTAGGTATCACTTATGCACTACGACCTATAGCTGGGGTGGAAGTTTTCACGACGTATCGCCAGCTTGATGCTGATCTTGCAGGTGCGCAGTCCATCGATCTCGTTGCGTTAGGTTCAAGGATCAGATTCTAATGAATATTATGACCAAAGTTTTCCTACTGACTTTCGCGACAAGCTTAGCAAGCTGCGCTGCAACGGGTCCTGCCAATGACGGGTTTGAGCTATCGCAGGAATCAGTGAACATCGGTACGCTCCTAGGCGATGACACATTGAAAGTTAGTGTTGACACACCTATTGATAAACAAAAAGCTACATCAACACCACAGTAGCTATAAAAATCTGTATTTTCTACCGATAGCATTGCCTCCAATCCAATGTGGGTTGGGGGCAATTGCACTAGCGATGAGAAAGACAGACTTATGTTGCAATATGCTTAAGCAGCTTTTTGATTTTAGGGATTCCCCTTGAATATTTGGTGTATAACAATGGCTTACCTGCCTGATTGAAGTTGCCACGATGCCCCAGTCTGTATTTCGTTATATTTACGATAACTCTCTCAGGCAACAGGTTGTGCTGATTCTTCTCACGCTGTCATTGATCCCATTAGCGCCCGTACCACTTGAGATACAACGCCGAGTCCTTGATGATGCTATTGCGCAAAGTGATACTGATCTGCTGATCAAGCTTGCCATGTTTTACTTGATCGCGTTATTAGTGGCTGCGGGGCTAAAAGCTACAATGCAAATCCAGCGCGGTCTTATCTCTGCCCGCATAGTTCACTCTCTTCGCTCCTCTGTTTACTATTGCATCTACACCATAGTGCCACCGTCAAAACTGGGAACGAAGTCCATTGACGAAGACAAGGTTGATGAAGGTGCCGTAGTCTCGATGCTCAGTAGCGAAGTGGAAAAGCTGGGCGGATTTGCTGGTTCATCGATCTCAGGACCTTTGTTGCAGGTCGGCACTCTTATGTCAATTCTTGGCTATATGTTCTGGGTAGAACCGTTAGTAGCGTCTATCGCGTTGGTTCTCTACTCACCGCAATTCTTTATTGTTCCGTACTTTCAAAAGCGATTAAATGAATTATCGAGAAAGAAAGCCATCAAGGTACGCGAACTGGGAGCTTTTATTGTTGATCACTCTGAAAACGACTTGATCAGCAAAGAAGCACCACCAACATTTTTGACTCTGACCGACCAAATACTGCAAATTCGGTCAAATTTTCTCAAACGTAAAAACCTGATGAAGGTGATCATAAACCTACTAATTGCGCTTGGCCCTTTCGGCGTTATTGCATTCGGTGGCTGGTTGGTAATTCAGGACCGACTTGAGCTCGGCGTTATTCTGGCCTTTGTCTCTGGGCTTGAGAGGCTGGGTGGGCCTATCCGACAATTAATTGCCGAATACAGCCAAATCACTGAAGCACAAATGCGATATCAGATGCTGTTGGATTCATTTCCTGCACATCAGAGTCTAATGGCGAAAGCACCCGCTAAACCCGCTACAGCCTGACAAACTGTGAAACGACACATTAAAACAATCGCAGCACATAAAATGCACAGAGTCTAATCTTGTTCGGCATTAAAATACACTACAAAATTCGCCCCTGTACCTTTGCTTGGCGCTTCGACTTTGATCGTAAAACCATGAATGTCCACCACCCATTTGACCAATGACAAACCCAGACCGGTGCCCTGCATGGCACGTGTGTTGGCGGCTCTAAAGAACCGATCAAACACACGCGTTGCGTCCTCGGTCTTGATGCCTGGCCCATCATCTTCAATACGTAAGGATGTGCTGTTCAAACTAATGTACAGAGTGCCTTGCCTATCATTGAATTTTATGGCGTTGGTCAACAGATTATTAATCATGAGCGACAACGATGGTTCATGAGCATCGATATCGATAGATCTTCCATCACAATCAAACTGAACCACCAACTTCTTATTTGTGATCAGAGGCGATAGCAGCCCCAACTGCGCATTGACTAGTTCATACAAGTCAAGAGATGTTTTTTCAATCGATTGTGTAGACTGCAATCTGGCAAGCTTCAGCAATTGATCAATCAATAAGCTACTGTGATCTGCGCTATCTTTCAGACTATCCAAATACCCCGTGATCGCGGGATCAGTATTTTCGCGTCGAATCAACTGCTCCAGCATCTTTATAGACGTAATTGGGGTGCGAAGTTCATGAGCTGCATCATCAGTAAATTGTTTCTCGCGCAGCACTCCCAACTCAATACCTGCCAACAGTTTGTTTACCGACTGTACGATAGGAAGCAACTCAGTGTGCTGACCCGCACAAGGTATTCTGTTGAGGTTATTAACTGATCGCTCGCTCACTGCACGACTGACCACGGTCAGTGATTTCATACCTCGTAGTACTACCCACCAGGCGACTAATAGAACCACAAATGGCAACAAAACAATGGGAGAGAATGTTGCCAACAACAACGATTTTATAGCTTCCTGCCGCTCTGTCACATGCTCAAAAAATTCAACATCAAGCGGCGTATCAGATTGAAGCAAGGATCGTGTTGTTCTATAGCAGCGCCACATCATGCTGGGTAAATCAGCAGTTCCTTGTTTCTCGAAATCATTAAATCCGGGCGAACAACTGGGAAAGCTACGCGCTTGGCTGGCGGTATACAAAACGGTATTGCCAACGCGTAGGCGGTACAAGATTGAAAGTCCCTGTCTGGATTCTATCTCAGACGCAATCTCTACCAGCTCTTCGCTCAAATCATCACCCGATTCGGCTGCAGAATTATTCTGACCCTCTTCTGCGTATTCATACTGCAAGAATGATAGAAGAATCTCGGCGTTGTTTTTCAATTGCTGATCGAAAAGAGTATTAATTGATTGGCTTGCCACGAAAATTGCGACGCATCCAGCAATACTGATCAATAGCAGGACAGGAATAAGCAACTGAATCAGTAGACGGCGTGTTAGTGACCGATTACCCGAACTTGCCCTACTCATCAGACGCTGAATTCTCAATAATGTAGCCTAAGCCCCTAGTTGTTTTTATCAACGTTTTACCCAGCTTCTTTCTCAAGGCTGAAATATGGACCTCTATTGCATTACCCTCAAAATCTGAGCTAGTGTCATACAATCGCTCCTCTAGCATCGCACGGCTATAATAACGACCTTGTCCCTGCAACAAAATGAACAATATAGAAACCTCTTTCTTTGAAAGATGTACCGATTCATTGTCCAGCTCAACTGTCTTATTCACGAGATCGAAAGACAAATCTCCATATTCAATAAGCATCGCTGATACGCCATCCTTGCGCCTTTTAACGGCACGAACACGGGCATCCAGCTCCTTGAAATCGATCGGCTTGACAAGGTAATCATCAGCCCCCAAATCCAGTCCCTGCACCCGGCTGTCGATATCACCATAGGCGGTCATAATCAACACACCCACGCTAGACCTACGCCGCTTTATATATTTGAGAACTTCCAAGCCACTACCATCAGGTAAGCCGATATCAAGCAAGACAATGTCAAACTCTGTTTCGTCCAGCATCTGTTTAGCTGCTGAAACCGATTGCGCCCATTGAACACGACCTTCCTTTATCAGCCATTGCTCAACAGCATGTCCTATCAGGTAGTCGTCTTCCACTACCAATGTTGAGATCACGGCAATACTCCAAGTTATCAGGCAATGTAACGACGATCAGCTTAAGAACGATGCTTATCTGCGATCTTATACCTGCGTAATTTGCCTACGCCAGCTAGGACTAGCGCGATTTCCGTTTGAGCATCAGTGTGCAATGGCTGTTTTGTAACGTCCAGAGCAGTTCACCAACGGTAAAGCGGAGTTTCTCACCATCACTTGGTGTCACATTGCCAGATGGGTGCTGGTCAATGGCAGTCAGTAAACGGCGTTTAAAATTCATCGCCAACACTCAGCGTTATCGGCACAATGAACAGGCAGCTGATCAGAGTGTGTTACTCGGTTGATTCATTATAGGTTCCCCATGCCCATAAACAGCTTTCTATTCTCTGGGCCCATGGCTTGCCGCCTACCATGCATAACACGCCAATTATCAATAATCGCTATATCGCCAACTTGCCAAGGAATTTCCACGGTAATAGACTCTGCCAGCTCCGCCAGTTCATGCTTTAGTTCATCACTTACTGTCGTTCCATCAGCAAATTCATAAGCAGGAGCGTCTTCATTAAATGAGGGTCCGAGTATCGCATTCGCAAATGCAGGCCTTTCGCCCAACTTACTACTTATCAGCGGATTCAGTGTCAGCCGATAGGCGAGCGAATTGTCACTGCTCACAGAGCCTGTGAGTTCTGGGCGTGCAGCAAGCGTTTCCTCCAGATGGTGGTGTTTAACCTGCTCCACCTCGGTCAGCATGGGATGCTCACTGACTAGATAGGACTTCCAGAGCACCTCTGGCAGCGTGCTTGTTACAGTCAATGGCTGTTCAAATAGAGCTTGCAAATTATCGGGCAACAAAGCCAGTAACTGTGCACCATCACACAAGGTGGTACACGAGCCATGCTGGGCAGCTTGTTGGCAGTAAAAAAATACGAGTTCAGGAATGCTGGGCGTGTTGCCGTTTTCTACGTGTAGTCCAATTTTTTCAGTGCCCGCGTTCACCTTCTGAAGTGACTTGTTCAGTTTGTGTGTCGTAGGATCGAAAGTGACTGTACTGCACATATAGTTCACCAATTGGTCGAACAGCTCTCTGTCAACTGAAAAATTTCGCAGTAGACAGTAGCCGTGCATAACAAGTTTATCGTTAATTGATGACTTGACATTCATGCCACGAAAAGAGCTTCTAGGCAGAGTCTTGGCATCGATAATTGAGGTCTTGTTGAGCATGCTGGAGCTGTCAGAGTACATACCACCACTATCCGTGACGAGGATTAAGTGAATCTTAAGAAACGTTGATGCCTAGGTTTGAGTAATCGCTTTGTTGATCGACTTCACGATTACTCATGCGCAAGTTAACAAGCAGCTAGATTTCAGTAGCCTTCCGTTGTTTGTGTTCCAATCACGGTATCGATAATTGGTTTTTTTGGAAGCTTAAGGCAAATTTCTATGGGAGCTGCACTCACTATTTTTGCGGTGATTAAAATCTTGATTTTAGTCGTACGGGTGGGTGCAGTTGCGTCTCAGCACACCGGACTTACCGAGGCCAACTACAATGCTCAACCCAGAATTGCGCTTTAAACTGTAAACCAATGCAAACTAATATTGTCTATGTAGTCGGAACACACCATAGTACAGACTGTAACTTCGTCTACCCACCAAGAGTAGCGTCATGCTCAACGTTAGCATCAAGCCCCATCGACTGTTCACGGTAGCGTGTTTCGGTCTTATCGCACTTTGGTTGTCTGGTTGCGTATCAGCTCAACCCGCCCCGTCCTCGCCAGAATCAGTCATATCCTCCATAGCGCCCAATGATGTGCGTAAGGTGGGCGAGACTGGCTCGACAGTTCGTTGGGGCGGTACTATCGCCAGCATAAGCAACACAGGTGCGGGCAACAGCGTTGTAGAGATTGTGTCTCGGCCCCTTCAAAGCAATGGGAGGCCTCTGCACAATGACCAGTCAGCAGGAAGATTCATCGCCGAAACATCAGAATTCCTTGACCCGAACATCATCGTCGTTGGCAGAGATATGACTCTGGTTGGCACTGTCAGAGAGGTTCGCGAGGGAAAAGTTGGCAAAGCCGACTATCTTTTTCCAGTAGTGGCGATCGATACGTACCGCTATTGGAGTAAGCAGTCTACCGAGTCAGCCTACCAAGGACGACATGGCTATGGGTACCGCCACTATGGGCATGATCGGTACTGGGGGCACTCTCGGCGTCACCACCCCAGGCGCTATCGCTCAGGAGTTACAGGCTCTTTTGGCATCATCCTCCGCTAGAATCCGACCTGCTAATAAATGACTATGTCACCACAAAACTCCGCCCCCATCTACGCGATAATCTACCTAACGCTGAGCGGTGTTCTAGCGGGTTGTGCCACAAGCCCCATCGAGCTTGAGCAACCGACATCATCTGTCAGTGTTACTCAAGCGAGAGCCTCACTCGAAGATGGGGATACATCAACACTTACCTCACCGGAAGCGAACGTATTGTGGGGTGGCACAGTACTCAGCGTGTCTAACCTGACAGATAGTACGCAAGTGGAGATCATGGGCTTCCCCCTCGATCGTCAGCAGAGGCCAACCACTGGGCACACGCCCCAAGGTCGGTTTGTTGCCTCGTATGAAGGCTTTGTTGAACCGTTGGATTTTCCGATTGGCCGCGTTGTGACCCTACTCGGCTCGATAAGCGATCCTATTCGCGGCACTATTGGTGAGGTCGAATATGTGTACCCGGCTATTAATGTTATTGATAGCCATCTATGGACCGAGCAAGAGCTCGCGCCAAAACCCAGGGTCTCGTTTGGTATCGGGATTAATCTGGGGAACTAGCCTAGACTATTCACTCAACACCCGATCCTTCTACCCTATGCCAGCAAATAAACAACATCCATTCACTCGAGCAGATGTGCAACGACGCGGCATTATTGTTGGGATCGTTGTAGGGACGATACTGAATTGCATCAATCAAGGTCCGGAAGTTATGTCAGGTGCATCGATTCACTGGGGCAAGGTCTGGTTGACGTTCCTGGTGCCCTATTGCGTTTCCACCTACAGCTCAGTATCAGTTATGATTCAAAGCGAAAAAGAAGCCTCGTCTGAGAAGTGAGAATCCATGATACTGTTTGAGTCTAAAAAATAGACAAGCCTGTGCGTTGAGTAAATAGACGCAGTGCCTCTGTTGCAGCGACTGAATTCCCAGACTCACCTAGAGCAGGAGACCAGGCACAGATAGCCATCTGATTTGGCACGATAGCCACAATACCCCCACCAACGCCACTCTTTGCCGGCAACCCTACCTCAAAGGCAAATTCTCCAGCACGATCGTACGTTCCACAGGTAAGCATCAGCGCATTGATACGGCGTGCACGCCGAGAGGTTACCACCTGGTGCCCTGAAACAGGCTGACACCCATCACAGGCTAAAAACCCGAATGTCTGTGCAAGTTGCACACACGTTGACACGATTGAACATTGTTTGAAGTACACATCCAACACCTGATCTACAGGGTGCTGCAAATTGCCGAAACTCTTCATCAGGCTAGCCATGGCCTCATTGCGAAAGCCAGTCGCCTTCTCCGATTCAGCAACATCACTATCAATAGTTGGCTCGCTACCCGTCTGTTGCTCAATGAATGACAGCAGCTGCTCTAAAGGCTCATCATAGGCCTCCAGCAGGGTATCAGCTACAAGAATGGCCCCGGCATTGATCAACGGGTTACGTGGCACACCTCGTTCAAATTCAAGTTGTACCAATGAATTGAATGGATCACCAGAAGGCTCAAGCCCAACACGAGTCCACAGCTGCCGGCCATGATGATCAATGGCAAGCGTTAAGCCAAGAACCTTGGAGATACTTTGAATTGAGAAGCTTGTTTGAGCATCTCCGGTTTGGTAGATCTGCCCATCTTTTGTATATATCGCCATACCAAACTGACAAGGATCAACACACGCCAGAGCGGGTATATAGTCTGCAACTTTGCCTTGGCCAACAAGTGGAGCAACTTCTGCGGCAATATCGTCGATGATTGATTGCAATGACATACTCGATTTAACCTGGTTGTCGAAACTACAAAAAAATAGTGACGCAGACGAGCGCTTTAGGTGTAACTGTACCTCAGCTAGATCATCAATTTTGTAATTCAACAGCTCAAGTCGTACAGTGGAGGCCTAATTCCGACTCCACCATACTGTCGAGACTCTGCCGTCAAGCTCTAGAACTTCACAGACAGTTCCGTGATGATTCCGTCGAAGCCCGCGCCGATCTGACCACCCGAGTTAGCTTCCTCGTCCTGATCAACATACTCAAATTTCCAAAGTGTTTTATCATTTAGCCAGTAACCACCCGCGACCTGAATACGTTCAAGTGTGTCATCACCACTCACGCCATCAGTATCGTTAGTGGCACTCGTAAATCGTCCTGCTACGTAGAACTTGCCAGGTACTAGATATTGTTGCGCTTCGAGTACATAGAAATCGACAGCACTGTCGGCCTCAACCACCTCATTTGATTCAAAACGATTGCCAGCAGCATCAAAGCTGACAATGCCCGGCAAAACATCACCTGCTGCGTTGGAAAAGGCGAAATCATCCTCAGCGCGACCAATCATGGCAATCAGGCTGGTGTTAGCGTTGGGCTGATAGGCAATATTAAACTGAGCAATCGACATGTCTAGCCCAGGCATGATGCCAATGTGGGTTTCACGCGAGCTTGATCCCGAAGCTGAGAAATTGTAGTTCTCGCCATCTCCAAAGCGATAGTTGGTAGTCGTTACGCCATCCAGACTGGCAACACCACCAGCGTCGAAATTAAGCTGGTCACCCTGATCTGCCTGAAAGAAATTGACCCCAACCTTGAAACCACCAGCAAAATTCAAAGTACCTTGGAGCCGCCCGTTGAAACCGCGATCCTCCTGGAACTGCTCGCCGAAACTTGATCCAGTGATATGGCCTGCCACATTGTAGCTCTCTATACGACCATCACCCAATGTCTGCGTGTACGATAGCTGAACACCGTTTTCCGCCGTGGCGTAATCAACTGGGGAATTGCCGACCAAGGCATTACCCTGATTGTCCGCTCCGTCCTGAAAACCCTTGAACTGAAAAGGCGCCGCTCCAATGTTGCCAATTCTCAAAGTGAGATTTTTATCCTCGGATGCTCTACCTGCCAAACCGAGTAGATTGAATTCGATACCACCAAAATCCTGATGAAAGGAAAAATCCCGGTCTCCGTTGTTACCGAAGTCGTTAGGTTCCTCAGCAATATCCACATCCGCAACGATATTATCAGTGATTTTAAATTTTAACTGTAGATTGAACCTCGGGCGTAAAAAATTGGATTCCTGTTCTTCATCACCCGGACGAAATGCACCATCCGCAGCTTGAATGGCCTGAAATCCTTGCATCAACAACAAATTTACCTCAAGGCGATCGTCGAATAATGTATTTTCGCTTGCATGGCTAACGGATCCAGCGACCAACATTACACAAGTCAATATACTGACTTGTGCAATGTGGACATTGTTAGCGATCTTAGTATGTAGTGAATCGGCAGATCGACTGTATGAACGCAACTTTCCAGATTCAATCGGATTGGCGGATACAGCACTGCAGCAGACAACGTTAAAAGGGAACAGCATACAAACACCTCTTTTGATATATCCCAAGAAAAATTCAAAAACAACAATTATCGAACTTTGCATAGCTGTGATATTAACAAACCGACTCATATGGTCAAGGGTTAGTAGACGTGTTTTAGAAAATAATTATATTGAACATGGTTGGCTTACAATTGTCATTCTCATATTAATACCCATGCTTGTATTATTGTAAATATCTAACTGATTCCAAGCTAAGTAAATTCGAATTTATTACAAAATAAACTGTAACCTTTGTATTGAACTTCATCACGCAAAGCTCACTGCATGAATCCCCGTCATTCTATTGACCAACACGTTAGCATGCCACACAGTTACAAGAACATTCTCGATACGCAACACCTGACCTTCTAATCCAGACACATAGATAGATGTCCATATTTGGGCTGAAAACAGCCCCACCCGGCGGTGACTATAATCGCCTGTATGTTCATGTAAGCTACAGTTACCCGAACTAAGCCGCCGAGACTGAGACTTGAACTAACACATGAGATAAGCCAACGGTGCCTTGACGTAATCTGATGGGGATGTGCAAGCCCCGAGGCGGTTCTGGGCGTGGGCCATCAGTCAGTCTCTCGGGTAACACACGCTGCCACGTCTTGCTTTTATATCACTGGCATCGAGCACTTACCAACACAACGTAAATCGTCACCACGCGTCTTCCAACGTTCGTGAACTAACATGTCATAGCAACTGACGACGGCGCTCCTGCCGATAACCTATAGTGCAGTATCGTCATAGTTTGGTTACCCAACATGTGCGCTTTACGTTCATAAAAATGTGGAACTCCTACTCCTTGAAAATCCTGAACAATACAAGATTCTCTACCCAGCTAATTGTGTTAAGCGTTATTGCGCTGCTCGCAATGATGTCTATCGCAATCGCTAATGCAATGTTACTTAAGACATCACTTATTCAAGAAAGACGGTCTCTGACGCACAGTGCTGTGGAACTTGCCCATACAACCATTGTGTCGGTTGCCGAGAAAGCGGCCCGCGATGGTAAAGATATAGACCTGGCCAAACAGGACGCTTTGGAACATATCGAAGCCTTACGATACGGCGAAAAAAATGCCAACTACTATTATGTACACTCATCAGTAGGCCAACTACTGATGCATCCATTCAGCAAGGATCTTGTCGGCCAATTCCATGCAAAAACGCTTAGTGATGCAAAGGGATATTTTTTCGTTCAAGGTCTTATAGACACTGCAGCAAATGGAGGATCCGGCTACATTGATTATCACTGGAACAAGCCTGGAAGTGATTTACAGGAACAAAAAATTGCGTATACCAAAGGGTATGAGCCGTGGGGCTGGGTCATATCGTCCGGTCTGTACATGGATGATATCGACACTATATTTTACGATAGGCTATTGGTATCGACCTGCATTTTAATTGGGTCGATAATACTCATGGCGTTTTTTGCAACAACACTTCTGAAAAATATCAGTAGAACGACATCGAACATAATCAATCAAATTGAAAACCTAGAATTGAAAGGTGCAACAGGCCCTATGGTATTGGATGGCAAAGACTCTACAAATGAGCTCGGTGACATTATCCGGGCACTGTCCAAAGCTCAAACGTCGTTAGTAGAGAGAATGAATACCAGACACGAAGAAGTTTCTCGTATTAAGAAGGCACTGGATATCGCTAGCTCACCCGTTGTGGTGGCTGATTGTGACAAGCAAATACGTTATGCGAATAATTCCGCCAAGAACCTATTCGCTCGAGTAAAACCAGAACTTTCCAAAGTAAATCCCGGCATTCACACAAAACACATTTACGACTTGACACTTGATGACATTCAGCCTCGGCAAGAACAAAGATTCTTGATCTCTTCCCCTACATCTGAAAACCACATAGAAGAAATTCAACTTGGCAGTAGTCGTCTAAAAGTAGTGACAACGCCAATTAGTAATGACGAAAATAACGGAGAGCGCCTTGGTATTATTCTGGAATGGGAAGATATAACAGCGCAGCGCGAGCGTGAGTATGAGATTGAGGAAGAGGCCAAACTGGAGCGTGACAAGATCGAATCGATTGGGCAGCGACTGGAAAGCGTGCTATCAACAGTTGATGCAGCCTCATCTGGCGATTTACGCACTGGAATTCAGGTAAGCGGAGAAGACGATATTGGCGTGATGGCATCATCGCTAGCTCACTTTTTAGGTCGCCTGCGAAAAAACCTTACCACTATCGGTGGACATGCCAGCTCGATGAGTGAGGCCGTTGGCTCAATTTCCTCTGCCAGTGACGAATTGGGAACCAGTGCTAACACGACACTACGTCAGGCTAAAACAGCATCAAGCAGCGCAGAGAATATCAGGGCATCTGTAGACATGGTGGCTGCCGCTTCGGAGAAAATGAATATATCGGTAAAGGAGATTTCACAGCACACATCAACCGCCACTGATATTTCCAAATCAGCAGTAAGTCTAGCCTCCTCAACCGACAAATCCATACGCCAACTAGCGGAGTCTTCGCATCAAATTGGGCAGGTTATTCGCGTAATCACCTCAATTGCAGAGCAAACCAATCTGTTGGCATTAAATGCCACCATTGAAGCTGCGCGTGCTGGGGATGCAGGCAAAGGTTTTGCAGTTGTCGCAAACGAAGTCAAGGAGTTAGCCAAAGAGACTGCTACTGCTACAGAAAACATAGAGCGAATGATTGAGTCAATCCAATCAAATACCAACAGTTCAGTTAATGCAATTTCCGAGATAGTGGAAACTGTTGACCAAATAAATACCATTCAATCAACGATTGCGGACGGTATTGTGCAACAACTGAGCACGACGCAAGACATCAGCCGATCAGTGCAAACTGCCGCAGTCGGTTGTAGCGAAGTCGTTGATCAAGTGACGCTAACAGCTCAAACTGCAGAAAAATCACGCGCCTCTTTTGACCAGTCAAGAGCTGCCATCGAGAATCTGGCCACAATGGCCGTTGAACTGCATGAGCTAGTCACCTACTATCGAGTGAAATAAGCCATTGAACGAGCAGCAATTCAATTATGTGATTAAAGAAGCCTGTTCATCTAATTTTGCCCCAGCATTTGTATAAATCCTTGTGTGGTTCTGGAACTTTCAATACGCCAGTGGAGTATTTCTTCGATTAGTCGCTGCTTCACATCTGTAAGTGCTGAGTCTTTCCAGAGGTTATCAATCTCCTTTGGGTCATTGTCCAGATTAAACAATTGACCGTCGTCATGATCAACAAAGTGAACGAGTTTCCAGGGTCCTTCACGGACCATGATGACAAATTTACTACCGGTCATGATGGCGTCGTCCGATTGTTCAGTAAACACCCGAGCGCGCCCATTGCTGGTTTTGCCTTCCAGCAACGCTTTAAGTGATTGCGCTTCCATCCAATCAGGGATTGTAGCTTTTGCATAGTCGAGAATAGTCGGCCCAAGATCCATCAGAGAAACCAGTGCCGCTATTTTTAATCCAGCATCAATATGTCCGGGCCAACTAACGATAGCTGGCACATGAACAGTCTCTTCAAACATATTCCACTTTTGCGAATGCCCATGGTCATTTAGACAATCTCCATGATCAGAGGTGAAAATGATAATGGTGTTATCCAGCACACCACGCGCTTCTAGTGCATCAACAATTTTGCCAACTTGAGTATCGATCATCGAACAGTTTGCATAATAGTGAGCGCGCTGGCGATGTAGTTGTTCTGTCGACGGGTTTTCCAAATGCACCACCGCATCGTGATCGTTCTGCATATGATTTTGTCTGAGCTCTCTGAGTGGTTCTGGCTGGCTGTTCAGATCATAGTTTCTAGTAGCTTTTGGCAAATCACGGTCAATATAGATATCCAGATATTCTTGCGTCGGATCATACGGTGGATGCGGGCCTGGTAAGCCAATCTGTAAAAAGAAGGGCTCTGAGCCGGGGTACCGCTCTAACCACCAACAGGCCGTATCAGAGACAAACACATCCGGGTGCAGATCTTCATCATGTGCCCAGACATAAGAGCCCATTTGTGCCTGATGATCCTTGTTGTTTCGGTAGGTCACACGCGAAGGCTTATAGACACCACGGGTTCGGAGTGCCTTGTCCCAGTTATCAAGATAAAACGGCAGATTCGGATGATCTCGATCCTTGTTTTCCGTGACGTGACGTTCGTGAAAACCAAACGCACCTTCCACCGGCCATGTGTGCATTTTTCCTACATTGACACAGCGGTATCCAGCTTCGGCCAGTTCTTTTACCCAACAATAAGACCAAGGCTCATCGTTCCTGAAAACCCCATTAGTGTGAGGGTACGTTCCACTGAACAGTGATGCTCTGGATGGTGAGCACACGGGTGCAGTGATATACATGTTCTCAAAGGTAGCACCATTATTAACCAGCTTATCTAAATGCGGTGTGCTCATGTGGGCGTGACCGTGTGCGGCTATGGTATCGAGTCGCTGTTGGTCTGTAATGATGAATACAATATTGGGTTGCTCAGACATCTTATCCTTTCACCGCTCCGCCCATCGATTGAACAATATATTTGTTCGCAAAAATAATTACTGGTAGCGTTGGAAGTGTCAGCAACACGCTGGCAAGTGCAATACTGCCCCAATCGACACTAGCATAAGATACAAAGTTCATAACAGCAACAGGAGCTGTGACAGTGTTACCACGAGTAATAACCAGTGCGAAGAAAAAATCATTCCAGGCAATCAGGAACGCCAATACGCCTGTTGCGATCAATCCTGGGCGGGCTGCGGGTACCACAACCTTCACCAGAGTTTGGAACAGCGTAGCACCATCGAGCATTGATGCCTCTATGAGTTCATCGGGAATTTGCGCCAGAGATGTCCAGGAGGACCAAACAACGAAAGGCAGCGTCAACACCATATAAGCTGCGATCAGACCAATTCGGGTATCCAGCAAACCAACATTAAGGTAAATTAGAAAAAGAGGGATGACAAAGCCCACAGGAGGTGCCATTCGCAGCAATAACAAAGCCCATGAAGCAATGAACCGTCGTTGTGAGCGGCCTTTCGCCAGTGAAAACCCACCTGGAACACCAATAATCATGGCTAGTACCGTGGAGCATCCCGCTGTAATCAGACTGTTGAACAGGGCCATCGGGAAATCTGATCGCAGCAGCGAATCAAAATTATTCAGTGTCAGTACCGTTGGAGATTGCCAGATGGGTTCAAATAGATGAGATGCTGGTCTGAACGACAATATGAGCGCCCACATAATGGGCAATAATGTAAATCCGAAAAACACAAGCATCATCGCGATGCCAAGCAATCTCAGTGGGCTTTTACCTTGCCTACGCATCATTGATTCTCGCGTTGGCTCTAGCCACATAGTAACTAATTATCGCTGCAAACAGGAACAGGAAAACGGCGATAGCAGCGCCATAAGATACGTTTGAATTCTGGAATGTCTGTATGTAAGCGTAATAATTTGTTGCCTGGGTTGATCGGCCAGGCCCTCCAGTCGTCATTATATGGATTAACGGGAAGTGCTTTAAGGTCTCTATAAAACGAAAGAGAGAAACCATCAACAGAGCTGGTGCAAGCAATGGCAGTGTAATCTTATAAAACGTCTGTAACTTACTGGCCCCGTCAATGGAAGCTGCTTCATCCAGATCGCTGGGAATACCCTGCAGCGCGGCCAGAATTAGCAACATGACAAACGGGTAGCTAGCCCAAGTGTCTGCCATGACAATAGCGGCTATTGCGCCATATTGGCTAGTAAGGAGCGCTGGCACGGTAATGCCGAAGATATCAAAAAAATCATTAACTGGACTTAGTGTAGGTGTTAGCAAGCTAAGCCAGATGAGAGCGACCGCAACAGCCGGCACAACAAACGGGATGACAAATATGCCGCGCATAAATCGCCACTTTGGAATTATTTTTTCTAGGCCCACTGCGATCAAGGTTCCTAGTGCCACTTGGAAAATTACGCCAAACACGCTCAAAAGGAGCATGACGTTTATAGAGTTAATAAACCGTTTGTTGTTCCATAGCTTTATGAAATTCTGGAAACCGAATTCGTGATCCCATTTTTTGACAAGATGAAAATCCGTCATCGATAGGGCAAACATGCCCAGCAACGGCACGATCGCAAATACACCAACAGCGATAGCCGAGGGTATCATCATGCGCTGGAAGCCTTTTTGAACTCTGGGTTGAACGCCTTTTGTCACAATCATGCTTCGTGATAAGTTGATATAGCCTCCAGATACAACAGTACCTGGAGGTAGAAATAGCCTGAACCATTCATTAAAGGATTGTGCAGTTCATAAGCAGCTCAGGCTAGAAAACACTGATCTAACAGATTACTCAGACAGTATTTCCGCTATCTCTTCATCCGCTGCCTCCAATGCCTCTTCGTTGCTCATCAGGCCATTCACCGCTGCATTGATGTTCTCCCCAACAGCTTGCCCAATCTGTGGCCATTCAGGGATAAGCGGACGATAATGCCCTATCGCATCGTTCAGCATCTGAACACGCAAGCTAAGGAAATCAGGATGAATGGACTCAAATGCCTTTGTCACTTCTGCGTTTTCAGCCACAGATGCACGGGTAAAATCCGCAAAGCCTGCACTAACCGCAATTTTAGTGAGAACTTCTTCGCTGGTAGCCCATTCCATAAAAGCAAACGAGGCAGCGGGATTTGGAGCATCGGCAGGGATGCCAAGACCGTGTACGGCAATAGCGGGTGAGCGACCAGCTGGTCCACTAGGTACAGCGGCGATACTGATCTTGTCAGCAAACTTGCTTTTCTCAGGATCGAGCGTCTGGGCAATTAGGCCACTTTCGTCCAGAATAATAGCGACTTGACCATTTTGCATAGCCGCCGTAACTTCGGCAAAATTGAAGCTGCCTATACCCTGTGGGCCAAAGTCATTCATGAGAGTTGAATAGACACCGAGTGCTTCAAGACCTTCTGGTGTGCTCATTGAAGGGGTCAGGTCGGTTGGGTAGTCCTTGAAGAAAGTACCTCCGTAAGCACGCATGATTTGTGGGTATACGAACATATTGAACCCCTGCCCTGGCGCAACACGCATGGCAATGGCTGCGGTTTCATTTGTGTGAATTTTCTCAGCTACATCTAGCATTTCAGCCCAGGTCGCAGGCGGCTCGCTGATGCCTGCAGCTTCGAATATATCTGTACGGTAGGCCATCATGCCAGTACCAGCCAGAAATGGTAGACCCCAATTTTCACCATTCACTACAAATGAATCAAGAGGACCTGCAAGGATATCGTCTTTGGTCTCCATTGCATCAATTTCAGCGGTTACGGGTCGAAGCCAATCGGCCGCTACCCAGCGCTGTAACTGAATAACCGGGGCGTGAACAACATCGAGGTCTCCGGACTTGCCGGTAAACGAGAGCGCTATCCTGTTTTCAAATACGTCTTGACCAATGACCTCTATGTTGACATCCATACCTGACTTGGCTTCAAAGTCTGCTTCAAGCTCAGCCAATGCCCGTGTGTACGGCATCGCGAACAGTAATACATTGAGCTCATCTGCTGCATGTGCTGTGCTAACAACAGATGCCGACATGCCCAGTATTGCAGCACCTAGCATCGCTGTAATGTGGCGTTTTATCATTATTGTTTCCTTTCGATTGTTTCTAAATGAGAGCACGTCAACCAAGCTGTTGCAGTTGCTCGCCCAGTCTCTTTGCGTGTATATGTGGGTCGCTATTATTTGGATATGTACAATCACTGCCAGACTTTAATTGCATCTTCAGACTTCTTCGGGCTTCGTGCAGTACTTCTGTAAACTTGGCTATGTGGGCGTCCCTATCACGCGCCGGCACCGCGGCTTCCGCGATACTCAGCAAGTGCATGAATTGTCCATCCTCATCTTCTATGACAGTTGCAAAACGGCGTACACCTAGATGGTTACCATTGAAATCGTAATCCACTGATTTTCCAACTGTCTCTTCAATAATTTTGCGCGCTTCAGAAGCCTTGACAATGTCTCGATCCAAGTCGTTTTTAAAGAACCCACCTGGCAACAAGGCCTCATTGATGTCATCCCAACTCATGCGGCATAAGTACAACCGCGAAAGTGGGTCCAGCTCGGTTAACGTGCGTCGAAAACCCGGCTTGGCTTTAATCGCAATGCTGGCATCCTGGAATTCTGTGCAGGAGTGCCAGAACAGGTCGTGCCCTGCCACAACAACAGCTTCTACGCTCACGCCGTGCTCTTTGGATATCTCCAGCATCAGCTTGTTGAGGCCACTCAGGTACCGAGCAGACATCGGGACATTTCGCGATAGTCTAAAATTACACACGCAGTATTTTTCAGAGGTCATGAGCACATAGCCCTCTTCGGCCAGTGAGTTCACTATTCTGCTGACAGTAGCTGGCGCAAACCCCAGATCACGCGCTATCTGGATCTGTTTGACAGGCTGTTGACCTGCAGCCACCAAATATTCCATGACCTTCAATAGTCTGATACTTGGGTTCAATGTGAAAATGTCCTTTTCAAAATTTCATTTATGAAATAAGATTATTCAAATATGAGATTCCAGTCAAGAACTTCTGACAAATTGGAACTAGAACCCGTGCTTTAGACAGACCCGGAGCGGTAATGGCGGACGTCGGTATACAAGACATCACAAAATCATTCGGAAAGGTGAACGTCATTCATGGCGTCTCCATCGACATCAAACACGGAGAGTTCGTTGTGCTAGTTGGGCCGTCAGGATGTGGTAAATCAACGCTCCTGAGAATGATTGCCGGGCTTGAAGATCCCACTACAGGCACGATCAGCATTGGAGGTCAGGTGGTCAACGATTACCTACCCAAAGAAAGGGATGTGGCCATGGTCTTTCAGTCCTACGCGCTATATCCCCATATGACGGTGCGACAAAATATTTCATTTTCTCTAGAGCTCAAAAAACGTCCAAAGGCGGAAATCGCTCAAGCAGTTCAGCAGGCCAGTGATATCCTGGGATTAGGTGAGTACCTGGACCGACGTCCAAAAGCACTGTCCGGTGGCCAGCGACAACGTGTCGCCATGGGTCGAGCCATTGTGCGCAACCCGCAGGTTTTTTTGTTTGATGAGCCGTTGTCCAATCTGGATGCCAAACTACGTGCAGTTATGCGCAAGGAAGTAAAATTATTGCACCAACGTCTTAAAACAACCTCTGTGTATGTCACCCACGATCAAACAGAGGCCATGACTATGGCAGACAAGATTGTAGTAATGAATGATGGCACTATCGAGCAAATCGGGTCCCCACTCGATTTATACAATCATCCAGTGAACCTGTTCGTGGCAAGCTTTATCGGTGCGCCACAAATGAATCTACTGGAAGGTACCGTTGAAAGAGATTCGTCACGCGCTGGCGTTTTTTTGCAAAACGGCTCATTTTTCAAACTCGACAGCGTCCCGGGCGCTCCTGGCCAAGCGGTAAAAATTGGTATTCGACCTGAAGATTTACAAGTGAATCGCGATGGACAAATTAGCGCAATGGTAGAAGTCGTGGAACCTATGGGCAGTGAGACGCATTTGTCATGTGCGTTTAATGGTAACGAGTTGCGTCTGGTAACCGATGCATCTGCCAGTTTCAAGCCTGGGGCGCGCGTGTGGCTGGACTTCAACGCGCAAAAATCACACTTTTTTGATGTAGAAACCGGATTACGTATTGAGTAAGTTGTTAGTCATTAAAAAAATATCAACCATTGACGAATAACTAGCAATTCGACAATTACCGCCGCAACTATGCAGGCACGTACCACTGGCTTAACATATCTTCCCCAAAGCACAACACCGCATAATAGTGAGATCAAGCCTTCTAGCGGAGCTACCCACTGGGCATGATGTGCACTATCCCAATAACTTATCGGGCTTGCAAAACGCCAATCTGACAGAGGCCAGAAATGTGCTCTCGCATCGTCATGATGCATAATGAAATCTGTCAGTATGTGTAGTAACGCGGCGCCCGCAAAAGCGAATAGCACGGGCCTTTTACGAAACCACGCGATGCCCAACAAAACTCCCCACAGGACAATCGAGTTATCGATACTGAACACCCTTTGCCAGCTGTCGGAAAAATACAGTTCATCAAATACAATCTGTGCCGGAATATTCAGTATTAGCGTCGACACGCAGACCATGATATACAGTGAGATATCAGGCGCCAACGCGCCAAGAACCGCAGCAATGGATACGTTACGAGAATTGGCGCGACCAAATACTACGGTGCCAACAAGTAAGTGCGCCGTAGTGTTCACCCGAGTGAGATCTGACCTGCTGGGTATCGCACTGGCGGTACAGTTTGGGTGGTATTGTCTTTCACGGACCTCAAAGTATAACTCCACACTGACTGCTTATTGTCTCTCACGCAGCATACTATAAAGAAAGCGATCACAACGACCGATGATACGCACTAAGGTAGACGGTATCTGATCATGGGTAGATACTGTCGGCTGTATTATCCAAGCCGCGAAGGCATCTCAATGAGTCAAATTATGCAAGAAAGGAACGGTAAGAATATTGTTGTTACCGGCGTGTCCAGCGGCATCGGCCAGGAAACTGTACGCTGCCTTGTTAGCAATGGGTATCGTGTGTTTGGCAGTGTGCGAAAAGCATCTGACGCCAAACCGTTTGAGGATGAATTAGGTGATCAGTTTCATGCATTGGTGTTCGATGTATGCGATGCGGATAGCATTAGGGCAGCAACTGACGGCGTATCCGATATTGTAAAAGACGATGGAATAAACGCCATAGTCAACAATGCTGGCCTAGCCTTGTTTGGACCTCTGGAACTGATTGAGGATGATGCCTTTGAACATATTATGAAGGTCAATGTCTTGGGAACCCGATTTGTTACGAATGCATTTCTACCCCTATTGCGTACTGGAAATCAAAAGCAAGCAGGATCAAAAATAGTCAATATCAGCTCATTGTCGGGAATATTCAACACACCAATGAATGGCGCATATTGCGTCTCTAAACATGCAATGGAAAGTTTAGGCGAAATCTATAGACGGGAGCTATTGGGAGAAAATATAGATGTTGTATCTATTCGCTCGGGCCCCATACAATCTGAAATATGGCGAAAGAACATCGATTCCACCAGTGCTTTTGAGGACAGTGTGTATGCGAACATGGTTCAGAAGACACACAGAATTATGGAGCACGCTAAAAAATCTGCCCTACCACCATCAGTTATCGCAGAACTTGTTCTAGGTATTATCGACGGGCAAAAAAAGAAGCTCAGCTATCATGTTGGCGAAGGTTCACGAGTGTCGCAAATCCTGTCCTCGACACTCATGCCCAAGCGTTGGGCTGACAGATTAATTCACAACGCGCTTAACAAACAAAGTAAGGAAAAATAGTGACACCGCATTTTCTACAGTATGTCGGGGCTGTACTTGCAATGCTAATTGGCTTGAACGGATTATTCCGGCCTCTTCATATGGGAGGCTTGGTTGGTCTGGGCGCTGATACCAAAGTGGGGCTTGTTGAGATTCGTGTCATATTCGGCAGTTTCCTTGTCGTCCTGCCGGCCATGGCCATAATCTCTCAAAAGGCTGAATATTTCGAATTTTTCGGAATGGCAGCCGTATCTGCGGCAATAATAAAGTCTACGTTTACGGTTCTGGACAAATGCCCATTGAAAGCTATCTGGTTCGGAATTGCCGTAGACGTCATCCTTGCCATTCTGCTTTTATGGCCAGGATAACAACACGTAACACTCATCACCACTCAAAAACCCGAATTGCACTGAAATTACATCAGTAAATCAGCTGCTGGGGCCCTGAGCACGCTAATCAGAAAACCTCTGCATCACTTATCACCATCCAGTCGATTTTGTGCCTGATGCATTTTTTCAACATACTCCTTGTGAGTGAGTTTCTGGTTGTCAGTGCCCTCTATCGGATGGGTTTTTGGAAGTATTTCACCAATCATTTTAATCCGCTGGCCAGTTTTCTTCTCAAGCCAGAACAGAAACTTGTTAATCAAAGGCATGCGGCTGCGCACCCATTGAACGCAGTACTGAGCATAAGAACTTACAGAGATAGTTAATGTTAGAGAACAGGCAAGGAAAATAAATGCGCCAGGGATAGGCGAAAACAACGAAATGAGTCCAAGCACGAAAAGAAAAAATGCCGCTATTTTGGTAAGAATAATTTTCATGATTAATCTCAAATACTACAATGGAAAAATTGCATTGCACGCCTAGGGGTATCGTCAAAAAGCGTTGGCAAATTCAATGTATTGGTAAATCTAAATCCGCTGGTGCTGGTGCTGGTGCTGGTGCTGACCACGATAGCACTCCTTCCATTCGGTCTGGCCTTTCGTCCGGCGAAAACGATCGGAATCACCCTACTACTATTGATAGTGTTGGAGTGCCTTATGCCTGTATTGCGTCTGCTATGGCCATTCCCAGACTCCTTGCGCCGGCGGCGTCTATATGAAATCCATCAGCTGGATTACTTTCTGCGTGTTCCCCGGCATCAAGAAAGCGTACGTTCTGAGTTTTCGCAACTTGGGCGTATTCACTTGCCAAATTTCTCGATTTTTCAAACCCGCCTTCGAAGTTTTTCGCCCAGACTCCAAGCTCACTCAGCAGTGAGGGTGGAGAGACAAGCATGATCTCTGGCACCGGCGTAGACGTTCTGACGGCCACTTCCCGAACGTCACTCACCAGAACTGCCATCCCCAGAGCTATATCATGGGCTGAGCTTTGGAATCTTGCCTTCAGATCGTTCGTGCCCAGCATGATGATAACCATATCAAGGGGACGATGACTTTCCAGACATGGGCGAAGGTACTTCCTGCCATTGAGATGCGCGCCCTCAATGGGATCATCACGACACGTGGTTCGGCCTGGGAGTCCTTCTGAGATAACACGCCAGTTAGCCGCAAGTCGCTCCTGTAGAACATCAGGCCATCGATCGCCAGGTCCATAGCGAGGGCCTGATTGGCCAGGTATTGTTCCAAAGGTATTCGAGTCGCCGTAGCACAGTACTGTCTTCATGGATGAGTGTCTTCTCAGTTGTACTTTTAATGCGGATGCAATGCAGACGTGTATAGCAGATTTTTGACGATATCGTTGAACACACGAACGTAGCAACGACTCACCAACTTTTCCAAGGTGTGCGGCAAAGTGAAATTCGTGCCGCGTTTTTGTATAAGTTTACGCCGGTTTGTGAGAGCGGCGCTCGTGGCGTAGGCCAACGGATGAGCATTAAAACGCTATAGCAGACATTCCAACAAGCCAGCCTGTAGAGCTGTGTCAATGCAACCGTCGAGATAACCCGTGCACATTTCTTTTGCCTGCGTTATCTTGGCGTTATCTTGAATCCAACAGCACGATATCCTTTAGCATTCACAGAGACACAAAGAGCACTTGAATCAACGATCCCTGCTAGCCGGCCTGCTCACCATGGCTATTGCGATGATTTTGATTCCTGTGGGCGATGCCATTGCCAAGCACCTGAGTACGGTATCCAACTACTCCGCGGGCTTTCTCGCGTGGTCTCGTTTTGCTATCGGCTCACTGCTCGTTGCACCCTTTGTGCTCAGGCACCCCAGTAATCGCGCCGAGTTCAAGCCCGCGTTTCTAAAACAACAATTCATACGGGCATTTCTGATCTCGAGCACCATTGTCATGATCGTCAAGGCAGTGGGACTCTCCTCCTTATCTGATGCATTTGGCGCATTTTTCATAGGACCAATACTCGCCGTCATCATGGCAGTGCTGCTGTTGAAGGAACAGGCCAGTCGACTCGAATGGATATCAGTGTTCCTCGGGTTTGCAGGAGTTTTACTGGTGGTGCAGCCCAGCGGGCAGATGTCAGCAGGCATACCCTGGGCGTTGGCAGCAGGCGTTTGCTATGGCGGTTTTCTGGTCGCCACCCGCTGGTCAGCCGGCAACGGATCAAGCCAGTCTCAGTTGGCTGCACAGCTGATGATAGGTGCCATCATCCTTGCTCCACTGGCGCTGAATGATTTATACGACCTAGGTATTAACCACGCTCTTACACTGCTCCTGATGGGGCTGGCGTCCGTTTCGGCCAATTACCTGTTAATCATAGCGCTAGGCATCGCAGGCGCAGCCTGGTTAGCCCCTGTAATTTATCTTCAAGTAGTCACTGCCACAGTTATCGGTATTTTCTGGTTCGGCGACATACCCAACGCATTAAGCGGTGCAGGCCTTGGCTTGATCGTATTGACGGGTCTATTACGGGTGCCGTGGGCCGAGATCGGCAACAAAAAATCTCACAACCAAAGCGGATAACCATATCGTTGATGCAGTTCTTATCCTGTGACTGCGATCTTGACTAATGCCAGCTACACTACCAGCATCACAAGTACACGACCGAAGGATGCGCAATGAAAACTTACGATCTGATCGTTATCGGTGGCGGACGCGCCTCTAATCTTGCAGTCGCGGCTGCAGCCGCTGGTAAATCTGTTGCCCTCATTGAGCGTGACAAACTCGGCGGCACTTGCCCCAACCGTGGTTGTGTTCCATCCAAGTTGCTGATTGGATTTGCTGAGGTCGCTCGCAAAATTCAAGAGTCATCTGAGCATTTTATTGACGCCCAGATCAATTCTGTGGACGTTGCGCGGATGATTCGCGACACCAACGACTGGTCCGCCCTTGTCGATGAACGCTATGAATCCAGACAGCCAGAAACACTTGATCTGTATCGCGGCCTTGGCACGTTCGTATCAAACCATGTGGTAGAGGTTGAAGGCGATCAGTTGACCGCACCCGACATTGTCATTGCTACCGGCGGCCGCCCTCGTCCAGGACCGTTTCACGACCTGCCCATCTGGACCAGTGACGATCTTTTCCCACTCAAGGGAGATGTACCAACATCCATCACCGTGGTTGGTGGTGGTTTTATTGCCGTCGAACTTGCCAATTTCTTTGATGCTGTGGGCGTTGAAACTACAGTCATGGTGCTTGATGACCGCCTGCTGCCTGCCGAAGACGATGATATCGCTAGCATCTTCAAAGAGCAGTTCACACGAACAGTTAATACTCTCTTCAACACTAGCATTGAGTCAGCCAGCCATGATGGCAAGCAGTTCACCCTACAGCTAAACAACGGGCAAACCCATCAAACACAAGCGTTGCTGTACGCCATTGGCCGCGAGCTGAACACCGATACTCTTAGTCTGGAAAACACCACCATAGCGCTTAACGAACGGGGTGGAATTGTGCGAGACGAGTACTTACAAACTTCAGTTCCAGGCATCTATGCCATCGGCGACGCAGCCACTCGCTACCAACTCCAGCATATAGCCACAGTCGAAAGCAAATTTGTTCAAGACAGAATCCTTGAAGGCAACACATCAGCGATTGAGTACGGCGCCATCCCACACGCGGTGTTCTCTAATCCTGAGGTCGCCGCCACCGGCATGACTGAATCTGAAGCCATTGCCTCTGGCCGTGCCTACGTGGCTGTCATCGAAGAGTGGTCAGCCAGCGCGCGTGCGCTATCTACTCGCCTTAGCTACCCGCGCACCAAACTGATTGTTGATGCATCCACGTATGAAGTGATGGGCTGCCACCTGATCGGGCCCGAATCATCCACCATGATTCATCAGATCATGATGTTAATGCACCTGGATAACGACATCCGTAAGCTCCCCGGCATGGTACATATTCACCCCGCTTTGCCAGAGGCTTTGCTAGTTGCGGCACACTCAGCCATTGCGGCAATAGAGCAAGGCAAATCATAAGACATGTACCAGCACAGATACTACACATTAATCTGATGCTGGACGCCTGATCTGGATGCCCGCACTCTGCGCTGTTGGCTGATTGTCTAAAACTAGTTTCTCTTTAAAAACGAATCATCAGGCGTTCCGGCGAAGCACCCTATAATGTGCGGAAAGGCGTTTGTCATGTGGTAGCGGTAGGTACCATCAACGCTCATACCATTGCATTCATCCAGATCTCCAAGCCCTGCCACATATTCGTAGTCATCCCTGAATGTACCGTCGTAGCTGCCACCGGGTTGTCCTTGCCCACTTGGCCTGGCGCCTGTCTTAAGCCGATAACTGGACGTTGCTGGGCGTATTTCGCTCACGTCCTGAATGTTCGATCCGTAAATCGGGAATCCATCGGCTGCAAAACCAACTACAGGAGAGAGCGTCGTGGTGTCGTCTGAAAACAGCGCATTTGGCAGCCCATGATAGTGGTAAGTACCATCTGGCTGTGTATGCGCATTGTGACTGTCGACGCGAAATCCGTTTGTATCAAACATGGGATCAAATCTCCACGCTTGTGCTGGATCATTACAACCGGTTTTTTCATCACCGACACCGAAACACGCAGCAGCGAGCAAGTCGACTTTAACACCATTGAGTAAAATGGCATTGTCTCTGGTAAGCGCAAGCTCTGTAACAGCGGCAGCCTTCACCGGTGTGGCGGAGATTGTGTATACATCAACCTGTTCAGAAACATTGTTGGGAAAACTCTGACTGCCATCGTTGAAGTCATGGTTCGGTATAGCGTTTGTACTAAACGAACACGAGTTTGCATCTGTGCTGATTTGCAGGCTCCCGTTAAATACAGTGGTGTTGAATACATCACTAACGGTTGACGTCGAATTGCTAACGTATTGCGCGCAATTTGCACTCTGGTTTTCCAGAATAGCGTTGGTGATGTCTGCTGCACCGCCTTGCGTATCGGTTTCGACAGAGTCTGTTCGCACTTGGTTGGCAAAATTTTCAAGCGCAGTTATTTCACTACCAAAATTAGCCGCTTGATCAATCAGGTTTGATTCCTCGCGCGGGTCATCGCTCAGGTTGTATAGCTCGCGTGTTCCATCAGCGTATTCAATCAGCTTTAACGTCGCATCCCTGACCGTCCAGCCAGTAACAGAATTATCTACGAATTCGCTGTAATTATATTCTCGTGTGCTGTTACCGTTGGCATCCAGTAGGGAAAAGAAACTATGACTGTCCAATCCCGTGGGTATTGTGGTACCTGTAGCATCTGCGATGGTACTCAACAGATCCACTGTATTAACCAGAGCAGTTTCACGCTCGTTCACACGGCTTACCCCAGCACCACTTGCAATCATCGGTATGCGAATGCCCCCCTCATACAGGGTACCTTTTCCATGAGTGCGAAGATAAGCAGCTGTGTCAATAACCCTCTGAGGAGTGCCGTTATCTCCCAGATAGACAATCAAGGTGTTATCACGGGTGTCAGCGGACATGGAAGCTAAAAGGCGTCCGATCTCTGTATCCATCGCCTCTATGGCTGCCAGGTAGTAATCCCGTGGATTGGATTGGATATCGCTAGCCTCTCCTGATAGGGTGCGTGTATGCAGATCTGCCGGTGGCAAATGAAACGGTGAATGGGGGCTGACATAAGCAAGCCAGAGGAACCAAGGGTCACTTTGGTCCTGAGTCCAATCGATGGCTAGATCGGTAACAGCCGTAGTGTGGTACTCAGTGGATGTTGTCGTGCTTCCATTGACCGTTAGAGGCCATTCGAAATAATCATCGATAACACCCGATATGTTTCCAGCGTAATAATCTACACCGGAGTTGTTCGGGTGTAACTGCAAGTCAGGATCTGATGCAGCATCGGCACCGGCCAGATGCCATTTACCGATAACGGCCGAGGAATAACCGGGTAGCCCGTTACGATCTCCCAGTAAGCTCTGCAAGGTCAGTATGTTCGGGTCCATCAGATTTGGAACGGTATCCACACCGCTGTTCACCCCGTGCAGGCCTGTTATGAGGGAGCCTCGTGTGGTTGTGCATGAAGGCGTTGCCCATGCGTTATCAAATATCAGCCCGTTTTGAGCCAACCCATCGATGATAGGTGTATTGGGAAGATCCTGGCTAACAGAATATTGGCTCGATGCATCCAAGCCTTGGTCATCGGCAATAATGAACAGTATGTTGGGCTCTTGCGAGGCAGGGGAATCTGGAGTTGCGGGGGGTTCCGGAGTAGCAGGCACCTCACTGCCCGGACCTTCAGCTGTATCGATGCTTGTTTGGCTATCGGAACTGCTGCACGCCGACAATATGGCTATCACAAACAAGTAACACCCTGTTCTAAGACTACGGGTCATATCAGGTTTTATCATCATAGCTCTATGCTGCCGGTAAAGCGGATGTATTGAATCTGTAAGAGGCATACCGTATTCATCCGACCACGCTTGCCCCACACGTCATTCTGCGTCTGTTAGCCAGTGTAAAGCTCAATTGTGCATGCAATGAGGTAGTTGAATGTATCTACGCCATTCTTCCGCTATTGCGCAGCAACACGACGGACAACGACCCTGCGCGGCTCACTATGTACGTTGTGCAGCAAAGTCATCACATCTTCATGTCTCACCTGTAACACGGCAGATCGATAATCATCTGGAGAATAAACCGCTTCGCCGACAGACAATTGCGCGATTGCAACATTCAGAGCATAGGAAGGCATATTAGTAATACCATTCAGATCACCCAAAATTCGACGTCGCACACGCTCAACGCTCTCACTGGGTATTCCTTCAGTAGCTATTGCAGACCAGACTATCTCGAATTTCTCTTGCAGCATCTCCAGAGTGACACCAACATCTGGCTGGGCACTGAAACTGGCTACTGCGTGTGATTCATCAAGTGTATAGAGTTCGATTGAAAACGAGCTGGCGATAAAATCGTCATATCGAAGTGCATTTGCGATACCACCAGGTAGCGATGAATCCAGAATAGTATTCAACACCCGAAACGTAACATCACAGTGAGCGTTTGAACCGCAGGCATCGTACTCGAACAATGTGTCGACATACACAGTGCTAACCGGAATCGAATCAGATTTGATGTCCTTTTCATCCACGGCCTGCAGAGTACCGCTTGTGTCCATGTCATTGATGCTCTGATCACTGCCACTCAGGCCTATGTGTCCAATGCTTTGCTCACGACCGCTCACAGCATCAGCATCAGCATTCTGTTCAGTATCGCCTTTCACAGACGCGGCTAATTCCAGAGCATTTTGCGCAGCTGGCAACTTAATCGTGTCTAACCAACTCTTCACTTCCTCAGACGAAACGTCACCGGCGATCACAAGTGTAGCCTTACTCAACTGATGTGATTGCTGATGCAGCTGCCTTGCTTCAGCCAAACTGAATTCCCTAATAGCTGCTGGCGTGCCTAATAAAGAACGCGTGTGCTTGCTCTCCCCCAAGAGGGCTTTTTTACGTTCCCGGGCGAAGGTAATGTTGTCATCATCGCTATTGCGGTAGTGATATTCCTGCTGAATTATCGCCCGCTCCTCCAGCATGAATTCAGTGTCCAGACTCAACGGGTCTACAACGCTCATAAGGCTCGCTAACTGATGTTCGATATCGGCCTTGTCAAATTTAAGCCAGTAGCCTGTGGAATACAGATTGGTCCACGCGTTTGTGTGGCGCGACGTTCCTTGTGTGTTTATTGCGTTTAACCAGGCTAGATGCTCAACATAGTGTGCAAGACCTTCGGTACCCAGATTATGAAATTCGCCTTCATTGAACACCAGGTACGCCAGAAGCGTTGTTCTATGTGAATCCGGTATGACATACGCACTGGCAAACGTATCTGTGGGAATTTCCTGTATCACATCTTGTGCAGCCAAGACATTGTGAGGCGCATTAGCTACCGTCAAAAGAGCTATTGCGAGTACTCGTCTAATCATCAGCATAGTGGGTACGACACTCTCATCTCCTATCTTAGTCACTCTACAACGTTGCGGTCACATTACAGTCATCAAATACCGATGGTCAACTGACACTAAAACCAGTAGATTTCTGACTGTTAACATTGGAGTGACATAATGACTTACCGAACTATTTTTTTATCGTTAGTGATTGGTGTAATGTCCTGCCATACGCAGGCATCAGACGTTGCACGGCAGGTCAGCCCTGGCGGTCTAGACTATACACTTATAAAAATGCCCGGCAACTCCAGAGTCTCTGTGCAAATTGCGTGGCCAACCAACTGGGCGTTTAACAAGGATAACAATCAGGCTGTTCCGCACGTCGGCGCACGATTGTTACTAGCTGGAGGTGCGACAGACTATTCGCCTAACGACGTTATCGAACGCTTCGAGGATATGGGATCTGAGGCCTATCTGGCGCCCACTGCAGAATACATATTTGGCACGATTCATTTTTCGCCAACGCATCAGGACGAAACACTGGACATTGTAAATGCGCATCTGAAGCAGCCAGCCTTGGAACAACGCTGGTTAGAGCGAATTCGTGGTCAGTTTTCGGCACAAATGAGTGAAGCCGGAATGGCACCTGGCGCTACTGGGTTTAATGCGTCACGTTGGGCCATCTTTGGCGAACAACCCCTACGAGAGGCTCTATCAATGGACGACATTAAATCGATAGACGCGGTGACTCAGGACGAAGCACAGTCGTGGGTAGATTCAGTGCTCACCCGACATGAACCCATCATTGTCATAGCCGGGGATGTGGGCGTTCATACAGCCAACGAGATTGTCGATACGATATTTGAAAATGTTCGAGATGGCGAAGCCGTTGAAACAGTGTCAGTAGATGCCGATTTTTCACCCAAACGCATTGTGATGCACACGCCCGATGCGCAAACCAGCACGGTGTCCTTCATCGGTAAACTACCCCCCTATCAGGAAGGCTTTGAATTCGAAGATCATTTACTGACAACTGCATTAGGTAATGGACCGCAGAGCGTGCTAGCTGAGGCTGTTCGCGAAGACCTTCGAGCAAGTTACGCCTATCAAGCTGGCATGAACGCTTACACAATTGACAATCGCATACTGATCCTCACAGGACAGGTAGATACCGATAAGCTGGCAGAAGCTGAAACAGTCATCCGCAATGCCTACGATGAATTTTTGAAAACCGGACCTGCAGAGGAATTGACACAGCTTCAGGCACCGTTCCGTGAACACCTGACAAAGCTGGAAAACGATACGGGGTCTATGGCCTACAACGCTCTTTTGAGACAGCTCTACGATCAGAAACTGACGTCAGAGTTTTCTGTTCTCGATACTCTTGATGCAGTAACTGAACAAACCCTGGAGCAACGATTAGCATTGAGTTTCCCTAAAACCGATGAACTGATCGTCATCGTCAGCTCTCCTGACGAAAACGCGTTAAAGGACGCTTGCGTGATTACGGAAGCTCGGCAGGCCGTTGATTGCTGAGATTCGCCGTACTACGTGTGGCGATGAGTAGTTCGTGCGCCGGCGGCTCTATTGCCGTGCAGTGCGGGCTCGTCATACGGCCGCTGGTCCCTGAGGAACTGAATACGGGCATTTGTCATGCTGACAAGAACTACCCTCTCGGAATTCCCCACGGGTTATCAGCAGTACTGGCAACCCGATCTTTTGATTCTGGCGACTGACGACTATCTTCCGATGCGCTAGTGTTTTCTGTACCGTCGGAACGCTCACTATTATTACTCGGACTGTTTTTAGTAGCGTTGCGGTAGGTACCACCACCCGAACCTGATTTTAAATCGTACTCAGCAGCTTTCTTTTCACTCATCTCACGCAGCTGTTCTGCATCTTCAATCGTCAATACAGCAGGTTCGCCTGGCGTTTGATCATCTGGAACGATGCGATCTCTGGGTGGAAGCCGAGACTGGTCGTATGACGCTTTAGGCAGGTTCTTGAACGAATACAAATAAAACGCCTCTACTTTCTCGCGCGCCCAATCGGTCTTTTTCAGAAATTTCACACTGGATGCAACACTGGGGTTGTTTCTAAAACAATTGATACTCAAATACGCCACGAGAATGTCAAATCCGTAGTGCTCTGTCAGCTCTGTCAGCATTTTCTTCAGACCCACGCCATTAAGTGGGTTGTTTTTGTAGTTAATTTCGTCGTTCATGAGGATTCGTTTCAATTGACCAGCCTTTGTGCGCGCGGCTTCAAGTGCGGTAGTGTATATCACCATAAAGACATACTTGAGCAAAGTATAACGATCCACCTGTATGCTCTACGCTGATCTCTTTCCAATCGACGACAATCCATGCCGACACAGACCGCTATTCATCATACCCATGGTGATCGTTGGCCTGACGGCTTTGTAGAGCGCCGACTTGCCCGCGAAGCCTTCAAGGAACGCCGTCTAGTTGAAAGCGGAGATCCTATTCGTCGTATCGCACAAGCGGCGTTAAAATTTTCAGGGTTCCGTGCAGCGGGGCGTCGGAATGCGCTGGATTTGCGACTGGAGCACAATAAAATTGCGCTGCCAGGGCTACCTGCAGCGCTCGAAGGGTTTCGTATTCTGCACCTTTCGGATCTGCACATACCCGAAACGGGGGATGACGATCTGATGTACAACATCGCGCAACTGTCTGCTGATACGCCGCACGAATTAGCAGTACTCACAGGTGATTATCGGGATCGCAGTTTTGGACCTTTCGAGATGGCGATTGGCGCTATGCATCAGCTTCGCCCAGCTTTGGCAGAAACAGCCGTTGCTATACTGGGCAACCATGACAGTATCAGTAGCGTTGCTCCCATGGAATCGATGGGGTATCACTTTCTGGTCAACGAGACTATGCGCATCGAGCGCGCTGGCGCAGCCTTCGACCTTTTAGGCATCGATGATCCAGCCTACTATCGTCAGCATGATCTGCATGCGTGTGTTGCAGGCTGTTCCACGCCACATCGCATCTTGCTGTCGCACTCACCCGACCCCTATAACGACGCCAAGACGCTGGGCATCGATGCCGTACTGTGTGGGCATACTCACGGTGGGCAGATGTGTCTGCCCGGAGGCTTCGCCATTCGACGTAGCAGTGCTGTGCCTCGAAACCTGCTAAGCGGCGCATGGCGTTCGGGTGCCATGCAGGGATACACCAGCCGTGGCGCAGGCACATCCATTATCGACGCCCGGAGCTTTTGTCCTCCTGAGCTAACACTTCATACGCTGATTGCAGCACCACAACTCGTATAACGCCACTATCAACTGCCCTGAAAACCTTGCAGTACATTGACCGTATTCGTGCCAATTTCAGCGACAGCATAGCCGCCTTCCATAACGAAAACTGTCGGTAGGTTCAGTTTTGCCAGCGAATCACCATAGCGCGAAAAATCATCGGTGGCCAGCTTGAAAAAGCTGATCGGATCGTGCTCGAACGTATCAACACCCAGCGAGACCACCAACGCATCAGGCGCATACCGGGTGATGTGCTGTAATCCGTCGTTGAGGGCTGCGGACCATTTCTCAAAAGAACAGCCCTCTGGTAACGGGTAGTTACGATTAAAGCCAGCACCAGCTCCTTCGCCCTGTTCATCGGCATAGCCCAGAAAATGCGGAAAAGCATCAGCAGGATCACCGTGTAACGATACGAACAGAACGTCATCGCGTTTGTAGAAGATATCTTGAGTACCATTGCCATGATGAAAGTCAACGTCTAACACAGCAACGCGCAATGCACCTGAATCCAAAAGATGCTGCGCAGCCACAGCTGCATTATTTAAAAAGCAATAACCACCATACAAATCAATTCCGGCATGGTGTCCAGGCGGGCGGCATAGTGCGAAAGCAGACGAATGACCAGCCTGTAGATGCGCAGCGGCGCTATATGCACACGATGCACTACCAACAGCTGCATGCCAACTACCCGATGTTATCGCGGTCTCTATGGCCATAGCGTAGTACCCCAACTTGCCATCGATGTGGGCAGGCTCTCGCTGTTGCATTCGCCGTGCTGGTATTACCGAAGGTAGTGCCGGTGCGGTGAACCCCGCAGCCGTCCACCATTCCCACGCATGACTCAGAAAATCAAGATAACTGGCACTGTGTACGCGTGCCAATAACGAATCCGGCACCGGCGTCGGTTCAACGGGTGCTTCAAAACCTTGTGCGGCCAGCGCATCCACAACATGCTGCCATCGTTCCGGGCACTCAAATGGGCGAACAAACTCCCCACCGCTCAGTTCACCGGCGGGAAAATGCAATTCGTGAGTAGTCGTGGCAAAGCTTTTCATCTGAGAGACCTGTCAACTGCAAAGCCTCATGCTAAACGATTCCAGAATACTGTCTGATCTTTTTCGACAGCTGCCTCATACAGCCTGACGCTCATCCGGACCCCGGTAGGCCATGTACTTGCGCCGGTTGGCAATTTGATCGCCCACATGCTTGGCGTCGTGCCACACGCCCCAAATAAACGTGGACCCACGACGCGACTGCCAAGGCAAACCTAGAAAGTAGATACCGGACTCTGTAGAGACACCACGCTGATGCTTTGGACTGCCATTTTCATCAAACGCATCAACCTGCATCCAGCTAAAATCCTGCCGATATCCAGTTGCCCACAGTATTGTGTTTATGCCAGCCTGCTGTAAATCCAATTCGCGAACAGGCTGACTTATGCATTGAGCGTCGGGGTAGTTTTTGCGCGCTTCAGGCTCTTCCGGCAAATTAATACCGTTTTGCACAACGTAGGCATCAGCCGCATCGAGCATCGACACATAGCTAGCGTCTCCATGCGCGATGTTGTCTGCCAGGTCTGAAGCGATAGTGATGATGCCGTTGTTATAGACCTGGGTCATTCCTAATAATGTTATCCCCTCATTAGCAAGACGCCGGAAGTCAACCGTCTTGCCACCATAGGCTCCGCTAACCGCAATCGTGACATGTCCGGTACCAGGCGCCTGAGCTGCAACATCCCACAAACCCAGAACCCCCAACCACCAACAGAAATCGCGTCCTCTATACGACCGCGGTGGTCTGTCATGAGGACCGACAGACAAGTAGACCTTCCTGCCTGCACGCTGGAGTTCGTCAGCAATCTGAGATCCGGATGACCCTGCACCAACAACGAGAACAGCGCCCTCTGGAAGTTGATCTGGGTTTTTGTACTCGAATGAATGCAGCTGCTTGAGCTTGGCTTCAGCCGGCACAACGGGCGGAATAACTGGGTGCTGAAAGGCACCCGTTGCGGCTACGATATGATTAGCTTCTATGATCCCTTGTGAGGTTTCCACGGTGAACCCCGGGCGGCCAGTATTCCTCGTTGCTTTTTCTACCGCTACACCCGTACGAATTGGTGCTTTGAATTTTTTAGCGTAGTCACTCAAATACTCCGCAACCTGTTCTTTGGTCACGAATGCATCGGGACCAGCACCGCTGAATTCCATGCCTGGAAACCGATCGTGCCATGCCGGACCGTTGGCCACCAGCGAATCCCATCGGCCAGTACGCCACCGCTCTGCAACCCTTTCTTTTTCAAGCACGAGGTGCGGTATACCGTGACTACTTAAGTGCTCGCTCATGGCAACACCAGCCTGACCGGCACCAACCACGAGCGTATCTATTCTTTCGACTGACATCTGGGTTCCTTACACAAATAAATCGTGCTAACGGCAGCTCTTCATGAGATTCGACGACAACGTGGATCGACGATAGTCACTCAGTGTATTGACGAATCCAAAGTTAACAGCGCACCTCTAATCGCAAGATTAGAATATGAAAACTATTACAACGAATACACCACCGATTTTTCAAAAAACGGCACGCTGTCCCGCCTCACAACAGTGCAAACACTACCAGTATTGGAGCAAATGGGAACCTCATATGGGTTATCAATTTCCGAATCAAGGCATAGACTTTAACGAATGTTCAAAAGTAACCAAATCGATCAAACTTCGT
>JALZVU010000060.1 GCA_023301795.1 Granulosicoccus sp.
AGCAGGCCTTGCAACAGTTCATCGCCCCAGCCGGCATCCCCAAAGGAAAACAGTTCTCTCATGGATGTATCCGGCTCAGGTGATGCGTGCTTTGATGTCCTACTTCATTGTATAGACGTCGATATCAAAGTACTTGTCGTTAATCGTTTCGTACGTACCGTCTGCTCGGATTTCAGCGAGCGCAGCATTGAGTTGCTCACGCAGCTCATCATCTTCCTGACGAATGGCAATACCCACGCCATCACCAACAAACGCAGGATCAGTGACAGGCTCACCGGCCAGCTCACAACAATTGCCATCGTCGGTTTTGGTTGTCCAGTCGAGCATGGGCAGCATGTCGCCCACCATCAGATCGATGCGGCCATTGACCATGTCAAGATTGGCTTCATCCTGAGTAGGGTACAAACGCACTTCGGCATCCGGGTATTGAGCTTCGGCAAAATCAGCTTGTGTAGTGCCGCCTTGCGCCCCGATGATCTTGCCAGCCATTGAGTCTGGTGTGAACTCTGTGATGTCAGAGTCTTTGGGGAGTACGTGCGTCATTGCTGCCAGGTAGTAGGGGTCGGAGAAGTCCACCTGCTTCTTGCGCTCTTCGGTAATAAACATGGAGGCAATGATGAAATCGTACTTGTCTGCCAGAAGCCCCGGGATAATGCCGTCCCAGTCTTGTGCGACGATTTCACACTCTTGACCAATGCGCTTGCAAAGCTCCAGGCCAATTTCCACATCGAATCCTGTGATAGTGCCGTCTGCCTCTATGTAGTTAAACGGAGGGTAGGCGCCTTCAGTGCCCAGACGTAGAGATTGCCCGAATGCCGGAGCTGCGATGGCGCCGATGAGTGCCGCAAGAGCAATGGAGGATGTCAAGGTTGTTTTCATGGTGGTTGGACCTTTATTGGTTAGGTGATGCAGCGTAGTTTAAGTGATGTAGCACACTGTGCAGTGTTGTATTCAACACGCTAGGTGGGTGTGAAACGCTGCCTTGGAGGAGCAAGCGTCAATATGTCCACGCGACTACCAAATGTCAAGTTCCCATGGACTTGTTGACAACACTGACACATTCTCAAAGCCTCACAATATCATCATCCAGCGTCACATATTACGTGTATGGGAGGTCTTGTTACGCGTAAGGGAGGTCTCGAATTTCTTATGACCTGAAAATTAATACCGTTATGCTATCTTCAATGGGCAAGCGTTGCGCGAGTGTTCGCCCAGACTTTTACGCTGACAATCGAGGTACGCGGTTTTGATAGATGGTCCTGTAAAAGCCACTGGAAGCAGTGGAGCCAGCAACAGTGAAGCCGGACTTGTTGATCCGGGCGCTGATAGCATCGCCGAATTCGAAGAAAACCGCCGGTCTGCGCTGCAGCAAATACAGCATTTCCTGCATGGAAATCCGGCCATGGTGCCGGTCATTATCCTTGTTATCAGCGTAATCGCTTTTCGCCTGATCGCAGGCGACAGGTTTTTCACCGCTTTTAATCTGTCCTTGATTATCCAGCAGGTCACCATTATCGGCTTTCTGGCCTGTGCACAAACTCTGATTGTACTCACCGCTGGCATCGATCTGTCGATAGCTGCCATCATGGTTCTGGCGTCGGTGGTGATGGGTAAATTTGCCGTGGTACTAGGCATCCATCCTGCCATTGCTATCCCTGCGGGTTTTCTCATTGGCACGCTCAGCGGCCTTGTCAACGGCGCGTTAGTTACAAGGTTAAGGCTTCCTCCATTCATCGTAACCTTAGGCACGTGGAATATCTTCTTTGCGCTTGTGATCTGGTATTCAGGCTCGCAATCCATCCGCAGTCAGGATATCGATAAAATTGCACCATCACTTAAATTCTTCGGTGAACGCTTCTCTGTGGGTGGTGCTGTTTTTACTTATGGCTCTGTACTGCTTGTTCTGGTGTTCATGGTTGTATGGTATGTGCTCAACAACACCGCGTGGGGACGGCATGTCTATGCGGTAGGTGACGATAAAGAGGCGGCCGAGCTTAGCGGCATCAATACTGATCGCTTACTGCTCTCGGTTTATGGTGTTGCAGGTTTCATTGCAGGTATTGCTGCCTGGGTCTCCATTGGTCGAGTCGGCTCCGTCAGCCCGCAAAGCTTCTACGACGCTAATCTGGATTCCATAACGGCTGTGGTCATTGGCGGTACATCATTGTTCGGGGGGCGCGGTTCAATTCTTGGCGCCTTGTTTGGTGCATTAATCGTTGGCGTGTTCAGTTCTGGTCTTAAAATCGCAGGCGTGGATGTCATCTGGCAACGCTTTGCAATTGGGTGTCTGATCATATTGGCTGTCGGCATTGATCAATGGCTAAGACGGGTATCAGCATGAGTATGCAGGCCGCTCAATCAGAATCAACAGCTCAAGGCCAGTCAGGTGTGGGGCCACGCTGTGTCATAAAAGCCACCAATCTGATGAAAAGCTACGGTCGTGTGGTGGCGATGGACCATGCAAATTTCGAGTTGCACGAGGGTGAGATTCTGGCAGTCATTGGTGATAATGGCGCTGGCAAGTCTACGTTGATAAAAGCCCTGTCTGGTGCGGTGCTGCCAGATTCGGGCACCATCGAGCTGGATGGCAAGCCGGTGTTATTTCGCTCGCCCATGGAGGCGCGTGGGTCTGGCATTGAGACGGTTTATCAGAACCTGGCCCTGTCACCCGCATTGTCTATTGCCGACAACATGTTTCTGGGCCGCGAGCTTCGAAAGCCTGGCTTTCTAGGTTCCGTGCTGCGAACTCTGGATCGTCCGGCAATGGAGAAGATTGCCCGCGAAAAGCTCAGCGAGCTAGGGCTTATGACCATTCAAAATATTTCCCAGGCCGTCGAAACGCTCTCTGGTGGTCAGCGACAAGGTGTTGCAGTAGCGCGAGCCGTGGCTTTTGGCTCCCGCGTTGTCATCCTTGACGAACCCACTGCGGCGCTGGGGGTCAAGGAATCTCGTCGTGTGTTGGAGTTGATTAAAGAGGTGCGCGAACGGGGGTTGCCGATTGTGTTGATCTCGCACAACATGCCGCACGTGTTCGAGGTGGCCGACAGGATTCACATCCACCGATTGGGCAAACGCTTGTGCGTAGTTAAGCCGCAAGACTATTCCATGTCTGATGCTGTCGCTATGATGACTGGCGCCATGGATGCGCCAACTACCTAGCTAAACTGTTCTACAGGCCCGCCTTGTTCTGCCCAGGTTGAAAAACCTTCTTTCAAATGGGCAGCGTTGAAACCCATGTCTTGTAAGGTGGCAACGGTCAGTGCGGATCGCCAGCCTGACGCGCAGTGGAAAACGTATTTCTTGTCTTGCCCGAATATTTCTTTGAAATACGGGCTGTCTGGGTCCACCCAGAATTCAATCATGCCGCACGGGGCGTGAAAACTACCCGGAATAAAACCACCACGTTGGCGTTCACGTACGTCCCGAATATCGACAATAACTACATCAGGATCGTCTAGCATTGCAATAAGCGCAGATGTTTCAATCTCTTCAATGCGTTCTCGAGCCTCGCTAACCATCTGAGCGGAGGACTTCGTGAGTGGCTTCATTATCGTGCTGTTCCTGTGAATGCAAATAATGATTAGTATATTGCGTTTTGTAGTAGCTGGCTCAACGTACTATCATTAGGCTCAATTTCACTATTATCCAAGCTGAGTAATCCCATGGCTGAAGCCCCTATTGCCCTTATCACCGGAGCCGCACAAGGCATCGGTTATGCCTGTGCACAAGCGTTGATGGAGGATGGCTACCGCATTGTATTGTGCGATATCGATGCAGAGGGTGTGCACGCCGCAGCCGAGACGCTCGGCCAGAACAGTGTTGCATTGGTGTGCGATATGGGGGACGCGGCGCAGATCAAAACGCTGTTTGACACCATTGAAAAAGACGTTGGCATTGTGAGCGCGTTAGTCAACAACGCCGGCATTGCAGCCCCTGCAGAATTTCTGGATACCACCGTTGAACAATTCCAACGTGTTATCGACATTAACCTCACCGGTACATTTGTAGCGCTCCAGCGTGCTGCGAAATCAATGGTGAAGTACAAGCTGACAGGATCAATCGTCAATATGTCATCCATCAATGCTGTCGTCGCAATTCCTTCCATCGCTGCTTATTGTTCATCAAAAGGAGGGGTCATGCAGCTGACTAAGTCTGCAGCATTAGCATTAGCACCACACAATATCCGTGTTAATGCGGTGGGTCCGGGCTCCATTGATACCGCTATGATGGCAGGGGTCAATGCCAATCCAGAAGCCATGAACACGGTGTTATCGCGCACCCCGCTAAAACGTGTGGGCAGTGCGCGAGAAATTGCTGACACCGTGGCCTTTCTGATCAGCGGTAAAGCCAGCTACATTACTGGTGAAACCATCTATGTGGACGGTGGGCGCCTGGGAATGAACTACACCTGTTGAGCGTAAAATCAACTGAACGCAAATCTCAATGGGTGAATTTTCATGAACTGGACTGAATTCACTCGCTGGGGAGAATGGATATCGTCGTGGGCGGCGCGCTATCACAGCACGCTTCGCACGCGTCCGGTACGCGCTCAGACAAAGCCTGGTGACATCATCAAGCAGCTGCCGCCAAGCCCACCCGAAGCTGGTGAGGCGATGCAGGTCATTCTTGATGACTTCGAACGCATTGTCATGCCTGGCATCACGCATTGGCAACATCCACGTTTTTTCGCGTATTTTCCGGCTAATGCGGCTCCACCCTCTGTGCTGGCTGAGATGCTGGTGTCAACCATCGCACCGCAGTGCATGCTGTGGCAGACATCTCCAGCGGCCACTGAAATGGAGACGCGCATGCTGGATTGGCTTCGTCAGTCCATCGCATTGCCAGATACTTTTTCAGGCGTTATTCAGGATTCTGCCAGTTCGGCAACGCTTGCTGCTGTGCTCACCATGCGCGAAAAAGCACTGGAGTGGACTGGCAACCAGCAGGGTTTGAGCGGACAGGTGCGCCTGCGTATCTATGCCAGCACTGAAGTGCATTCCTCTATCGACAGAGCTCTGTGGGTATCGGGCATAGGCCAGGATAATCTGGTGCGTATTCCCATCGTGCCAGGTCGCTTGCGCAGCATGGACCCCGACGCTCTGGAGCAAGCCATAGTGGCCGACATTGCTGCGGGCTATCACCCAGCAGGTGTTATTGCCTGTACGGGCGGTACCGGTGTGGGTGCCTGCGATGACTTGTCGGCCGTTTTAACAATAGCCCATAACTTTGGGCTGTATTCACACGTTGATGCAGCGTGGGCGGGGGCCGCGATGATCTGCCCAGAGTATCGCAACCTGTGGGGCGGTGTGGAGTTGGCCGACTCGGTGGTATTCAATCCTCACAAATGGTTGGGGGCACAGTTTGATTGCTCGGCACACTTCATTGCCCAGCCTGAGGATCTTGTGCGAACATTGGCCATCCAGCCCGAGTACTTGAAAACACACGGTACCGACGGGATCATCAACTATTCTGAGTGGTCAGTCCCTCTAGGGCGTCGTTTTCGCGCACTGAAATTGTGGTTCTTGATTCGTAGTTATGGGTTGGAGGGTCTGCGTTCGCGCATTCGCAATCACGTGAACTGGAGTGAAGCACTGGCTGGCAAGTTGCAAGCTCATGAAGGCTTTGAGTTAGTGACTGAACCCGTGTTGTCACTGTTTAGTTTCCGTCCTAAAGATGCGTCAGACCAGAGCATTATCGATTACGTAAACGTGATAAACGATGATGGTCGAATCTACATAACCCAGACCCGGGTGGACGAACGCATGGCCGTCAGGTTTCAGGTTGGACAATTTGATGTCACTGAATCGGATATCGATGATGCGTTTGTTGTGCTGTGTGAGATGTTACCAGCCTCATAGTCAATTTACTCAACGGAATTCTATACTGTGCATCCCACCATTCACACACATCGCTGGAACCCACCGGAAGGTGTGAAAACAAGACTGCAAAGCGTCTACTTACTGCACGGTACTGGTGAACACGCCGCGCGCTACGAGCCCTTGGCGCAAAGGTTGGCTCTGGCAGGTTTTCGCGTGGGTGCCCATGACCACCCTGGGCACGGACTTTCCACGGGTAAGCGTGGAGTCATCGAATCTCCCGGCGCATTGGTCACCCAGGCTGCCATCCAGTGCCAGCAGTTTGCTGCTGAAACAGCGTGTAAACCCGTATTATTTGGTCACAGCCTCGGAGGCGTTGCAGCCTGTGAGCTGGTACTCCAGAACGCATTGTCCGTGGCGGGCCTCATGCTCAGCGCGCCGTCGTTTGTACTGCAACTTCGCAGCATCGACATCATGAAGGTAAAACTTCTTGGGCGCCTGGCTCCAAACGTGACGGTAGAGAGGCCGTACAGCGCTTCATCTCTCACCAGTGACGACAACATTCGCAAGCAGGCTGAGGCTGATACTTTAAATCACGGTTTTAGATCAGCAGGGTTGGTGTACTGGCTAATCACATCTGGCGCTCAACAATTAGCCGATGCAGGATCACTACCGGTGAAAACCCTGCTTATGATTGCCGGTGCTGATCCGGTTGTTGATTCTGAAAAAACACGAGAATTTGCCCGTCGTGCACCTGTAGACAAGATAACTGTTAAAGACTATGACGGCCTGCTGCATGAAATTCTCAACGAGACGCCTGAGCGTGCCGAACAGGTTATGAGCGACATGGAGAGCTGGTTGGTCGAGCACTTTCCTGAGTTTGAGTAATTGTCTGGCTGTGCAACTGCAGACTGAATAAATGCGCTGCCTTGCGTTATGTTGAGTTACTTTTTTTGTCGTGCCTCGTGGGTAATAATACAATACTGGTAACGAGTTCCTTGCAAACAAACTTACCGTCAGGCTTAACCGGTAAGTTTATTCACAAGGAATTGCGCTAGTCAAAATAACTAGCGCCCCCGCACAGTAACTAAACTAACAAGATACAACGTCACGATTAACGCAGGTAGGTATCAGCGAAGTCGTCCACTGTACGGGTTCGCGTGTCATTGATTATAAACAGCAGCTCCACTGTATCGCTGAAGTCGAGTTTCGAGTCAGGGCTCAGGTAATCAAACGCTGCTTCCCATGCTCCGGCAAGGCTGCTTTGGAGAGCAGTTGCCACAAACGAACTGGATCTATTGTTAAGGTCTGCAGTGCCATTGCCCCCTCTGTTGCCATCGTCAATAGTGATGTAGTCGGAGGTGTCCCTGACCACATCGAGGCCAGCGTTTGATGTGTTTCCTTGATTAAATCCTGTGCTGTGTTGAACAACGTGGATTCGCATTCTGTCGACTGATGGGTAAATTGTGCCGATACGTCGAAGCACATCTGCCGTAAAGTCTGAAGGTCCGCCTTCCGCAACCCAGACGTCATTACCGTTGGCTAGAGTGGCAGCCCATCTATCCGCAGCACTGGACACAGCACTTTGCGGTTCGTTGAACCAATCAAGCCAGTTATTACCGTAAGTGGCATCCAGGACAGCTTCACTTTCTGGTTGGTAGTCATCAAAGATGTCTAGACCACAAGTGCCGTTGACTACCATAAAGTTACTGATGCCCACGGTATCGATGACTTCTCTTCCTGCGACTACTGCATGCCCGTCATCTCTGTCAGGACAATTGTCATAGTGCAATGACAGAAGGTCACCTTGCGCTAGACGTCCGATTGAACCTGTTGGCGTTGGCGTTGGCGTTGGTGTTGGTGTTGGCGTTGGTTCTGTTGGTGGTGTTGGTTCTGTTGGCGGAGTTGGTGTTTCAGGATTCTCCGTTGGTGTTGATCCGGTTGGGATGTTTTCCGAAGAACATAACCAGTTGCCACCGCCGATGGGATCGCAGTCTTCTCGCGGAATTGTCGGACAATCGTTAGCGAAGTTAGCTCTGGCTTGCTGCAAAGAGCTACCGCTTGCTGAACAGGCTCCACCTGGATCTACGGGCGTAGGCGTAGGTGTAGGTGTTGGTGCTGGTGCTGGTGCTGGTGCTGGTGCTGGTGCTGGTGTGGGCGTAGGTGTTGGTGTGGGGGTTGGTGTTGGCGCACTAGGACCAGAGGGTGATCCTGACCCGATGACTGCAGATGAGCAAATCCAGTTTCCATCCCCTATAGGGTCACAGTCCAATCGCGGAATCTGAGGGCAGTTTGCTGCATAGTTGTTTCTAGCTTGTCCTAGAGAGCTGCCTGTAGCAGAACAGGTACCAGGCTCCGATGGTGGATCGATCGGCGTTGAGGGTACTGTTGGAGGAGTTTCTGGTGGCTGCGGATCGGGGTCAACCGGCGGCGCAGTTGGACCTGTGGCACTGATCAATTCTAAGCCAACGCTGTCGACAGCAAATCGCGAAGATCTTCCACCGACAAGTATGCGGTGATTTCCAACGGATAGAGTGCGCTGGATATCAGTAAAGAATTCCGGGTCGAACTGCTCGCCTCTTGAGTAGTTTTTCCAGCTTTCATCCGAACCACTGACAAAGAACTTTGTCCATTTGGATGCGTCGCCTCGTACGCCGGGCACAGTTGATCCGCTGTTGAATTTTACCCATGCATCGTTGTCTTGATCGTTTGCTGCAGATCCATTACCAACTCGCGCCTGAACCTGAGCTGTAAATTCGTAGATGCCTGCTGTCGTGACATTGAAATCGTATGCTTTGATCCCGGCAGGTGGATCTTGGTCAGTGGCGCGGAAGTCGTTGCTACCTCGCCAGACGATATAGCCTGATCCGGTAAAGCCATTCAGTGAATTCTCGGTTACCCAGCCAGAACCCGTCGTGCTCGCAGCATTTTCTGCTTGAACAGATAGTACGGCGTCACCGCCAGTGGATTGTGCGTTGGCAACTCCAACGCTTAAGGGGCTGAACATTGAGCCGGTGATAAATAGCGCCGCTATTGGTATGGCGCAAGTGCTTCTCTTGTTACAAATTTTCATAGTTTTCCAACCGAGTTAGATCCAAGGGTTCTGACTAGACTGTTCACCCATGACACGCGAAAAACTACCGCGGTGTCATGAAGAAACCAGACCGGTCTGGTGGTTGCTTCCTTGCATCGAGTTATCGCTTCATCTTGCTGACGTAATGCAATCGCTTTGAACGTTAGCCGAAATAGCGAACCAGTCGAGTTTAATGAATGGAACTAAATGGAACTACCTTGGTGACATTACCTTTTAGATAAGCATCTAAGTTTGTTAGAAATACTGTGAAATACATCACGCAATGTTAGAAAAAACTGCTTGATGTTGCAATAGCGAAAATATGGATAGATTGTATTTTGGCAAAATAATACAAACTTGGTCTTAGTTCCTTGCAAGCAGACTCACCGTTTGATTCAAGCGGTAGGTCTGTTCGCAAGGAATTGCGCTAGTTATCATCACTAGCGCGTACATAGAGCTACAACATTAACTAATGAACAACTTGGTGATTAACGCAGGTAGTTATTAGCAAAGTCGTCCACCGTTTGGGTGCGCGTATCGTTAATGATATACAGCAGTTCTACTGTGTCGCTGAAGTCGAGTTTGACATCGGGGTTCAGGTAGTTGAACGCCGCATCCCATTCGCGGGCATAGCGACTTGCGCGAGCAGTAGATACAAAGAAACTGGATTTCTGGCTAAAGTCTGCAGAGCCATTGTTGCCACTGTTGCCATCACCAATGATTTGGTAGTCGGTGACACTCCTGACCAGATCCAGGCCAGCATCCGATGTGCTTCTTTGATTAAATGTTGCGCTGTGCTGGATAACGTGAATGCGCTTTCTGTCCACTGAAGGGTAGACATCACTAATTCGTCGAAGGACATCAGCCGTGAAGTCCGAAGGTCCGCCTTCAGCAACCCACACTTCATCACCGTTGGCCAGAGTGGCAGCCCATCTGTCGGCAGAGGTGGCCACCACACTACGTTGATTGTTAAACCAGTCGAGCCAGTTGTTGCCGTAGGTAGCATTCATGACAGCCTCACTTTCTGGCTGGTAGTCATCGAAAATATCTGCACCACACGTGCCGTTGACAACCATGAAGTTACTGATGCCGACGGTATCGATGACAGCTTTTCCTGCAACGATTGCATGCCCGTCATCTCTGTCAGGACAATTGTCGTAGTTCAATACCAATAGGTCACCTCGTGAAAAACGTCCGATAGTGCCTGTTGGCGTTGGCTGCGACGGTAATGAAGTTCGTGTGATGCCAGTGGCTTGCACTCCTGATCCGATGCTCTCTGAAGAGCACACCCAGTCGCCACCGCCAATGGGATCGCAGTCATCTCGTGCAATCGTTGGACAGTTGTTTGCGAAGTTGCTTTTGGCTTGCTGCAAAGAGCTACCACTTGCTGAACAGGCTGCACCAGAGGTAGGTGTTGATGGCGTGGATGGTGGTTGGACAGGTGAAGGCGTTGGTGTCGGAGTGCTAGGGACATTTGATGATCCTGCGCCTATGTTGCCCGATGAGCAAATCCAGTTTCCACCGCCGGTAGGATCGCAGTCTTCTCTTTCTATCCGCGGGCAATTTGCCGCAAAGTTGTTTTTAGCCTGCTGTAGGGAGTTACCTGTGGCAGAACACGCACCCGCTGGCGTCACTGGGTTTACCGGGCTTGAAGGCACTGTAGGAGGGCTTACCGGAGGCTGTGGATCGGGGGTCACTGTTGGCACACTGGAACCGGTGGCACGAATCAATTGCAGACCAACCCGGTCAATAGCGAATCGCGCAGATCGACCGCCGACGAGTATGCGATGACGTCCAGCGGGTAGGGTGCGTTGGATATCTGTAAATAATTTAGGGTCGAATTGCTCGCCGCGTGAGTAGTTCTTCCAGCTTTCGTCTGAACCGCTGACAAAGAACTTTGTCCACTTTGAGGCGTCGCCGTCGACGTTGGCTACTCTTGACCCACTGTTAAACTTTACCCATGCGTCATTATCTTTATCATTAGCTGCGGATCCGTTTCCAACCCGCGCCTGAACTTGGGCTGTAAATTCGTAGACGCCCGGTGTGGTGACTGTGAAATCGTAAGCTTTTATGCCGTTAGGTGGATTTTGATCTGTGACACGGAAGTCGTCGTTACCACGCCAGACGATATAGCCGGACCCGGTAAAACCATTTAGCGAACGTTCGGTGGACCAACCAGAACCTGAAGTGCTCGCCGCGTTCTCAGCTTGGACGGATAGCACTGCATTGCCGCTCGTGGGTGTTGACGGAGCTGATGGTTGATTGCTAGGTGTGTTCGATCCGCCACTCAGGGGCAGGTTTTCTGTAGAACACTGCCATCCTCCCTGAAACGTGTCGCAATCACGACGGACCTGGTTAGGACAAGACTGCGCAAACTGTGATCTGGCTGATTGGATACTGGCGCCAGGAGCTGTTGTTATGGTGCAGGCTTGTTGTGCGCTGGCAACCCCAACACTAAAAGGTGAGAACATTGAGCCTGTGATTAGTAACGCCGCTATGGGTATGGCGCTGAGTGTTTTTGTATTGTTATTTGTCATCATTATTCTGAACGATTGAGATCCAAGGGTTCTGTCCAATCCGTTTATTAATGAAACGCAGAAAGCCAAAGCGGATTCATAAATAGTTCAGATGGATCTGGTGATTGCACTAGTGCGCTGCGTCTTCTCGCTCACGCAAAGCAATAGCTTTCGACGTCTGCGTGATGGGCAACGCGTCCGAGTGTAGTGAGCGCGACTGGATAGAAGTGGCCCTAACAACATTACCTTTTTGAAAGGGTTGTTTACTTATCATTTTTGTTGTGAATCACATCACGCAATCATTTTAAAGCGTGATTTCTATAGCAATTATTAAAATCACTAACACCGTGCTTGGGGCATTTTCAACATTCGAAAACTTACATTGTTGCTGTCGACTTACAGTAGAAATAAACAGTAAAGACAGATTGGCATCGTCTGAGTACTATGCATCTTCAACAGCCTGATAAGACAAACGCGTGCCTTAATCCTTACCGGCGCGCTCACGGTTTTTATAGTCAGGCACGCGTCCACCAATCATGCGTGTGACACTCATCGCAGCGTCTCTGATTCTTGCGCCGAACAGTGGCAGCGCGTCGTCAGAAAAACGTGCTGTGGGACCCGAAATAGAGATGCCAGCAATGGCATCGCCACGATTGTCATGGATAGCAGCTGCCACACACCGCATACCAACATGACGCTCTTCGTCATCAAAAGCCCAACCTCTTGTGTAGGTATCCTCAAGGTCCTCAAAAAGACTCTTCGGGGTTGTTAGCGTGTTGGCAGTAAATTGTTGCAGCCCGGTTTTGTCTATAAGGTCTTCAACGTTTACTCTGGCATATTCAGATAGCAACGCTTTGCCAATACCTGATGAATGGGCCGGACTGCGTGTACCCGGAAGATGAAAGGCACGAATAGGATGGGCGGTTTCCACCTGGGTCAGGAAGGTCACCTGGCCACCGTCAGTAAGAATGGCAAGGTTGGCAGTTTCACCGGTGTCGGCCATGAGTTGTCGCATGACGGTTCGCGAGGCCTCGGTAAGATTAGCCCGGTTTAGGTAGCTGTTACCGACTGAGAACGCCTCGATGCCGACGGCCCACTCTTGGGTTGATTCGTCAAAAGAGACAAATTCAAGTTTTTGTAGCGTTACCAACATCCGGTATGCCGTGGATGCAGGAAGTCCCACTCGTGAAGATAAGTCTGACAGTGATGCACTGCCACTTTGACTTAAAAGCTGCAAAAGCTGCAGCCCACGCTCAAGCGCCTGAACAGTTCCGGTGCTCTCCTTGCGCTCTTCTGGTGACAGTCGCGGCCTGCCTCGACGGCGTTTGCCATCTTGTGAATTGCTGTCTAACGCGCTCATGATCAGGAAATTGGTCAAACGGGATCATGATAATAACGTAAATAAATAATGAAAATCGTTTTTAAAAAATTATGTAAATATTAAATATTCATATATTTCAATTACTTAGATAATTAATTGTTATATTAAAATATATTTTTGAAAAAATTGACATAATACTCTCGCTCCTCGATACTCATTACACACCATCGAATGAGAGGCAATCATGAGCGATCCACACGGACAAAACCCAGTGTTCATTCCTGGACCCACCAATATTCCTGACGCGTTACGCGCAGCGATGAATGTGCAGACAGTGGATCACAGGGCACCTGATTTTAAAGATGTTCTGTTGCCGATCTTTGAAGATCTGAAAAAGGTGTTTAAAACTTCGCAGGGCACAGTGGTTACCTTCCCGGCCAGCGGCACTGGTGGCTGGGAGGCTGCGGTTACCAACACGCTCTCACCCGGTGACACGGTGCTGGTTGGCCGCTATGGAATGTTCTCGCATCGCTGGATAGACCTGTGTGAAAGGCACAAGCTGAACGTACAGGTCATTGACTGCGAATGGGGTACTGGTGCGCCGGTAGAACAGTTCGCTGAGGCACTCGCTGCCGACACTGAGCATGCGATAAAAGCGGTTCTGGTCACGCACAACGAGACGGCCACAGGCGTGCGCAGTGACATTGGCGCAGTACGAGGGGCGATAAACGGAGCATCCCATCCAGCCATGCTCATGGTCGATTGTGTCAGCTCATTGGCTAGCATGGATTTTCGAATGGACGAGTGGGGGGTCGATGTTGCAGTTTCAGGCTCGCAAAAAGGTTTTATGTTAATGACTGGCATGGCCATACTGTGCATTAGTCCAAAGGCACTTGCGGCCATGGACACCGCACAATGCCCACGTTGTTTCTTTGACTTTCGAGAGATGTTGAAAGCCAATGCAACAGGCAGTTATCCCTACACGCCAGCGCTACAGATAATCAAGGGCCTACATGCAAGCCTTGGGTTGCTACTGGGCGAGGGCCTGGAGAATGTCTATACAAGGCATCATCGTATTGCGACAGGGGTTCGAGCGGCCGTCAGCGCCTGGGGTTTGAACCTGTGCGCTAAAACTCCTGACCTGTATTCAGACACGGTAAGCGCTATCTACGTACCTGAGGGCTTTGACAGCAACATCCTCACAGAGCATGCGTTTAACGCTTACGGCGTATCGTTTGGCATCGGGCTTGGCGAGATGAATGGTAAAGCCTTTCGCATAGGACACTTGGGTTCCATCACTGATGTTATGGCTTTGTCCGGCATTGCAACAATAGAGATGGCTATGAAAGACCTTGATTATCCAATCGAACTCGGCCAAGGCGTTGCAGCTGCCCAGGAGCACTATCGGCGTACGATAAAGCAAACTGAACATAAGGCGGCTTGAGAATACCCATGAGTCAATCGATTAAAAATTCAACTAATGTGGTGCCATCCATCGATGATGTGCGCGCGGCACACGAACGCATCAAGCCCTACATTCACCAGACTCCCGTACTGACATCGGAGTATCTCAATGAGCTCACCGGTGCCGAGCTATTTTTTAAATGCGAAAACTTTCAGAAAGCTGGTGCTTTCAAAGTGCGTGGAGCATCCAACGCGGTCTTCGGTTTGACCGATGAAGTTGCTGCCAAAGGTGTTGCTACACACTCATCAGGTAATCATGCATTGTCACTGAGTTACGCTGCTGGCCGACGGGGGATTCCCTGTACTGTCGTTATGCCCAGAACCGCACCTCAGGCAAAGAAAGATGCGGTCAAAGGATATGGCGGTGTCATCGTGGAATGTGAGCCCTCTACCTCCAGCCGTGAAGAAACGTTCGCCAAGGTGGTTGAACAAACCGGTGCTGAATTCGTTCATCCGTATAACGATATTCGCGTTATCACTGGTCAGGCTACCTGCTCACTGGAGTTCAATGAGCAGGTCTCAAACCTTGAAGCGATGGTGGCTCCTATCGGTGGGGGTGGGATGATCTCAGGTACATGTCTTACTCTGAGCAATGTTGCACCACATATTGATATCTATGCGGCAGAGCCTGAGCAAGCAGACGACGCGTACAGGAGCTTCAAGGCAGGACATATCATTGCGGATGATTCCCCGACCACGGTGGCTGATGGATTAAAGGTACCGTTAAAAGAGAACACCTGGCATTTTGTCAGTAACCATGTAAAAGACATTCAAACTGCGTCAGAACAAGAAATCATCGATGCGATGAAGTTGACGTGGCAGCGTATGAAAATCGTCATCGAGCCCAGCTGTGCTGTGCCTTTGGCTGTTATTCTCAAGAACCCGGATGTGTACCGCGGTAGACGGGTTGGAGTCATCATTACCGGTGGCAATGTGGATATGAACACATTGCCCTGGATTACTTCTCATCAGGACTAAAACTATGAATAAGGCAGTGAACTTTGACGAGCTAGAGGTTGGTTTTGATGTGCCTGCTAAGGTGGGCATGGACGAAGCTGATATTCAAACACCGTGTTTGGTGGTTGATCTTGACGCGCTGGAAAGCAACATTAAAAAGATGGGCGACTACGCCAAGGCCAACGGCATACGTCACCGCGTACACGGCAAGATGCACAAGTCTGTTGACGTTGCCAAGCTTCAGGAAAAGCTGGGCGGTTCATGCGGTGTATGTTGTCAAAAAGTGAGCGAGGCAGAAGTCTTTGCCCGCGGCGGTATCAAGGATGTCATGGTCAGCAATCAGGTACGTGACCCTGCAAAAATCGATCGCCTCGCACGCATCCCGCTGTTAGGTTCGCGGGCAATTTGTTGCGTAGATGACATCGACAACGTTGCTGATCTGTCCGAAGCGGCCATGCGCCACGGCACGCAGATCGAATGTATCGTTGAAATTGATTGTGGCGCTGGACGCTGCGGTGTAACTACAACGCCTGAAGTGGTTGCTATATCCCAAGCCATTGCTGCGGCTGATGGACTGAAATTCGCAGGCTTGCAGGCTTATCAAGGTGCCATGCAGCATATGGACAACTATGACGATCGCAAAGAGAAAACCGGAATTGCTGTTGCGATGGTAGCCGATGCCATGGAAGGGTTGAAGGCGGTTGGTCTGGACTGCGATATCGTGGGCGGTGGTGGCACTGGTTCATACTATTTTGAAGGCACTTCTGGCGTATACAACGAATTACAGTGTGGCTCTTATGCTTTTATGGATGCTGACTACGGCCGTATACTGGATAAGGAAGGTAAGCGCATCGATCAAGGCGAGTGGCAGAATGCATTGTTCATTCTTACCAGCGTCATGAGCCACGCCAAAGCCGACAAAGCCATTTGCGATGCGGGACTCAAGTCGCAGTCAGTCGATAGTGGTTTGCCCTTCATCTATGGCCGTGATGACGTTGAATATATCAAGTGTTCAGATGAGCACGGTGTTATCGCTGATCCGAAAGGCGTGCTTAAAGTTAACGACAAGCTAAAGCTGGTCCCTGGGCATTGTGATCCGACATGCAATGTGCATGATTTTTACGTCGGTGTACGCAACGGCAAAGTGGAAACAGTATGGCCTGTGTCTGCGCGCGGTCGTTGTTTCTGATACGAGGAATAAATACTATGTACATTGTTACTGAGCAAATGTGTCAGGACGTTATTGGGCGTGATGATGCATTCACCGCAATTGAGGAAGTCTTTGGCGCGATGGCTCGCAAGGACGCTTATAACTTCCCTGTCATCCGTGAGGCGATTGGCCATGCGGATGCCCTCTACGGTTTCAAGTCGGGCTTTGATAAGGCGGGTTTAACGCTGGGTCTTAAATCGGGCGGCTATTGGCCGGGTAACATGGACAAAGGGCTGACTAATCATCAGTCCACTGTATTTCTCTTTAACCCGGATACGGGACAGCTGCAGGCGCTGGTGGGTGGGAACTATCTTACTGCCGTGAGAACGGCGGCAGCGAGCGCGGTATCCATTGCTCACCTTGCACGCAAGGATTCCAAAGTGCTGGGCATGGTGGGTGCCGGGCATCAGGCGGGTTTTCAGCTTCGCGCTGCCGCTGAGCAGCGTGATTTTGAAAAGGTTGTTGCATGGAATTATCACCCCGAGATGCTTGATAAGCTGGGCGCCATAGCAGCAGAAATTGGGCTGCCGTTTGAATCCGTCGAGCGAGAACAACTCGGCGCTCAGGCTGACGTTATTATTTCAATTACTTCTGCGCACGATGCACTAATGATGAAAGAGTGGATCAAGCCTGGCACTCACATTGCGTGCATGGGCACCGACACAGTGGGCAAGCAAGAGATGGATCCACAACTTATCGCCAGTGCAACAGTATTCACTGATGAGATTGCCCAGTCCATTAGTCTTGGGGAAACACAGCACGCAGTGGCTGCTGGTCTGATAACGCAAGATCAGATTACCAGCATCGGGCACGTGATAAACGGCACTCACTCTGGACGTAGCTCAGACGATGAGATCACTGTGTTTGACGGTACAGGTGTCGGTTTACAAGACTTGGCAGTCGCTGCCGCCGCTACACGTCTGGCGGTAGAAAAAGGTATTGCGCAAGACATATCGTTGTAAGCGCAATTCGTTGTAGACTCGAAGCATGACTACTTTACACGACGCCGACAGGCAATTCGCCCTACATCCCTTCACCCACCTGTCTAATCATCAGGAGCAGGGTCCTTTTGTCATTGAACGTGGCGACGGGATCTATGTGTGGGACGATCAAGGTAACCGGCTACTGGAGGGCATGTCAGGGTTATGGTGCACATCACTGGGTTTCAGTGAACATCGATTGGCTGCGGCAGCTGCAAAACAGTTTGAGCAGCTGCCGTACTCGCACATGTTCACCCATCGCTCCACACGCCCGGCGATAGAGCTGTCTCAGCGGCTTGTGGAAATGGCGCCAGAGGGGATTAGCAAATGTTTCCTAGTGAATTCGGGTTCAGAGGCGGTAGACACTGCCGTAAAGATGGCGTGGTACTACAACAACGCTCTGGGCAGGCCAGAAAAGAAAACGATTATTGCGCGGCACAGGGCTTATCACGGCGTGACGGTGGCGGCGGGTAGTCTGACAGGCTTACCCTATGCACAAGACGGGTTCGACTTGCCGGCTATTTCCGTCATGCATGTGGAGACGCCGCATGCGTACCGGCATGCTGAGGAGTCCGAAACAGAACAGGCATATTCAACTCGATTAGCGCAGTCACTGGAGATGCAGATTCTGGAGGCAGGGCCCGATACCATTGCTGCCTTTATTGCAGAGCCCGTCATGGGCGCCGGCGGGGTTCTGATTCCACCTGATGGGTATTTTGAAAAAGTGCAGGCGGTGCTTGCCAAATACGACATTCTGTTTATTGCTGATGAAGTCATTTGCGGGTTTGGGCGCACGGGTCATGTCTGGGGATCTGATACTTACAACATAAAGCCCGACATCATGACCAGCGCTAAGCAGCTGTCATCGGCCTATCTGCCCATCGGTGCTGTACTGGTAAGTGAGCGCTTGTATAAAGCATTTGAAGAGTATGCAGGCAAGTTGGGTGTGTTCGGCACAGGTATGACCTATGGCGGGCATCCGGTGTCCGCAGCGGTGGCACTGGAGACGCTTAATATTTACAAGAGCGATGGCATATTTGAGCAAGTACAAAGCCGCTCGCCACATTTTGCCGAACGCGTGCAGGCTTTGCAAAATCATCCGCTGGTAGGTCATGCACGCAGCGTCGGACTTATTGGTGCGATAGAACTTGTGTCTGACAAAAGCACGAAAGAGCCGTTTCCAGCGGCTGATAAAATCGCGGTACAGGTCATGGCAGCTGCACGTAAACATAAGTTGATTTTGAGGGCTGTTCCTGGGGATACCGTGGCTTTCTGTCCGCCGTTAATCATCAATGACGATCAGATCGATGAAATGTTTGATGCGGTTACCGATGCTTTGAATGATGTGCATTCAGGTGTTGCATCCTGAGTTTCGTATTCGAGCTTTGCGGCCTTGTTTATTTCAAGCAGTACCAGTTGGGGTAAAAACCCACAGTGTTGGGGCAGATAACTTAAACTTACAGCCTACCTGTTAAGCAACACGAGGCTGGTTCGATGAAGAAACTGATTTTGGCTATTGTCGGCCTTGGCACCTGTGCACCTGTTTTCGCTCAGGACGTGGTCATCAGCACCGGTGGGCGAGGTGGTTCCTACTTCGCTACAGGCGAAAAACTGGCCACGGTATTGGCCGAATATGACTACGTCGCTGAGGCTGAAAAAAGTAACGGCTCTGTCGAAAACGTCACACGTGTGGCAGCGGGCGAAGCTACCCTCGGATTTACACAACTTGATGCACTTGCCTGGTGGATAAACCGGAATCCGGAAAAAGCCGCTAACGTGGATGTTCT
>JALZVU010000061.1 GCA_023301795.1 Granulosicoccus sp.
CCCTGGCTTGGTAAGCTTCCAGGGCGGCTTCTTCATGTCAACGTGTTTGGTTGCGGTTTGTTTGCTGCTGTGTCTGGCTCTTCTGCGGCCACAGCTGCCACCGTTGGCAAGTTGTCGATACCTGAGCTGATTCGACGTGGATATCCTGAGCAGATGGTACTGGGCACGCTGGCGGGTTCGGCAACGCTTGGGCTACTGATTCCACCGTCGATAATCCTGATTGTCTATGGCGTGGCCACTGAGCAGTCTATTGCGCGGCTGTTCATGGCAGGTGTTCTTCCTGGAGCGATGCTGGTCATACTGTTTGCCGGTTTCGTGGCGATTTGGTCATTACTGAATCCGTCCGCTATTCCTGAAGAGCTAGAATCCTTCACGATGCGTGAGCGCCTGCATCGCTCTCGACGCCTGATTCCGGTGTTGCTACTGATTCTTGGGGTGATTGGTTCGATCTATACCGGTGTTGCTTCTCCCACTGATGCCGCAGCGGTAGGTGTGATGCTGGCGCTGGTGCTCGCCTGGCAATCAGGTTCATTGAGTTATAAAACTTTTACCGCAGGTTTAATGGGAGCAACACGAACCTCGTGCATGATCGCCTTCATACTGGCGGGGGCTGCGTTTCTGACTGTGGCTATGGGTTTTACCGGAATCCCCAGCATGCTTGCCAGCTGGATCGCATCGTATGAATTGTCCACGCTTGCCCTGATCGCGGCGCTTACCGTCTTTTTTATCATCATGGGTTGTTTTCTGGACGGCATATCGGTGGTGGTGTTAACCACGTCGGTCATCATGCCGATGGTTGATGGGGCTGGTATTGACCCACTGTGGTTTGGCATCTATATCGTCATTGTTGTGGAGATGTCGCAGATCACACCGCCTGTGGGATTCAACCTGTTTGTGCTTCAGTCGCTGACAGGGCGCGACATCCTGACAATTTCCCGAGCTGCTTTGCCGTTCTTCATGTTGATGCTATTGGCGCTGGTACTGATTGTCGTGTTCCCGTCCATTGTGACGTTCCTGCCGGACAGAATGTAGCCACAGGCCTGTGTATTTGCCGTCGCACAGGTCTGTGTACTTGCGATCCATAGTCAGACTTTGCCACAATAAAGGCTGACGGCCTTCGTCATGATTCAAACAATTGACTGTCCCATGCCAAAAAAGCAATCACCGAGCGACAACGTGCCATCAGTGGACGCCAAAGAAACTGAACTGATTAAGCGGCCCCCGGGAAATGCAGCTCATATCGTCTCATCTGATCATCTTGCCTCATCCGAGGCATGGCAGCTGAGCGAGCTTGAGTATGCAATGACCATGTCGTACAACGCTTTCACTCGCTGGATGACACATTGCATGGCTGCTGCAGGTCAACGTGATCTCAGTGCGCTGGATATACTGGTGTTGCATAATGTAAATCACCGGGCACGTCAAAAGCGATTGTCTGACATTGTGTTTACTCTCAATATTGATGACTCGCACACCGTCAACTACTCACTGAAAAAACTGGTGAAAGCCAACCTGGTTGAAAGTAAAAAGAACGGTAAAGAGATATTTTATAAAACCACCGAAGACGGTGGGCAGTTATGTCAAACATACCGCGACGTTCGCCAGGCTTGTCTTATAGATGCCGCCACCGCAACTAACCAGAATTTTGATGAAGCCAGTCACTGCGCGCTGTTGCTGCGCAGTATGTCTGGACTATATGATCAGGCTTCGCGTGCTGCCTCTTCGATGTAGGATCGAAAACAAGAGCGGTGCGGATGTTGTGATGTGCTTAGGTTCAAAAGCACTGTTGCTCATCGCTTTGAGTGAGACTCATTCCAAGGGATTCTTGGTTAGTTGCAAGGAACCGCTTATTTAATATGGGCGATTCCTGTCGGGGCGGAGAACGCTAACGACAAGCCCATCTCACCCGCACTAACCTGCGCCAGATGATCAACCTGTAGTGTCTTGAGTATGGCATTTAGGGTGTCAGGATCAGGGTGCGACAGCTGTACTTTCTCCAGACGCACGCCGAGGTCCTGTTGAGCAACGCTTGGGTGTGGGCCAGGAGACCATTCAATGAAAGCTGGCAGTAATCCACCCATCGGAAGATGACCATCTTTTGGTACGGTCAAGCGCCATGAACGATCTCCACGTGTAAACAGTACGATTTCTCCCAGATCCACTGGGCTTGCCGCAATGACGCCGTCAAGATCGTCGGTTCCTACAACCCAGCACAGTGGTCGTGGGCGCGTCAACAATCGCGCTTGAGTTGCAGGATCATCAAGAGTGAACCAACGAATTCTTCCAGGGTCAGCAGGCGCATCGGGATCGATTGCGATGAGTTCGAAGAAGGATTCATTGCCTGATTGCATGACACAGTTGTGTGTGCTCATCGCATCGTGTTTGCTACCACGCGGGACTGTTACCCCAAGCAGGGTTTGCATCTCAGCGATGCCTTGATCCAGATTGTCTGCGCCAATGGCTACGTGGTCTATTTTGTTATTCATTGATTAGTTCGATGCTCGTGTGCTGCTGCGAGAATGACAGTGGGGTTGGTCTGTGTCAACATTTGAAATACAGGTCTTATATACCGGCACATAGAGAACGCAAATGGGTGATCGCCAGCAAACGTTGACTGCAAGCCACTGGGGTGTTGGCATAGTGTCAATTGAAGGCGAGCGCATTGTCGCCGTTGACGCTCATCCGGATGACCCTGACGCGTCCTTGATCAACAGCAATATTCCCGAGAGTTTGCATGGGCGAGCCCGAGTGCGTCGTCCTGCCATTCGTAAAAGCTGGCTTGAGGGTTCTCCTGGTACGGTCGCCAGAGGTCGGGACAGCTTTGTCGAAGTTAGTTGGGATCGTGCGCTTGATCTTGTTGCCAAGGAGTTGTCTCGTGTTCGCGACACTCACGGCAACTCCAGTATTTTCGCAGGCTCGTATGGCTGGGCAAGTGCAGGACGTTTTCATCATGCACAAAGCCAACTCAAACGATTTCTGAACACCATTGGCGGATTTGTCCGTTCAGAAGGCAACTATAGCTATAACGCAGCATTGGAGTTGATGCCGCATATTGTCGGCCCGTTCAGAGCTCATGTGGCGCAGGCAACACGATGGTCAGTCATTGCAAAACATACCGATCTTGTTGTGTTAATTGGTGGCATCGCAATGCGCAACACGCAAGTGAGTGATGGCGGTGTTGCAAAACATCTGGCAGCCGGCAACTTGCAGGCATGTGCGGCTGCAGGGGTCGAGTTTGTTAATGTCAGTCCGCTGCGTAGCGATGCGCAACAGGAGTTGAACGCCCAATGGATTGCCGCGCGTCCGGGCAGCGACACCGCGTTGCTATTGGGGCTTGCGCACACACTGTTAGTAGAGGGTCTTCATGATGTAGGTTTCTTGGGAAAATACACCGTGGGTTTCGAGAAGGTTGAAGTGTACCTTCGCGGTTCTGAGGACGGACAAGCCAAAGATGTCCACTGGGCTGCACAAAAAACGGGTATCGATGCTGAGCTCATTATCAATCTGGCTAGGCGTATGGCTGCGGGTAGAACAATGATCAGCGTAGCTGCTGGTGTACAACGCACCGACTATGGTGAACAGCCTATGTGGATGGCGGTGACATTGGCCGCGATGCTTGGGCAGATTGGTCTACCGGGTGGTGGCTACACAGTGGGCTACGGTGTTAACGCTAATATAGGCAACAATCAACGACTGTTCCGGACAGGCCACTTACCGCAAGGCGAAAACCCGATTAGCGAGTTTATTCCCGTTGCGATGATCAGCGAAATGCTGTTGAATCCCGGTGGAACATATCCTTATCAAGGTCAAAAGATGACCTTGCCTGATGCACGGCTGGTTTGGTGGGCAGGCGGTAATCCATTCCACCACCATCAGGATCTCAATCGATTACATCGTGCTTTTCAACGGCCAGAAACGGTGATCGTCAATGAAATGAATTGGACTACCAGCGCACGCCATGCTGATATCGTGTTGCCTATAGCTGCCGCCCAGGAACGCAACGATTTAGGTGCAGGTCAATCGGACAGCGCGCTGGTCCCGATGCCACAACTAGTGCCTCCAGCCGGTGAAGCGCGCATCGAGTATGAGATTTTCGCGGCGCTGGCTGAGCGGTTGGGAGTCGCTGAAGCTTTTACCGAAGGTCGATCAGCTGATGATTGGTTGCGCCATATCTGGAAGGCAACGCAAGACAACGCGGTTGAAGCTGGATGTGAGTTGCCTGATTGGGATGAATTTCTGACGGGTGATGTTATTCAGTTGCCAGACCCGAGTCCGGATCAAGTGTTTCTTGCTGAGTATCGTCAGGATCCGTTGGCCTTTGCGTTACCAACGCCCAGTGGGCGGATCGAGTTGTACTCGAAAACGATTGCAGGCTTTGCCTTGGAAGATTGTAAAGGGCATGCAATCTGGATACCCCCGCGAGATCAGACGAACGGTAAAGTGGATGCGTATCCCTTGTACTTACTCTCTGGTCAACCTAAGACCCGTTTACACAGTCAGCTGGACAATGGCGCATACAGCCTGAGTCACAAGATTGCCGGTCGCGAACCTGTTCTGATTCATCCCGACGATGCGCGTGCGCGCGCTATTGCTGATGGCGATGTGGTGGAGCTGATAAACGATCGGGGCCGGTGTCTTGCAGGTGCGCGTGTGAGTGATGAGATTCAACTCGGTTGCGTGTTCCTGTGGACTGGCGCTTGGTTCGATCCTGACTTTGCCGCACCGCAGTCACGTGATCGGCATGGCAATCCCAATGTGCTGACACACGATCTTCGCACTTCATCACTGACACAAAGTCCTGCTGCGCATTCTGCAATGGTTGAAGTTCGATGTTTCGAAGAATCGCTGCCGACGGTTGAAGTTCATGAGCCACCACAGTTTGTACTTGAAGATGGAGAGAGTGGAGGTATTTTATAAAACCATAGAGGTGGATAGGCAGCCATAGTAAACATACTGTGACGTGCATTAGGCTTGTCTTATAAATACAGTTACTGCTAATCGCTAAAAAATTATATGAAACTAGTTACCTTGTACTGTTGCTGCGAAGTATGTCTGGACTAAAGGATCAGGCGTGGTGTGCAGCTTCTTTGATGTAGGGCTGGAACAAAGGGCAGGGCAGCGATTGTCGTCAATTTAAATTAAAAAAATACTTTCCTATCGCGAAGAATACAGATCATTCGCTGCGCATAGGAATAACTGATTTCTAACCTTAGCCGTACTGTAGTACGCATTTTAAACATCTCTTGCAAAGTAGAAACATTTCTGAAATACTAAATAAAGAGTTACATACAGTGGATGTTTTCTCATGACTGAATTGAGGGGCGAATGTATTTTGCGTGCGGAATTCCGTTCGGCACGCAATCAGAGATGCCAACTCACACAACAGCATGGTCCCTGTTGGTTGCGGCCTCAACCTCTATCCACTATCGGCCCATCATTCAAAACACGCGACGTCTTCTTCTTCTGACCATTGTCGCGTCGAATTCTCAAGCACTGGCGTTGTAGTAATGTTTGCTGACTGTCGCAAGCAATGATCTTGAATTTAACTCACCTCGCGCGGTGTTAAAAAAATTCCAACATCATTAGGAGTGAAGAGATGTTCAAGAACGTAACAAGACGTAAAGCGGCGACTAGGCTGTGCAAAGCCAGTTTGATTGCGTCGTTTGCTGTCGCCGTATCGGTTGGCGCGGCAACTGCCCAAGCAGATTTCCCCACCAAACCAATAAAAATCATTATCCCCTATAACCCAGGTGGAGGAACAGATACGACAGGACGTTTTCTAGCAAATGAGGCGGAAAAATACTTCAGTCAGCCAGTGACAGTCATCAACCGAGCTGGAGCATCGGGTACTGTTGGAACCGCCGAGGCGGCAGCAGCTAAGCCAGACGGCTACACATTGTATTTTAGTGCCTCCGATGCACTGGTTACAACACCACATTCCCTCCGGGTTCCATATTCGGTTGATGATTTCCGCGGAATTGCTGGCGTTAGCTACGCGCCTAGCAGCATTGCGGTTAGAACGGACTCTCCTTGGGAAACACTTGATGACCTAATCGCGGAAGCTGGTACAGATACTGTTATTGACCGTGGGCATTCTGGAGCAGGAGGCGTTCACCACACGCTTCTGAAATCCTTGTTTCAGGAAACCGGTATCAAGTTTCGGGACGTACCGTTTCAAGGTGGTTCAAAAACCATTGCAGCGTTGCGTGGTGGGCATGTTGATTTAATCGGTGGTACTCCTGGTGCAATGGTGGCTGCCGTTGAGGCTGGTGAGGTCAGAGTTTTGGCATTGTCATCGCCAACGTCGCTTGATGCTTTCCCGGGCGTGCCTTCGTTTACGGAAAAAGGTATTGATATCGTTGCAACCGTTGAATGGTACTTGCTGGCTCCAAAGGATACGCCAGATGATGTTGTGGCCGTATTGGAGGATGCGTTTATGAAGGCTGCGAGCAGCGACGAATTCAAAGCATTCACCGTGACCAGGAAACAAGAGAGCCTAGTTAGAAGTGGCGAAGATATCATGGTGAAGCTAAAGGGCGATTCTGAAATTTTTGGCAAGATAATTAGAGACTGAGGTAATGCATCATCATCGAATGCGAACGCAGCTACATTTCCGATTGTGCTTGGCTTTCTAGCTAGTCTAAGTTGCAGGCGGCAATGGCCGCCTGCTTATACTTCAGTGTTATCCACACCCTTTCAGATAAAAGGCGACAGCATTTTCTCTAGTGAACCTGCTGTGTTCGCGACCTAAAAGCTCATACAAATGGAGGCACTAATGTTCGGCGCTGTGAATCTACTTAAAAGGAGCATTTCATCTGTCGTAACGCTTGTGGTGGGTGTCATTGTTTTCCTAAGTATTCCAAGTCAAATTGTGATTCACGACAGCGAAGGCCTAAGTAGTGTAGACGCACGCACAGTACCGTATTTGATCAGCTCTTTGATAGTCATCATTAGCTTGATAATTATCATTTCTGAGGGCTTCAAAATTAGAAAAGAGACTCCAGATACTTTTGAACGAAAATTGCGTGTGCAGACAAGTTATGGACGGGTTTTTCTTGCCTTTTCAGCGATTACATTGTGGCTGATCGCGCTGCCTTATCTTGGATTTAACATCACGACAATACTGCTGGTTGTATCGGTCATGGTCATTATTGGAAATTGCCGCTGGTGGCAGATTGCATTGTTATCACTGATCTTAAGTGTTCCAATAAATTATCTGCTAGCGAATGTTCTGCGAGTGTACCTGCCAAGTGGCAGTATCTTTGGGTAGCATGGAATAAGATGATGGTCGAGAATCTCTTCTATGCATTGAGCGCTGTTTTTCAATTGCAGAACCTATTGCTTATTTTTGTTGGCACAGCAATAGGAATGTTGTTCGGGGCATTGCCGGGACTGACGGTTACGCTAGCAGTCACATTAGTTTTACCATTTACGTTTGATCTATCTCCGGAGTCGGGGATTATTCTTTTGACAGGCGTCTACTGTGCGGGAACCTATGCTGGCTCAATATCGGCAATTTTAATCAATACCCCCGGCACCCCATCGTCGGCTGCTACGGCGTGGGACGGATATCCTCTGACCCAAAAGGGTCGCTCGTTTGAAGCCTTGAGTATCGCCTTGCATGCGTCCGTTCTTGGCGGGTTGATAAGTGCAGTTGCACTGATTTTCTTTGCGCCAATGCTTGCGAAAACCGCTTTAGCATTTGGACCCTCAGAGAGGTTCGCGCTGACATTTTTTGGATTGACGATTATTGCCAGGGTCAGTGGTAATTCAATGTCTAAAGGCTTTATCTCAGCGCTATTCGGATTGCTTATCGCATCTGTGGGTGTGGATCCAATTATGGGCGTACCCCGTTTTTCCTTCAACACCTTCTATCTCTATGGTGGCATTGGAATGATTGAGGTATTTATAGGGATTTTTGCTATTGCTGAGATATTCAATCAGATCGGTAAGCGAGCGGAGGCAGGCGGACTTACAGAAAGAGGTACGCAAAAGAAGATCATGCGGTGGGGCGATATCGTGCCGTATTACTGGACGGTGGTGAAATCCAGTGTCATTGGCATTGTCATAGGTGTTATACCGGGGACTGGTGGAAGCATTGCGTCGTTCATTGCCTATGATGAGGCGAAGCGATCGTCCAAGGAGCCGGAGAAATTCGGCAAGGAAAGTCTGGAGGGTATCGCAGCTTCCGAAAGTGCCAACAACGGTGTCACAGCCGCGACACTCATTCCAACTTTAACGTTGGGGATACCAGGAAACACCGTTGCCGCTATTTTTCTTGGTGCACTTCTGATACACGGCTTGACGCCTGGGCCACAGCTTTTTGTCAATCAAGGTGGTCTCATGTACACAATCATGGTCAGCTTTATATTGGCAAATATCGTTATGTATGTTCAAGGGCGATTTGCACTGAAGTGGTTTGACAAGATCATAGATATTCCGGCCGGAGTACTCTTGCCAGTCATACTTATTATGTGCTTGATTGGCGCATATACAATCTCGAACTCTATGAACTCGATCATTGTGGCTCTTATCTTTGGTGTCATCGGCTACGCGATGATAAAATTTGAATATCCGACAGCCCCATTGGTCATTGCGATTATACTGGGTTCAATGGTTGAAGAGTCGATGCGTCAATCTCTCATATTGTCGGATGGTAGTGGCATGATTTTCCTCACTCAACCCATCTCACTATTATTTCTAGTTTTGACAGCATTTGTCACACTGTCGCCTGTTGTTATGCGCCTATGGCGAAAGTGAAGGAGAGCTGCAGGGGGGGGG
>JALZVU010000062.1 GCA_023301795.1 Granulosicoccus sp.
GGCTTCGATGGTGTCTTCCAGAGCTGCAATAGGCAGAGACTTGTTCCAGATGACCCAGCCACCCAGGCCGCCGGGTACGAACGAGCGTGCAATCTGCAAGGTATCCCGATAACCTTTGGTGGTTACCAGTCCAACGCGTGCGCCGCTGCGTGTCAGTACCGTGTTGGTGGCAACCGTTGTGCCGTGCATGACTTCGGTGATGTCTGTCGGATTGATGTTGGCTGTTTCACAAAGCCGTTCTATGCCGTTCAGGACACCTTGCGAGCTGTCATCAGGGGTTGAAGGTACTTTTGCGGTATAGCTTTTGCCGGCTGCCGCATCAAGCAGGAGCAAATCGGTAAACGTGCCGCCGACATCCACGCCCAGGCGCAGAGCGCTACCGGAGGCTGTTTGACTTTGAGAGTGACTCACTGTTCCTTTCTCCTCGTTGGCAAGTTTTGCCGTTTGTTATCTTGTGTGCCGGGGTGTGGGGTTGTATGTATAAAGCCAGCGCGGCAAACATTAAATAATGCCGCGTTCCTTATAGTCAGCCTGTTGCTGCTCAGTTAGTGACAATAATTGGCTGTACACACTTGTATTGTGCTCACCCAGCTCTGGCCCGACGTGACGTACAGAGCCTGGTGTGTCTGATAGTTTTGGCGCTACGTTCTGCATTTTTATCTTGCCGAACTGCGGATGATCCACAGTGACAATGGCTTCGCGCGCTTTGAAGTGCTCATCCTCCAGCATGTCCTTAGCGCGATAGATTAGCCCGCACGGTACGCCTGCCTCACTGAGTAAAGCCTCAAGGGGTTTTAGCTCAATGGTACGTGTCCAGTTGTTAATTAATTCGTCCAGTTCGCTTTGGCGTTCACCGCGTGCTGAGTGCGTGGCATAACGTTCGTCGGTGCTGAGTTCTGGTTGGCCCATGGCTTCGGCAAGGCGGTTGAACACGGTATCCTGATTGGCCGCTATGAGCAGTAGCTGATCGTCAGCGGTGTCGTAAACATTGGAGGGTGCGATATTCGGCAGGATGGCGCCGGTGCGTTCGCGGACATAACCTGTCACATCAAATTCTGTTACCAGACTTTCCATCATGTTGAGTACTGACTCGTAGATGGCACTATCAACCATCTGTCCACGCCCCGTGCGAGTGCGTGCATGCAAAGCCATCAGTGCGCCCATGCAGGCGTGTACGGCTGCCAGCTCATCACCAATAGATATGCCCATGCGACTGGGTTGTGATGCAGGGTCGCCAACCACGTAGCGAAGCCCGCCCATGGCCTCGCCGATTGCGCCATAGCCTGCGCGTGGTGCGTAGGGTCCTGTCTGCCCATAGCCTGTCACCCGCACCATGATCAAGCGCGGATTGATGGCCGATAAGGTTTCATAGCTTAGTCCCCAGCGCTCCATCGTGCCGGGCCGAAAGTTTTCGATAAGAATATCGGTATCTTTGATCAGTTCGCGAACCATCTGCTGGCCTTCAGGCGTTCGCAGGTTCAACGTGATGGATTGCTTGTTGCGGGCAACGACAGGCCACCACAATGATTTGCCATGCGGTTTTTCACGCCCCCACTGGCGCATGGGATCGCCGACGCCTGGCGGCTCGCATTTGATGACTTCCGCGCCAAAATCTGCCAGCATCTGACCGCAGAATGGCCCGGCCAGCAATTGCCCCATTTCCAGCACGCGAAGGTCTGATAACGGGCCTGTAGGCGGCGTGCCGTTGTGCGTCGGGTGAGCTTTTGGGGGTGTGGAAGAACTGTCTGACATCAGGTATTACCAGTAATGTGGAAAGAGAGTTGTTCTACAAAACACCCAGAGGATATACAATTTGGGATACAAAAATCCACTAAGGATGAACGAAATGCACAAAAATATTGAAATTGTGGAAGTTTCACCTAGGGATGGGATACAAAATGAAAAGACCATCCTAAGCACTGATGACAAGGTGGAGCTGGTTCGGCGAGCTGTAGCGGCAGGCATAAAGCGCATTGAGGTGACCAGTTTTGTTAATCCAAAGCGGGTGCCGCAAATGGCTGATGCCGATGCGGTTGCGGCTGCATTGCCCAGAGATCCTGCGCTTCGTTACATTGGACTGGCGCTAAACCGGCAGGGGTTTGAACGTGCTCGAGCCGCCAAACTGGATGAAGTCAACTACGTAGTCGTTGCCAGCGATACGTTCAGTCAACGCAATCAGGGGATGAGCTCGCAACAAGGTATCGATGGCTGGGCGGCTGTGGCGGCAGATGCTAAAGGCACTATGCCGGTGAGTATCGTGATTGCCGCATCGTTCGGTTGCCCGTTTGAAGGCGAAGTCTCTACGGATCAATTACTGCGGGTGGTTGAAGGGTGTATGAAGAGCGCTCCGATGGAGATTGGCCTTGCCGATACTATCGGTGTGGCGACGCCTAGAGACATTCATGAACGTGTACGTGCGGTAGCCGATGCTTTTCCTGACGTGCCTATTCGGCTGCATCTGCACGATACGCGCAACACTGGGATTGCCAATGCCTGGGCTGGGGTAGAGGCGGGTGTTACCAGCCTGGATTCGAGTATGGGGGGAGTTGGCGGTTGCCCGTTCGCGCCGAAAGCGACTGGCAATATCGCCACGGAAGACTTGTTGTATCTGTTGGATCGTTCAGGGATCGAAACCGGTGTGTCCATG
>JALZVU010000063.1 GCA_023301795.1 Granulosicoccus sp.
GAAAAACAGTTTGGAGCATGGGTTCGCGCACAATTTGACCCACACCGTTCATTGCTAGGGCTACTATCCAAAGGAGCTGGCCTAGGTTTTGTGATGCAGGGTGGAACTGTTGTCCTGCTGATGGGGGCATCACTGGCAGCACAAGGCATGGTACCCATTGGTGGTGCCGCCATTCTGGCCATTGGCGCAGAACTAGGATCGGCTTTAGCCGTTAACGTATTACACCAAAGCACCTCTTCGTTTGCACCTTTTCTTGTCTTGGTAGGCGGCTGGAGCTATCTTAATTCCACTGATACTTCCAAGATACACAACATCGGACTTATTTTATTGGGGCTTGGCCTTGTATTTTCATCTTTGGATATCATCAGGCATGCCATAGCGCCTCTGCAATCATCAGAACATGTCGCCAGTGCACTTGTACTGATAGGCACAGATCCAGTCAATGCAGCATTGTTAGGCGTGCTCTTAGCTTTTCTCATGCACTCGAGCGTTGTCGCTATGCTAACCGCCGCTGTGTTTGTCACTGGCGGTGCTTTGTCGGTAACGGCAGCTATTGGATTCATGCTGGGTTGCAATATAGGCAGCGCACTATTGCCATTGTGGCTCCTGCGTAGCGAACCTAAGCCTGCACTACAGGTTGCACGAATCGCGGCCTTGTTGCGAACAACCCTTGCTACCACTGTACTGGCAGGCTTGTACTTTAACAGAGAGTCAGGGTACTCATTTCCAGACACCGTGACGCCTGTTACCGCCATGCTTATAGGGCACATTATCTTCAACCTTGCACTTTGGCCATTCGCCAGCCTGGCCAATACCATCGCACGCTTATGGGCATCTCGAGTGTCCAATGTCGGCAATGCACTGCATGCATCTGACATGTTGCTACGACCAGAATTGGTATTGGCAACATTCAAACGCCAGGTCAATGTCATGATGGAAACATTGGGTGCAATGGTCGATAACGCGACAGCCACGCACCCCGATGCTGAACAGATGAGCCGAGCTGAGGTTCAGATGAACCAATGTCTGATTGTCATTCGCCAACAGTACGCGGATCTTCCAGCGCTCAGTTTGCAAACGGATAATCAGATTGATGCGTTCATGGACTTTGCAGTTCGTGTAGAACGTTCAGCTGATCTTCTGGCGGGAAAATACATGAACATTCGTACTGAGGAAAAGAATGGGCTGTTTCATCTGTCCGATGAGGGGCGAGCCGAGGTCACGAAACAACTTAACGAATTGCAGGCCTCATTGATTCTGTCACAGCATGTGCTGTGGAAAGAAGACCCGTCAGATGCAAGGCAACTGATTGAGCTCAAGCAAAGGATGGCAAAGCTGGAGCAGTATCACAAGCGACAACATTTTAACCGCATAAGATCTCACCATCCCAACGAAATAAATTCAAGCAACCAGTATCTCGAAATCATTGCAGCCCTTCAGGAAATTTCAAGCAAGCTGGCAACTATTGGGTACGTGGTACTTGATCGACATGGCGAGTTGAAAAAGTCTCGATTAAAAAACATCTCACCCCCCTAAACACTTGTCATGGCTACTGCCTGACTTCGCGACCACCAGCGCTTTTTCTAGGCAGAGCCAATAGCAAGAAGCTCCATAACCTTGTCCCCCTTCGCAACACCTCAACAACGAAACTATCACCAGGTGTCAATGAAGAGATCTGCTCTCTGATGGCCTCAAAATTGTTTAGGCCAGTGCATACGATTCCCTGAATGGACAGGACAATATCTCAACCCAGTTTGAAATCGATTCCGTTGATTCGCGTAGAAACGTATCTGTCCTGCATGCCCACTTCATCTGCAATTGACCCACTGACAACATGCTGTACCAGCATGCCAGTGGATTGCGGAACATTTAAGGCTGCAACAATTTCGGGCTCAAGGAAGATTCCTTCAAAGCCTGTCCAGAACGCTGACCCATTCAACAAGGCGTCTTCAACACCGTTTATTGAAACGGCAAAACTAATGCCGAGTATAGGAAGTATGACCCGCCTATTCCCAAGCCGGCTCAAGTGCTTTTTTCAGAGCCATTAAACACGCGCGTTGCATAGTGTTGCAGCTCGTCGTCGTTACAGCTTTCGATAGGCGTAAAGTCTTGGTGCGCTATCCAGTCCTCGCGTGTGGGTGTGCGGATGTAGTTCGATACGGCGTTCAGTGTCAAGTAGACGATCTTGCGTGGAAAGGGCGTGATGTTTCCCGCAGAGCCGTGCACCAGGTTGCCGTGAAACATTAGAACGCCTCCTGGCTTTCCTGTGGGAGCCACCAGCCCACCTTCGTTAACGAGTTTTGTAACTGCTTCGTTGTCCAGGGTCCAGAGCGGGTAACTAGTAGTCGAGGTGTCATGGCTTGCGTTCAGCACGCCGTGAGTGTGGCTACGCGGAATCAGCATCAATGGTCCGTTAAACGGAAATACTTCGTCAAGGAACACTGCTATGTTCATAGCGCGCGGATCGGGCATGCCATCGTCGCGTGCCCAAGTCCCGTAGTCCTGATGCCACTGCCAGACATCCCCTGTGAAACTTGCTTTGGCGTTTATCTTGAACTGATGCATGTAGACTTTTTCGCCAAACACCTGCTCCAGCGGATCGATCAGTCTAGGGTGGCGGCCAAGTATGCCGAACGCCTCATTGTAAGTGTGTGCAGCGAAAGCGGTGCGCGGAGCTCCCGAAGTTTCGCGCCACACTTCAGGACGATCCTCGTCGTAGATGCCTTCCGCCTCTTTCGTTAGCGCGGCAACTTCCTCGGGCGAAAAACAATCAGGCAAAAAGATCCAGCCTTCTTCGTCGAAATGCTTGAGCTGGTCGTTGGTCAAATTCATGGTTGTATCCGGATAAGTGTTCGCAGCTTACGTTGAATGTTGAGTGGTGGTGCAAACGAGTCAGCTTTGGGACATTTGGCCAATGCGTTGTCTGGTTTCGTGACCAGCATCGTGTGCATGTTTTCGAGCCAAGTGTTCTGCCAATGAAGCATTGCCGTCGAGCACGGCATCCACGATGCTTGTGTGCTCTTTCCAAACCAGCGCCCTGCGCGCCTTTGAGTCCAGAACAACTGCCATCGAGCGCCTAAATTGCGGCCACTGTTCTGACACGGTACGAGCGATTTCAGGATTGCCCGACAAATCATGTATTGCCATATGAAAAGCTACATCTGCTCGCACGAGATCGATGATCGGTGCGGAATCATCCAGAGCGCAGCCCACCAGCAGTGTTCGTTGCAACACGTCGATGTCATCCTTGTGCACCTGCCCGGAGGCAACCCTCTCTGAGGCAAGGCGAGCGGCCAGGCCATCCATCGGCTCTCGTACTTGGTAGAGATGCCAGATGCGCGTGGCATCCAGTGGCGCAACAGCAAGTCCCCGGCGGCCATGTTCGATCACAAGCCCATGGTGTTTTAGCAGTTGCAACGCATGGCTGACCGGCTGACGAGAGACATCCAGCAGACGTGCGACACGCTCCTGTGTCAGGCGTTCGCCAGCGAGCAAACTGCCGTCGGAGATGGCCTCGACAAGCCGGCCGTAGACCTGATCGATCAACGCCGGTTCGGAGCGAAGCGGGTCAAGCATGGTGAGCCAAGCCATGATTTGGCTCGCTTGAAAAGACAGTTGCAAGTTTCATCATTGACATAATTTCAGACTATGGGCATTCTGAATTCAGAATTCCATATGCAAATCACCCTGTCAAGTAATTTGCTAAGAGCGAAAGAGAGCAGCTGATGTATATCCACCAGGAATTGCTGGCGCGAGCCGCGGCTGGCACACCCGTGCGAGTTGGGTTGATCGGTGCCGGAAAATTCGGTTCGATGTTCCTGTCGCAGGTGCCCACAACACCGGGGCTACGTGTCTCAGTTATTGCGGATCTGGATCCCTCGAACGCACGCAAGGCCTGTAGGACTGTGGGCTGGCCGGATGAGCTCATCGGACAGACAAAGTTTGTCGACGATGCCTTGCGCATGCTGGAAAACGAGGACATTGACGTCGTGGTCGAGGCCACTGGCAATCCCGTCGTTGGGCTGGTCCACGCTCGAGCTGCGATTGCTCACGGACGCCACGTGGTGATGGTCAACGTGGAAGCTGATGTGTTGGCCGGCGCTCTGCTAGCCGAGGAAGCTCGTCGTGCAGGCGTCGTTTACTCGATGGCTTATGGTGACCAACCTGCCCTGACCTGTGAGTTGGTTGAGTGGGCAAGGTCAACCGGGTTCGATGTCGTCGCTGCGGGCAAGGGCACCAAATATTTACCGGCCTATCATGCGTCGACGCCAGACACCGTGTGGGACCACTATGGAATGACTGCTGAGGAGGCGGCAAGCGCGGGTATGAATGCGCAGATGTTCAACAGTTTTCTTGATGGCACCAAATCAGCGCTTGAGATGGCGGCCATTGCCAACGCAACCGGGCTTGCTCCACCTTCTGACGGACTCTTGTTTCCACCCGCCGGCATGGATGATCTTGCTCATGTTCTGCGCCCGACTAATGAAGGTGGACAACTTGAAAAAAAAGGGCAAGTTGAGGTCGTGTCTTCAATCGAGCGCGATGGTCGTCCGGTGTTCAAGGATCTTAGATGGGGCGTGTATGTCGTTATCGAGGCACCGAACGATTATGCTGCAGCATGCTTTCGCCAATATGGCATGAACACCGACGCAAGTGGTCGGTACTCTGCCATGTACAAGCCTTTCCACTTGATCGGTCTTGAACTCAACGTTTCAATTATGTCTGCTGCTCTATTAAATCTACCTACCGGTTCCACCATGAGCTTCAACGCTGACGTCGTCGCAACAGCCAAGCGTGATCTTGTGGCTGGCGAAATCCTGGATGGCGAAGGTGGTCACACGGTGTGGGGGAAACTGTATCCCGCCGCCACATCGCTCATGATTGCTGGTCTGCCAATTGGACTTGCACACAAGGTGAAACTCAAGCGAAACGTTGCTGCCAATCAACCAGTCGGGTGGCAGGATGTCGAAGTGGATGAGTCACTCGATGCTGTCCGGATTCGTCGCCAGATGGAGACGAGCTTGCAGGCGTAAGTTTGAATTTATTTTTAACAAACGATCTGAATTTTTTACTATCTCTGCTACTCATGTAGGCAGTGATTACGTTGGCTGGCTACATTTTCAACCTGTTTACGATCAGGTGGTTGCAGCTAATCCAGACATGTTTGACTAGTCTCGCTAACTTATTCTCAATGCAGGTAGCCCTACCCCGTTGATTCAAAGCCGCCATCAACATAAGGGCTTGAGAATGGTTCCGGCCTTCTAAGAGCTTGAAATGGAACAACTTCACAGACCACCTTCAAGGGTGTATGTTGTCAATATTCATCACATCAAACGGAGCGTGTGCAATGCCTAAAGGCTATATCATAGGTCATATCACAGTGACTGATCCTGAGGCGTACAAAGAATATGTTGAGAAGGATACGCCCATCCTAAAAGGGCTTGGTGCAAAATTCATCATTCGTGGTGGCCAATGTGAAGTACCTGAAGGCAAGGTACATGAACGACACGTAGTTCTTGAATTCGATAGTTATGAGGCTGCTTTGCAGGCATACAACGATCCTGAATACCAGGAGGTAGCAAAGATTCGCCGTGCGACCGCAGACAGTACTATCATAGTGGTAGAAGGTCATGATGATCACTGACAGGCTTTAATAAGTTCTGCATACCGAGTTCTAATGCATGGATATGCTCTGGAAGTTAACAAGAATCTTTCTATGAAAATTATATTGGGTAGCATGACATTCGCTGATCAGGTCAATCAGAACGATGCATCGACAATGATAAGCGCTTTTAGAAACGCTGGATTTAATGAGATCGATACGGCCTTTATATATGTGAACGGTAAAACTGAAATATTACTGGGTGAACTGCAGCAACAACATCTGTTGGACAAATGCGCATTGGCTACAAAAGTGAATCCCCGGGACACGGGACTTGGTAAGGCGTCTATCGACAAACAATTCACAACCTCGCTGCAGAGACTTTGCGTCGACAAGGTGGATTTGCTGTATTTGCATATGCCTGACCTCGACACACCGATTGAAGAATCACTCGCCGCAATAAATGAACATTATGTGAAAGGTCGGTTTAAGCGATTTGGCCTGAGTAACTACGCCGCATGGCAGGTAGCCGATATCTACCGAATTTGCGAACGTGAAGGTTATCCACTGCCATCCGTGTATCAGGGCATGTACAACGCACTCACGCGGGATGTAGAGCGTGAATTGCTACTTTGCCTAAAGGAATTCAATATCGCATTCTATGTTTATAACCCACTTGCTGGTGGCATGTTAAGTGGAAAGCACACCAACCAGTCCACACTACCGCAGCAAGGTCGGTTCTCGACCAACCAGGCATACCAGAAACGCTATTGGAAAAAAGACTACTTCAATGCAATAAACACGTTCGTCGAGGCCTGCAAAGACGAAAACATTGCACCCTCAGCGGCAGCCCTTAGATGGCTGGTTCATCACTCCGCGCTGGACAACGAAGCATCGGATGCGGTGATATTGGGTGCGAGTAAAGTGGAACACTTTAATTCTAATCTCACCGCCGTGATAGAGGGCGAATTGCCGAACACTATTATCAATGCACTGGATGAGGGGTGGGAGATTTCCAAGGCGAATTGTATAAAATACTTCCGTCCGTGAGATCTGAGCAGATCATAGCGCGCCGCGAATTCATCCATGGTCCATCTTGAGTATTTTCAACATTAACACCAGATCCGCGACGGCATATTTGTCCTCTAATAGCCCATCAAAAACATCGTGTTCCTGTTCAAGCCAGTCATCATCTATATCAGACAGAAGACGACATCATGTATGGGTTTAAGAAATGCCTTCAACTCTAGGCGTGCTAGTCTAAACACTAGGCAACAACTTCTTCCATCTCATTCCAGCTTCCATTCGGCAATAAAGAGGTTTGTTTATAAACAAGAAACCACATTATCGCGGCAAGCTAACTACCGCTCGATTGCAGCTCTGGCTTGGCCTAGTCGTTACGCTGTT
>JALZVU010000064.1 GCA_023301795.1 Granulosicoccus sp.
AACTAAGCTACCTTGCTCAATAAATTGCCTAGCAAAGCTCTCCAACACCATGGTTGTTCCTTGTTCAGCCGTCACAATTTGCAGGGCGATAAGGGAAGATTCTGCTCTGCTCTAATCCAGTCAGAGGCTACCTTAAGGTCTAGATGATGGCAATGGATGCAAATCCATTGTTTGAGATAACCTAATAAGCCTGCCACCATTTCCCGAAAATTGGTAGGCGATATTGCAAACTTGCTACTGAGCAATGCTGTTACAACACACAGGGCGAACATGAGCACTCACACATTCGACTTTATCATCGTTGGGGCCGGCTCCGCTGGCTGTGTTTTGGCAGATAAATTAAGTGCAAGTGGCCGCTACACGGTGCTGCTGATAGAGGCGGGGGGAACTGACCGAAGGTTCTGGATAAAAGTGCCGTTGGGTTATGGCTTCACCTTTTCAGATGCTCGAGTGAACTGGTGCTACTCAGCAGAAGCTGATCCCGGGTTACACCAACGGAAGGCCTATTGGCCCCGCGGTCGGGTTTTGGGTGGCTCAAGCTCCATCAATGCCATGGCCTACATGCGGGGGCTTGCGCACGATTACGACGACTGGGAGGCCGCTGGCGCTACCGGATGGAACTGGGGAGAGGTCCGGCGCACATTCGAAGCATTGGAACGAAACGATGAAATCGGGCCTGACGGAAAACGCAGAACACGTGGCAAAGGGCCGTTGTGGGTCAGTGATTTAAGCGATCAAATGCATCCGTTTACCCGCCATTTTTTGCAGGCCGGCCGAGAGCTTCAGTGGCCCATCGTCGACGACCTAAACGGCGCTCAGCAGGAAGGCTTGGGCTACCTCAGAAGCACCGTCAGAAAAGGCCTGCGCTGGTCATCAGCCGATGCGTTTCTTCGGCCCGCAAAAAAACGCCATAATTTGACCGTTGTGTCAGGTGCGATGGTTGAAAAGGTGCTGATCGAGAACGGCAGGGCAACGGCAGTTCGTTACCGAGTCGGCGAGCAACTACACACGGCAAATTCGGCGCGCGAAGTCATCGTCAGCGCGGGTGCTATCAACTCCCCTCACCTATTGCAGTTATCAGGCATCGGCCCTTCCCAATTGCTGCAGGATCATAATATCCCGGTTGAATTGGATTTACCGCAAGTCGGCAAGGGCCTGCAAGACCACCTGGCGCTATCGCACTTCTTCTGGGCCAACGAATCAACCTTAAATAAACGATTGGGCCATTGGCTAGGGCTAGCGCTGGTCGGTGTGCAATACCTGTTGACTCGGCGCGGCCCCTTGAGCGTGCCGGTTAATCAGTGCAGCGGCTTTGTGCGCAGTGGCCCTGATGTCAAGGCGCCGGATGTGCAGGTATATTGCAACCCCGTATCCTACTCGACACTGCCAGCGGGTAAGCCGCAAATTGATCGCGAAGCAGGGTTTCTACTGTCGGTTCAACCGAGTCGACCGACCAGTCGCGGCGAGGTATCTATCACCTCGTCAGATCCGCGTCAGGCACCAGAAATCCAACCCAACTCCTTGTCCACCGAACACGATAAAGATCTCGTGATCCGAGCCAGTCGGTTATTGCAATCACTGGTTCAATCGTCACCAATTGTCAAAGTGACAAAAGCGCGGCGGGCACCCGATATCCAAGGCATGAGCGAGCACCAGTTACTCGAGAATTTTCGTGAGCGAGCGGGTACAGTGTTTCATCCCTGTTGCACCTGTCGAATGGGCAAAGACACCAGCGACTCGGTACTGGACTCTCGTTTGCGGGTACACGGCATAGAGGGGCTTCGGGTGATCGATGCCTCCTCTTTTCCCAACATTACCTCAGGCAATACCAACGCACCCACACTGATGCTGGCAGCTCGTGGTGCTGAGCTAGTACTGGAAGACGCCGCGGCGTCGCATGTCGTTAATAACAATCCTCGAAACCGCTAGGAGAATCGAGTGCACTTACAGAACATAGAAACATTTGTTGTCGGCAACCCACCGCCCAGACACGGTGGACGCTATTTTATCTTTATACGCCTCACCACGGCATGCGGTATCACAGGCGTCGGTGAAATCTATAACGCGACTTTTGGCCCTAAGCTGTGCTGCGACATGGCCATCGATATGTTCGAACGCCAGTTTGCAGGCAGTGACCCACACCACATAGAGAAAATGTGGCGACGCAGCTACGGCGCGGGCTTTACCTTGCGTCCCGACGTGACAGTGATGGGTGTATTAAGTGGTTTGGAGATGGCCTGCTGGGACATCATCGGCAAGGCAGCTAACAAGCCAGTGTATGAATTGATGGGCGGTCAAGTGCACGAACGCCTACGCAGTTACACCTACCTGTATCCGAATGCAGGTGATGTCTACCCCGCCCCCGACTCACCCAATGTTTACAACGACCCAGACATTGCCGCAGAAGCGGCGTTGATTGCGGTTGATCAAGGCTTTACAGCCGTGAAATTCGACCCTGCCGGACCGTACACTATTTACGGTGGCCATCAACCACGCATGGAGGATCTGGAGCTTAGTGAGCTATTCATGAAGCGTATCCGCGAAGCAGTGGGCACACGTGCTGACTTGCTTTTCGGCACACACGGGCAGTTTACTGTTTCAGGTGCTAAGCGTATGGCCAGACGCATAGAGCCCTATGAGCCTTTGTGGTTTGAAGAGCCCATTCCACCTGAAAACCCAGCGGACATGGCAGAAGTGGCGCGCTTTACCTCTATTCCTGTGGCGACAGGAGAGCGCTTGTGCACCAAACATGAGTTTGCCCGTGTATTGGAAACGGGGGCTGCATCCATCTTGCAGCTTAACCTGGGACGCGTTGGTGGACTGCTCGAGGCGAAGAAGATCGCTGGTATGGCCGAAACTCGAAATGCTCAGATTGCGCCACATTTGTATTGTGGGCCCATCGTTGCAGCAGCGAACATTCAGCTGTCAACCTGCACGCCAAACTTTCTTATACTCGAATCCATTCGAACATTTGATGGAGCCTATATGTCATTTCTAAAAACACCTATCGAATGGCAGGACGGCTACGTGATTCCCTCGAAGCTGCCAGGCTTAGGCGTAGAGCTAGACGACGATGTAGTCGCGGCACACCCTTACATCGACAATGAACTTCATCTCACTCTGTCCACAGTGCCTGTGCTGCCCTAAGGTGTAGAGTCACGGACGAAACTCATGGCATCCACACTCTACATGTGTAGAGTGCGGAGGAACTCCCATCTATTTCACCCTTACGAACTTTACTCGGTAGGTTTCTCAGCCGGAACCTCACCGCTAGCTTGCGCAGCCTGTAGGGATTGGGCATCCTGTGCAGCTTGAGCGGCCTCAGCAGCTTTGAGTTGCTGCTCTTCAAAACCTGGATGAGTGGGTCCTAATAACAGGGGACGCCGCGATGACACAAATAACTGATAGTTTGCATACACAGATGCATCGTGTGCGGCATCGTTAATGGTTTCACCCACTTGCGCCACGGCAGCGGTGACAATGGCTCCTAACAATCCAGCACCTGAATTATCCTGGCTTTTTTGCGAATGGACGACTCTACCCGACCAGATCGGCTGACCAGTTTTCACATCCACAAGCTCGCCTCTGGCTGTCACCTTAGTGACTGACTGGATGAGTTCAAACTTCTGACCATACTCTTCTATCGTGACGTACAACACCGCATCAGCACCAAATATTTCGTCAATTTTGTTCAGCGGTGCCGCGTGCATATCTTCAGGATTCGGTAGACCGTTCTCCTTCATGAACTCATCCACAATAGCAACCGGAAACACATAGAAACCTTGCTCAGCAATAGGCTCAGACGCTGTTGTCAGCCATGAGTATGAGGCGTTGACATCAACTGATTCATTGACTGGAGGAAATACCAGTATCGATCGGGGCATGTTCTCCCTGAACGATGCATAAGGATCTTCACCAGATCCGTTGGTTGCACAGGCACCCAAAAAGAGGGATGCGCTGACCACCAGAAGACTCAAACCTTTCTTTATCATCTTCGTGTTCATCATCAATTCTCCATCCTGGATAGAAGCCCGTCTACAAACACGGCAGATTCTGGAAAAACCTCGCGCTCCGTCTCAAACATGCCACGCGCCTCATCATTGCGCCCTTGCGAAAAATAAAGATAACCCAAGTGAATACGCACACCCGGTGGTACCCGCTTACCTTCAGCAGCAGTGCGTTCCATCTCAGCTTCGAGAAGAATGGAATCTGATACTGGATCCGAGCTACCGGGGTTTTTATAGCCGGTATAAATGATGTCTTCGTAAGCACCCCATCTATACAACGGTGGTTGCACGGCGCAAGCACTAACCACACTGATGGCAGCAACACCTAGCCAGACTCTTAACACGACGCGCGACCAAGGAGATGAAGAAACTTTCAAGCAGCCAGAACGAATCATGATCTACTCCTGAGTTGGAGACCAGGCCTCACGCTCAAGCCCCTCCACCAGATTGTTGACTGCCTCTGTGATAGCTAAGTTCAGGACTTTGCCATTGAGCGTGGCGTCGTAGCCAGCAGTGCTTCCAAACCCGACTACCTCACGATTGGACAATGCATATTCACCAGCACCTTGCGAGGAATACACAACGCGAGAGGTTCTGACATCCACCAGATTCAACGCTACCTTGGCGTAAGCAACCTGCGTCTTGCCAGAGCCTAGAATCCCGAACAACTGCTGATCGCCGGTGGTCTTACGACCAAATTCAGTCACATCTCCACCAACGGCAACCTGCGCACCTTCGAGAACCTGTGTGGTGCCAGATAGTTTTGCCTCAGCAGCGATCTCGGCCATATTGTCGCGATCCACAACATCGAATCGGTTAGTTTGTTGCAAATGAGTCTTGAGAATGGTTTTCGCCTGGCTTCCCAACCGGTCAGTGCCATCAGAGAACAGGCCTCGCTGATACGATGTGCGGTTTTGAAAGTTGCCAATGACAAGTGCGTAACGAGGACCACTGTAGCTGGTGTTATATGTTTTGACCGTCTCCGCTTCTAAAGTCCGGCTGGACTCAACGGCAGCGCAGCTACTGAGCGTTATTGCCGCAAACACTGCGATAACGGCTTTTAGATTAGGTGTCATGGGGTTTATCTCTCCTTTGATGAACATTTGTTGGCGCTGCATCGCAGCAATCGCACAATACAGTGGCGCCACTGGAAGGCGCAAACGTGTATACGCACGAGTATATTATCTCATGTACTAGGGCTGGGATTTTTGATCTGAATACAAAGAATTAAGTCTGAGGCGATCCAGTACAGGGCTATTGTTTTGCCTAAGCCCTCTTTGCGAACAGACTATTCTCCTCCACTTCAATCCTTCCACCCTCGTCTTGTAAATAGGTTAACGAACACGAACTTCAGATTAAACAACTCATTTAGATGTGGCATGACTGCGTAGCTACTATGTCTGGCAGACTGTACAGGCAAACAGGTCTGCACCACCACTGGATTACAGAACAAAACTTTACATTGTTCTGTACGAATTCCGCGTTGATACGGTTTCGAAACGTGCTATTTGACCAACCGCGGGCCGCTCGAACGAGGTTCTCGGCCCAAGGTATAAAATTCCTTATTCGGCATCATATCTGTCAAACCTGCCATACGATTGGATAGCGCAAAGAACGCAGCTATCGCGCCTATATCCCAGATGTCTTCCATGCTGAAGCCCTGGTCTCGAAGCTCCTCCAGATCGTCATCGGTCACCTGCGCGGCCTGATCAGACACCAGGCACGCAAAATCGAGCATCGCCATTTGCCGATCGCTAATTTCGGCGCGGGTGTAATCAGTGGACAGTTGATCTGCCAGGCGAGGATTTTTTTCACGAATTCTGACGATGGCCCCGTGAGCCACAACACAATACAGGCAGCTATTCATCGCTGAGGTCACCACGACAATCATTTCCCGCTCGCCCTTGCTCAAGCCGCTGTCTTTCTCCATCAGCGCATCGTGATAGGCAAAGAAAGCTCGAAATTCGTCAGGCCGGTGGGCCAGAACGCTGAAGACATTCGGCACAAAACCTGATTTTTCGGACACCGTCTCGATCCGCTCACGAATGTCTTCGGGCAGATCAGCCAGTGCAGGTACCGGGAAGCGCGATTGTGGGGTATCACTCATGATGAATTATTGATTATGGTTGTATTTTGAAGACAATATGGTGGCTAAAACGCCCTACCCCTGATTGTAGCAATCACTTGTCGCATTTCACCCACAAGCTTTGCAGGCGTAATGCTCAGCTCGCGTGCAGTGGCTGAAATCGATTGCCCACCGACAATGGCGCGCAGCATTTTCTGCTGCCGCGCTGAGAGCTGGGCACGAATCTCTTCCGGGATATCCTCTCGGGCAACATTGACCACAGGGGCTGGCCGGCATCGCTCACCCGCTAATAGGCGGTGCAGAGAATCAATAATGATCTGCGGTGGTGATGCTTTGATAATCACCCCCATCGCCCCCAGATCCATGCCCGTATCGACCACCACATCCACCTGCTCGTCCAGCACCAGAATCAGTGCGGCCTCAGCTTGTAATGACAGCAGTTGCAACATGAGCTCGATAAGTTGATCTGGGCTACTGATACCACAATCGAGCAACACAGCACCCTCGACAGACGTTGGCAGCTCGGTCAATGTATCAATGGGTGCACTCACTTCGCAGCAGATGACGTCCGCATCCAGCAGGCTGACAAGCTTTGTAAAGGTCTTTCTGAACAGCAATCTTTGCGAAACAATATGAACGGTGTAATCAGTCATCAGGCTGGTGATAGGTTCGTCAGATTCGTGAATCGGGTGAAAATTTTAAACAATGATTAACAAAGAACAGTTGCATCAATGCATAACTGTAAATATACTCAGCTTATGATTTTATTCACTGGACACTAGCCATGCAGGATCTAACCAAGCGCCAACAAGAAATTCTGCGGATGATTCAATCACACATTGATCGTACCGGTTTTCCACCCACACGTACTGATATCTGCGATCACTTTGGCTTTCGCTCACCCACAGCGGCTGATGATCACCTGCGAGCGCTGGAACGCAAAGGCGCTATCGAGCTCATACCCGGTACATCACGCGGTATTCGCGTGCTTACCGAGTTCGAAGACGACGGCATCCCCCTGATCGGCAAGGTAGCCGCTGGCGAACCCATCACATCAGAAGCCAATGTCGAGGAATACCTGCCGGTAGACCCTGACTTGTTCTACCCCCATGCAGACTACCTGTTACGTGTTAACGGTACCAGTATGCAAAACGTCGGGATTCTCGATGGTGACCTGCTGGCCGTACACGCCACAGAGCATGTCGAAAATAATCAGATTGTGGTGGCACGTGTTAATGACGAGGTCACAGTCAAGCGTTTTCGTCGGCGTGGCAACATCGTCACCCTGTTACCAGAAAACGATAAGTTCTCGCCCATTCGTGTCGATCTTCGCGAAGAAGAATTTTACATAGAAGGCGTCTATGTCGGCGTGCTGCGCCGCGACTCTTAGTCGGCCTGACGCACAATACTGCCAGGCCTGATTGATGCATCCATCAGTCATACATCGATCAGACCTGTAAAAATTCTGCACTCATGGATCCAGCCGCACTCGATACACTGCTGAAAAACCAGCCCGCCCTGTGGCGAGGCAAGGATCGCTTTAGCGTTGAGGCATCCATTCCCACAGGCTTTGGGGCATTGGACAACGCACTACCTGCAGGTGGCTGGGGTATTGGGGGTGTCACTGAATTGTTGCTGGAACAACACGGTATTGGCGAGCTCAGTCTGTTATTGCCAGCACTGCGCCATGTGGTTGGAGGGAGTGCAAGCTGCACCCGGTCGCAGCCATCTTCTGACTCTCACGCCACAGGATGGGCGGCGCTGGTTAATCCACCCTATGTTCCCTATGCTCCCGCCTTCAGTAATGCTGGCATTACACTGGACAGACTCCTGATCATCAATAGCGGCGATGATATCAACACGCTATGGAGCACTGAACAATTGCTCCGCTCAGGCCTGTTTGGCGCTGTTGTGGCCTGGGTTCAAAAAAGCGGTGCACAGCGGCAACGACGATTGCAGCTGGCTGCCGAATCAGGAGGCTGTTGGGCGGCGATATACCGTCCACTCCACTCTCAGTCCGAACACTCCCCCGTATCAACCCGTATCTGCGTAACGATGGAAGCAGTGCCCACTGCGGCCTACCGACAACGGCTAACGCTTGATATTTTCAAGGTGCGTGCTGGCAACCCACAAATTGTCACCATTGAACCTGAAGAATTTGATGCCTCACAAGGTGCTGAATGGCCCGTGCCAAATCGACTAGCCGCCTTACGTGGCATCAATAACTCAGTGTCCACTGCGGCAGTATCCACTGCGGCAGTATCCACTGGGTCAACGCCTGCTAAAGCAACGCCCACCACATTGCGCTCTATCTGACGGGTAGTACGCCAACAACCGTACAACCGGCAAACAGCCTCTATCATGCTCTGGCTCGCTTTATATTTCCCCCAACTCCCCATAGATCGCCAACTAATTGCGGATGAAGCTGCTGGTAGCCTCACTGATAATATCCCCACTGGTAATATCTCCACCGACAGCAACCCCACCAGTGGCAGCCTCGCCCCTGCCAGCTTTGCAATTATCAATGGAGCAACCTCCAACGGATCTACTGGCAACTCTGCGACAAACAATTCCAAAAAAAAGGCCACCAGCAAAAATACAAAACAGAGCAGCCCTAAAGGACCTCGTCGACGTATTCTGGCGTGCAACAAACAAGCAGTAGCCAATGGAATACGTGTTGGCATGGCGCTCAAAAGCGCTTACGCACTGGTACCAGATCTTGTAGTCAGTGATTATGATGAAGCGTGCGAGGCAGCCCATCTTGAGCAGCTGACGCTATGGGCCTTGCAATACTCATCCAACGTGGTCCCAGAACCACCCGATACCTTGCTCATTGAAATACAGGCCAGCCTCAAGCTTTTTGGGGGCATTAACAGTTTGCTTGAGCGTATTGGTAGTGAGCTTCGTGCACAGCATGTCACGGTGGTACCCGCCATTGCCCCCACCCCGGCAGCTGCAATGCTCTTCACCCGCGCCGGCATACGCAAACAGATCGGCAGCCCACAAGCTCTGAAAACCACGCTGGCCAGTGTGAACGTTGCGCAACTGCCCCTGGATGAATTCACCTTCAAGGGGCTGCGTCAGTCGGGTATACAGACACTGGGCGGGCTTATGGATATTCCACCAGCAGCTCTAACGCGCCGCTTTGGTAGTGCCTGCACCGAGTTCCTCTATAAACTCGATGGGCGCCTGCCTGACCCCAAAACACCTTATAAGCCATCCGACACATTTTTACTGGCGGTGGATCTGCCATTAGAAGCACCTGACACCCAGGCACTGATCTTCCCACTCAAGAGGCTGTTGGGTTCACTCGGTGGTTTTCTCAAAGCGCGCGACCTGGGCATCCGACATCTGGATATTCATCTCTACCATCATCGCCTCAAACGTCACAGCGTGGCATTGAAGTTTCTCGATGCGACAGCCAATATGGATCATCTGCTGCGTGTCACCACCGAAAGGCTTGACACTGTCGTGCTCAAGGCACCGGTCATCGCGCTTTCATTAGAATCAGCAGAGCTTGCCCCTCTGGAGCGTGAAGGGCGAGATCTTTTTCAAAAGAGTCAATCGCAAAACCAGTCTATTGAACAAGTACTGGATAAGCTGGTTGCCCGCCTAGGCCAAGAGGCTATCTACACCGCCTCCTCCGAAGAGGATCATCGCCCGGAGAAAGCATCGGCTTCCACCTTGTTCAATAAGCGCTATCCATCACAGCCGTGGCCGGCCCGCCCCTTATGGTTATTGAAAGAGCCTCGTGTACTCAATGAGCAGGTCACACTGCATACCTTGCCTGAGCGCATCGAAAACGGCTGGTGGGATGAAACCGATGTAAGACGCGACTATTTTATTGCCAGTAATACACAAGGCTCTTATTACTGGCTGTACCGCCTACGCCATCAGCCCGATCAGTGGTGGGTACATGGCTTATTTGCATGATGGCTAGAAGTCCTCTGCATCATTGAGTCCACATGTAATGTGAATCCACCATGGCGTCCGATCTCCAGATTGCTTTAGTCTGCAATCGGGTGTAACCCCTCCCCTGACGATTGATACTGAATAACAGAAGAAACTATTTCGTAACGCCAATGTCAATGTTGCCTGATCAAGAGGGTTAACAATCAGCTCGATTTGCCGATAGCAACAACACTGGACAAACGAGTCACCACGGACACATGTCTTTAATGATGTTGGCACTAGAGAGCAAGGGTAGATAGTGATAATGCTGGACGATCGACACCAGAAACACACAAAAACCCTCATCGGTATGGGTTTTCTGACTGTGTTCTCGTTAATGATCCTGATCACCTGGCTGTCAATGAGTACCCTGCAAAGCGTCAATATGAGCATGTCAGATCTCATTGATGACATGGACAGCAAGACTAGCCGTGCCTACAAGATGCGCGATGTTATTCGCCTGCGTTCCAACGCTGTACGCGAAATGGTACAGACAAGGAATATTCAGGAACGTCAAAGAATTTTCAACAAGATACTCGACCACACTTCCATCTATGAGCAAACGCGTGACGAACTATCTTTGTTGGGTTCAAACGAGCGAGAACAGCACGTACTAAAATTGATCAATGAGGCTGATGTCCGTGTGGTGGCAGCGTATGAAGAGGCAGGCGATGCGCTCAACGTAAAGAACGTACGACGGCTGGTACTGCGCGCCGCATTTAATAAGGTGACCTTGCAAGAGCTGGTGCTGTTAAATCATCTGAACGATCTGGTGCAACTGGAAAAACAACTGGCTAATGAGGCGCTTGAATATAACCAGCTTAAATACCAGGAAACTCGCCAACTGCTGATTTATATCGTCAGCGCAGCGTTTGCGTTGTCCATTATCATTTCTGCGACGATTACAGCGCGAGTGGCCAAGACCAACAAGCGCATCGCCCATCTGGCAAATCATGATGATTTAACCGGTTTACACAATCGCCGCTCATTCGAGCAACATCTGCAACAGACCATTGCTAATGCACAACGCAGCCAGATGAGTCACGGCCTGATGTATCTGGACCTGGACCGGTTCAAGATGGTCAACGATACCTGCGGCCATCATGCGGGCGATCAGCTACTCATACAGCTGACGTCCATGATCAGCGAGAGGTTACGTCGTGGTGATCTTTTCGCACGTGTTGGCGGTGATGAATTTGCTGTTATCGCTCAAGGTGCCAGGTTTGAAGACATTCATCAACTAGCAGAGGAGCTGCGGGTACTGGTACAGGACTTCACCTTCGATTACGAAGAGCATAGTTTCAACGTCAGCCTGAGCATAGGTGTAACACCTATCGACGGAGAAATTACAGACATGGAACAAGTGCTGGCCGATGTGGACTCGGCGTGTTACGTGGCCAAGCAATCAGGGCGTAATCAAGTGCACGTTACGCAGGACGACGACGCCGATGTCGTCAAGTATCGCAACGACCTGGCGGGTATTCAGGCTATTCGCAAGGCTCTGGCAGATGATCGATTGTCCTTGTTCTTCCAACCTGTTTTTCAGATTACAGAAAATTCCATTGTTATGGCACAGTGTGAAATTCTGCTGCGGGTGCGCTGTGAAAATGGTGGACTGTATTCGCCTGCCCGTTTTATCCCGATTGCTGAAAAATACAACGTCATGACCGACGTTGATCGCTGGGTATTTACCCAGGTGGTCGACTGGCTTGCCGAGCATCAAAAGCAGCATGTTATTCCAACACTATTGGTGAATCTGTCAGGCTTGTCTTTTGCCGACGATGCCTTTAGCGATTTCATCGTAGAACGGCTCAGCCGAGGGGATGTGGATCCTTCGTATATCGCATTCGAGATTTCCGAAAGTGCCGCCGTTCGCAATGTGGAAAAAACCAGCCACTTCATTGACCGTGTGCATGCAATGGGATGCAAACTGGCAATGGATGATTTTGGTTCAGGCTTTTCCAACTTTGCCTGTTTAAAGAAACTGCCTTTCGATTACTTGAAAATCGATGGCTCGCTGGTACTACACATTGCAAGCAACGAGGTTGACCGACAAATGGTGGCGGCCATCAATACGATAGCTCAGACAGTAGGCGCGGAAACCATCGCTGAATTTGTTGAGGATGACGCCTCATTGCAGTGTTTACGAGAGATGAAAGTCAACTATGCGCAAGGCTATGGCTTACGCCTGCCAACGCCATTAGAGCAGCTGGCAGATGAGCTTGAGGTGATTCAGTTAGATCCTGAAGGTGACTCGGTTGATGGCAACAACGAGGCACAGGATGCCAGCTTCCTGCCCACTGGCGCTGACGATGAGGATCACCAGCAAGACTCCACTGACAATCCGCTGCGAAAAGCTTCCTGAAGAACCTGCACTAGCGATGATGTCCACGTCCCATGGCGAACCGAAGCTCAGCCTGCAATAGAGTCTGAGCTAAGCCGGACCCAGCGGATTCTCACCACCGACCATATTCGAGGCTAACTCCTCATCGGTTGGCTCTCTCACATCAACAATCGCGATCATGAAATTCAGCACCTGCCCTGCCAACGGGTGGTTTGCATCCAGTACGACCATGTCGTCCCGAATCTCTGTCACGCTCACAAGCTTTGAATCACCGTCGTTACCCAGTGCTTTGAAACGCATGCCCACAACAAGCTCTTGTTGCGACTGCTCGATTTGATCACGCGGCCATTCGGCAACCAGTTCCTCGTCAGCATAACCATAACCATCTTCGGGATAGATGGTAACAGCCACATGATCACCTGCCCGCTGACCGGTCAGCTCACGTTCCAGGCTGGGCAGCAGAGTGTCGCTGTTGTGCATGTACAGCAGCGGCAAACCACCTTGTGAAGAATCAATGAGTTCACCGAAACCATTGGTCAACTGGTAGTGCATAGACACTACACGGTTGTCATCAATAATCAACTTGTCGTCAGACATCTACGGTGTGCATCCTGTGGGGTATTCAGTGTTGCCCGACATGCGTCGATCAGTGTCGACATCGTACCGAGCATGGGTCATTCCCAAACCACCCAATCAGAAATTACCAAAAAAGGCTGGTTTGGTTTGTCGTCGCCGCTGAAACATGACCACAACGGCCAGTAACAACAAGGCCGGTATATAGAAAATCTCTTTCGGCCATCGCTCTGCAGGTAATTGTACTTTCTCAATCCGCACTAATGGGTCGCCGTAGAAATCAAACATTTGGAGCGTCTGGAAAAACTGAGTTCCAGCAAAAGGCTCCTCGAGTGTGGCACCCCCATCTTCCATGATGATGGTGAGGCCCGTTTGCGCAAGACGCTCCTCAGCATCACCTTCATCACCAAGATTGGCCAATACCGTTATTTGTGCCAGTTTGTCTGGGTAGTCAAAATCAGGACCCGTGACCTGCAGCCGCAGTGGCTCGCCCGCTGGAAGATTTTCAGCGACTTCAAATATCTGTGAACTGGGCAATTCATTGAACGGCGGTTGCACACGATCCAGCCAGAAACCCGGCCTGAACAAGGTAAATGCTACAAGCAACAACAACAACGATTCCCAGATACGACTTTTAGCAAAGAAATACCCTTGCGTTGCAGCGGCAAACAACATCATGGCAATGACCCCCACTACAAAGACAACAATAGCCTTCACGAAAGTCACATCAATAAGCAGCAGCTCGGTGTTGAAGATGAACAGAAAAGGCAGAAGCGCTGTACGAATGTCGTAAGCAAAGCCTTGTAAACCCGTCTTGATGGGATCGCCCCCCGAGATCGCACTGGCAGCAAATGCCGCCAGCCCCACAGGCGGGGTATCGTCGGCCAGAATCCCGAAGTAGAACACGAACATGTGCACGGCAATCAGCGGCACCACCAGACCTTGTTGCGCACCCACGGACACAATCACTGGCGCCATGAGTGACGACACCACAATATAGTTAGCCGTGGTGGGCAATCCCATTCCCAGCAGCAGGCTCATGACAGCCACCAGCAGTAGCATGATGATGAGACTGCCACCCGACAGAAACTCGACAAACTCACCAACCACCTGATGGGCACCTGTCAGTGACACTGTGCCAATGATGATACCTGCAACACCTGTAGCAACACCAATAGGCACCATGCTGCGCGCCCCGTTTACCATCCCCGTACCCAGGTCTGTAAAACCACGCTTGATAGCGCTACCAAACGATTCGGAATTGTTCTTACCCATGCGAAATAACGCCTTGAGGAAGTGTTGGGTAACAACGATGAAAATCATCGCCATTGAAGCCCAGAATGCTGACAGCGCCGGTGACAAACGCTGAATAAGGATGCACCAGAGTAGGATGATAATGGGTAACAAATAATACAAGCCTGTTACCGCAACCTCGGCAGGCTTAGGCAAGACGAGCAGCGGCGCGTTGGGATCATCCATAACCAGGTCATCGCGTTTAGCACTGATACTGATGAGAATCAGATACGCAACAAGAAATATACCCATAGCCGTATAGAGCGTCATACCAGGAAAGACGTTGCTAACCCAGCCAAGTCCGTAATACACCACTGCACCCAATGCACAAAAGGCCAGAAAACCAAACAGAAACCCGATGAGTTTCTGCATTAAAGTGATGTGTGAGGGCGGCTTCTCAAGGCCTACCAAATCAAGCTTGAGCGCTTCGAGGTGGACGATGTACACCAGTGCGATGTAGGAAATCAGCGCAGGCAGCAAGGCATGCTTGATCACTTCCGGATACGAGATGCCCGTAAATTCTGCAATCAGAAAGGCTGCAGCCCCCATGACGGGCGGCGTCAGCTGACCGTTTGTTGATGAGGCGACCTCAACGGCACCCGCTTTTTCGGCAGAGAACCCGGTGCGCTTCATGAGCGGAATAGTAAACGTGCCTGTGGTAACCACGTTGGCAATGGATGAGCCTGAGTAAATACCACTCAGTGCCGAGGCTACAACGGCGGCCTTCGCAGGGCCACCGCGAAAATGCCCCAAGGTACCAAACGCCATTTGAATAAAGTAGTTTCCAGCCCCTGCCTGTTCCAGCAGCGCACCAAACAACACAAACAGAAATATCATGGACGCGGCGACACCCAGAGCGACGCCAAACACCCCTTCGCTCTGCATCCAGAAGTGCCACATTGCCTTGCCAAACGAAGCCCCCTTCCACTGCACGACATCAGGAAGGAACTGAGCATCACCAAAGAAAACGTAGAAGACAAATACACCAGCCACGATCAACATGGGCAAGCCAAGTGATCGGTACACAGCGGTAGCCAGAAGAACAAGACCTATAGCCGACACCGCCATATCACTGGTGGTGGGTAGGCCGGCGCGCATGGCAATGTCATCTTTGAACACCACAAGATAGAGGCAGCAGCCCGCGCCTATGATCGCCAGTAGCCAGTCATAGGCAGGCACCCTGTCGCGCGGGCTCCCCTTGAACAGCGGGTAGGAAAGACAGGCCAGTGCAATCGCGAAAGCCAGATGGATAACCCGCACCTGACTGCCGTTGAATATAAGATTAATACCGTATGTGTCAGCCAGCCAGAAAGGCACAAATGAAGATACATACAGCTGAAATGCGCTCCAGCTAAAAGCCAGAAAAGCCAGAAAGAAACCAATACTGCCCGCTGGATTTCGTGCACCTGTATCGATAGCTGCGAAATCTTCAGCGCTGGCGCCGACCTTAGTCGGTGGCGGGTCAGCCGGACTTGCTTGAGCGGCGGTTGCGTTCATAGGCGAAAGTCCTCATTAGGTACAACAGAATTGTTTCTATTTACATCAATCCAAACTCGCAAGTTTGAATGCAGTAACCGAAATACAAAAAAGGCTGTGCAGCGCCGCACATCGCGCCGCCACACAGCCCTTGCCTCAAGAGCCTGCCCGAACATAAACTGATGGCACAAAGGAAGAGGCCCTTTGCACATCATTGCCGGAGCAGACTCCCTAACGTAAAGTTACAGCCAGCCACGTTCCTTGTAGTACTTGACAGCACCGTCGTGCAGTGGCGCTGACAGGCCGTCAGCAATCATTTCTTCTTCTTTCAGATTGGCAAATGCAGGGTGCAGCTTCTTGAAGTCTTCGAAGTTATCAAATACAGCCTTGACCACTACGTAGACAACATCTTCTGACACATCAGCAGACGAAACAAACGTTGCACCGACACCGAAGGTGACGTTATCAGCATCCTGGCCCTTGTACATGCCAGCTGGTATTGATGCCTTTCGGTAAAACGAGTTTTCATCAATCAGGCCATCGATAACTGGACCTTGTACGTCGACAAAATCAACGTCGCATGTGTTGGACACTTCAGTAACAGCCGCTGCCGGATGACCCACTGTGTAGATCATGACGTCGATCTTGTCGTCACATAGCGCCTGAGCCATCTCTGCGCCCTTGAGCTCAGAGGCAACGGAGAAGTCATCCATGGTCATGCCATAGGCATCCATAACCACTTCTGCAGTAGCACGCAGGCCTGAGCCTGGGTTACCAACGTTAACGCGCTTGCCTTTCAGATCTTCAAAGGAACTGATGCCACTGCCGGCACGAGCGATAACCGAGAACGGCTCTGGATGAACAGAGAACACTGCACGCAAACCTTCGAACTTGCCTTGATCAGCGAACTGCGACGTGCCGTTGTACGAATGGTACTGCCAATCTGACTGAGCAACACCGAACTCAAGTTCGCCAGCGCGAACTGTATTAATGTTGTACACCGAACCACCAGTGGATTCTGCAGAGCAACGAATACCGTGGTCTTTACGGCCTTTGTTGACCAAACGGCAAATGGCTCCACCTGTGGGATAGTAAACCCCAGTTACGCCACCGGTACCGATAGAAATAAACTGCTGCTGGGCTAGTGCAGAGCCCGACATGAGCGTTGCGCCCACTAGGCACGAACTCGCCAGAATCGATAACTTCATAGATTTTAACCTTTGGATGGGACTAAGCGCCCCAATGTAACAAAAGTGCCGGCATATCTCACTGTTGCCGGAAAAATAAAAATCTTGTGTATAGCAATCACCTATGAGTGAGTGCCAGATTCAGGTATGTGTGTCACGTTTATTGATCATCACGCTGTTCTGCCAGTCCGGCCAGAAACCACCGTAGCACCTGATCTCCACATTGCCGAAAATTCCTTGCAGCAGGTTTGCGAAACAACGCGCCCACCTCGCTTTTTGTTATCTTGCCGCCACCTTGCTCAATGAGGGCATGCACATCGTCAGACTTGAGCGACAAAGCGATACGCAGTTGTTTAAGTACCTCATTGTTATCGATGAGATCTGCTGACCTGGACCTAGGTGCAGCTGTGCCACCTGCTGGTGTTGCTACCTCAACAACATCCCCCTCACGAGGACCTCGTCGTTCAACGATCAGACCATCCAGCATGGCACGCAACGCAACCGGCGGACAGGCCACATAGCCCTCTTCCCCCTCTTTCAGACGCCAACTGACGATGTCATCACTCTGCGATTCAAAACCGGCCAGTGATAGCATTTTTGCTACATCTGCATCGTCCAACATTAATGCATACCGCACGCGTCGGTTCAGGTCGTTACTGTCCATAAGCTTGTATTTGATAAAATATAATGCGTGTGAGACGCAGCAATCATGGCAAAAGTCCGTTGCGGGCACTCATCACCGCGCAGAGAATGCACGTGAGAAACTGCAGCTAACTAACTGTTAAATATATAAAAAAGGCAATATTCCAACAAAGCTACAGCATAACTAAAATGACGGACTTCACTATTTTAGTGCGCACGTATCACGGGCAGCCGAGATTTTTGTATGATAGCTACATAGTTTGATATGACAATTACGTAGTGTTACCAAGGAGTGGAGTCAATTGGTCTGGTATGTACTTACAGCACTAGGGAGCATTATCGCAGGCTTTTGGCTAGGCGGTAGACACGCGCGCAAAATGAGAAATCGCGCCGTGCAACAACTCAACGCGGTTTCTCTTGAACTGCTTGACGTTAAAGCCGAGCGCAATGAGCTGAAGACATACACCCGCCAACAGATCCGCAAAGACAGGTTGCTCCGACTCACCTTGAGCCGGCTGAAAAGAGCCAACACAGTCATCAGCGAGCTCGATCGTCAAAAAGCGCTCACAAATAAAAAGCAGTTCATAGAGATGTCCCGCATGAAAATGACCGCCATGCAAGCGCGGGATACCGGCCGCAAGGCAGTAGAGCTTGCCAAGCGCACCACGCTTCATCTGCAACGTCTTGAACAAGTGTCACCCGTCATGCAGACCATTGAAGCACCAGAGCCCAAATCCTACGGTAACGGGGATCCGGTGACCGTTAGTGTGGTCGACCAAGCTAGGCTAGATGGCACAGCACCGTCCATGTCTCAGGTATCCAACCGGGATTCAGCACGCCTCACCAAACTGCACAGCAGCAACGAAGCAAAGGCAAATTAGGCCGCTTCGTCACACAAATTTCCAAGTCCGATAATAGCCCCTAGCACCGACGACATGCGTTGCAAGGTTGGCACACCGTACAGATAGGGTTAACGATCAAGTCGCAGCCGCAATACATGGTGGTATTATCGTGACTGATGACATCGAATTCACTCCATATAGAACTCCCGCCAGAACAACGCGCCAGCCTAGTCCCCTGGCTTATCGTTGCGGCATGTGCGGCAGTGCTCACCGTTCTACTCAGTCAACTTGCCACCAGTATTCCAGCATCTTTGGCGCAACAGGCACAGAGTCGTGTGGACGCACAACGCTTTCCTGATGTTCAGATAGTGGCGAAAGGTCGTGATATGCAGCTCACAGGCAGCATCCTTGTCGATCAGTCTCCAACTGATCTCATTGATCAAATTCGCAGCGTTGATGGAGTTGGCTCTGTTTTTGACAGTCTGAGCGTCGTAGATCCGGCCAGAGAAGCCCGGTTACGCGCCGAGCAATTCACTCAAACGCTGGCCAACATCGATGTAGATCGGGTGGCCTTTCAGCCCGGTAGCATTGCTTTTACCCCTGAGAGCGATGCTGCGTTGGCGCAACTGCTGGCACTACTTGAAGAACACTCGCGAAGTCGCATCCGAATTGAAGGTCATACTGATAACACTGGCCCCGATGCTGTCAATTTGCGCATGAGTCGTGATCGCGCCTCAGCAGTTGCCAACTATCTGATGGCCAGGGGCATCGCGGCCGATCAACTGATTGTCACAGGCTACGGATCGACCCAGCCTATCGCCAGCAACGACACCGATGAAGGACGCGCCCGTAATCGGCGCATCGAAATCAGCCCTGTCAACTAGCCTGGATTATTCATGAAGCCACCATGCAATTGACCACCGATAAGCGGAGAACAAACTCGTGATCTATCTGCTCAGTCAGATGTTTCTGGCATTGTGCGTAGCGGCCATCATGGGGGCTGCGATTGGGTGGGTCATTCATCGCACGACCCACAACAAACAAGAGCATCATCTCAAACAACATATTGCCCGCCAAACATCACGGCTTGAACAGGCACAGTTCGATATGTCCCTGCTTACCGAAGACTTTGACGAGTTACAGCGTGAATCACGCGAACGAATCGGTGAACTGGAACAGGAAAATAGTCAACTTCCCGAATTAGCTACAAACCTTGAAAAGTCGCAGCTACTAGTCAAGCAGATGATGCAGCGCCATGAAGGCACGATTAGAGAGCTGACTAAGGACAATCAAAAACTGTCCAAGAAGCTGTCAAAACTGGAAGCTCAAGGCAACGTCAAGAGTGAGCTTGCTGCAAAACTTGACGAGCGTCGAAGTGGGTTTTCGCAAAACGCTGACAGCTCTGAAAAATCAGAAGAAGAATTACCAAAAATTTCTCGTTTTGCTAGCGCAGAAGCTGAAGATGACCCGTTTGATGAAGTGATTGAAGTGGGTCACGAATTACAGCAAGAACTTGATGAGGTTGCCGCGCCACTATCCAGCAATAACTCGCAGGCAAAAAATACGGTTGAAGATTCAACGGCTGCGCACGCCACGAACATGCGTGTATCAGATGAACCCAGCAATACTTTCTCAGATTCTGAAGCCCTCTCAGACAACTCCGAAGTAGATGACCTGGATTCAGTGTTTGAGCTTGACGACATTCCAGATCTAACCAATCCATTTAATTCCACGGACGCTGACGATGTCAGCATAGAACCCATCAGCGATCAAAGCGCTATTGCAGACGTTCCTACAACACCTGGCATATCTCCAGTATCACAGCCAGCATCGCCGCCATTGCAGAGCACGGATAGCGAGCCTCCAGTGGCGCAGGCCGCGACTTCAGGCACACTCTCAGAACCGGCCGGCTCTGAGACCTCCGACACCACCCTGCCGAAGCCTCACGACACGCCAAGGCGTGGGGGTTGGGCATCCCGACCGGTCAGTGACATTGACGTCCAGTCTGGAGGCGATACAGATATCGGATCAAAAACTGAGCCCGATCAAAACGTCGAAAACGATCTGGCGACCGACGGAAGTCACGATAGTGCACGCCTGTTCGAGCCAGTTACCCAGCAAGATGATCTTCAGCAAATCTTTGGCATTGGACCGCAGACCGAAAAGGCCTTGAATGAAATGGGCATCACCAGTTACTCACAACTGGCGACGCTTGAACGCGCTGAGATTCAGCATATTGCTGATGCACTGGAAATCGGATCAGCACGTATCGAACGTGACGACTGGGTCGGTAACGCTAGACGTCAGTTGGAAGAAGTACTCGAACAGCTTTAGTCGACGCCTGTGTGGCAGACATCAATGGAATACAAAGCAGACCGTTTACACACTACCCCCTAAGCACGATCCTTGTTTGGCGGCGGCAGGCTGTCAGGACTATGCTGGCTCAGCATTTGCACGCATCGTGTCTCAACCACTTGGCTCATACAAAATAACTTGCGCTCGATCTATCCTTCAGATTACCTCGCTGGTCGATCCCATCGGCAGACGTACCAATGCCTTGTCAAACTCGTTATGACAGTGAAAAAACTACCAGCGACAGCCTTTTTGCTTTTGCTCGGCACTCTATCAACATCACCGCTCAGCTACGCGACAGTAGATTCTGACAAACAGAATTCGATCCGCAGCGTCGCCAGTACACCGGTCACTGCGACAACAGCCGCCGACGCCACTGCGACGACAATACTGTTCAGCGACTGCACCATCGGTTCTGCAAGCGTACAGCTCGCAGCACAATGTGCCAAAGTCACGGTACCCATGGACCCCGACAATGTTGATTTAGGCACCCAGGAGCTGTCCATAGCCCGCATAGAATCGCGTAAAAGCTCAGGTAATACTGACGCCTTGACGCTAATTGCCGGAGGACCGGGACAGTCCGCCATAGAATCATTTCCCGCTTTATCGTTCGCCTTCAGGCATATCATGCGCGATCGTGATGTCGTACTTATCGATCAACGTGGCACAGGCGATTCCACCCCGCTGGACTGTCCCGACGATGCCGGGTCCACCAATCTTGATAACGGACTGGGCCTTGAAACCGATCCTGCTGAAATTGCCAGACTCTCGGCGCTGTGTCTGGATGCACTGGAAGTAGACCCGCGCTTGTTTACAACTTCAGTGGCTGTGCAGGATATGGAAAATGTCCGCCAGCAGCTCGGCATCAGCCAATGGAATCTATACGGTATTTCTTACGGCACCCGGGTGGCTGCCCATTACCTGCGCCGCTACCCCGATTCGGTAAGAACAATGATTCTTGATGCTGTGGTGCCACCACAAGTAGCGCTAGGGCCCGAGATAGCGGAGTTTGCTCAACAGTCTCTCAACAATATCTTCACTCGCTGCGCTGCCGATGAAGGATGTTTCAAAGCCTTTGGCAATCTTATGGAACCCACCTTGGAGTTGCTTGCTGAATTGGAAGAAAACCCTCGCACGATTACGTATGAGGACATCACCACCGGACAACTCGCCACCCGCGAGTTTACCCGCGATCATTTAGCGGTCACATTGCGCCTGCTCAGTTATAGCTCACAGACGGCTGCCATTCTGCCTTCCATGCTGCATGACGCCATTGAGAACGACAACCTGGCACCTATGGCCAGACAGTCTGATATGCAGAGTTCATCATTGGGCAACTCGCTGTCAACCGGCATGCACCACGCGGTCATCTGCACAGAGGATGTGCCGTTTTTCGATAGCACAACGACAGACTCTAGCGTTACCAGCTACATGGGTAACGAGCTACTGGATTCCATCGTTGCAACCTGCAAGCCTTGGTCGATGGGCAGGATGGACGATGATTTCAAGCAACCGCTGACGTCAGACAAGCCCACGCTTATTTTATCGGGCGAAGCTGATCCGATAACTCCGCCAGTTTACGGTGAACAAGTGGCCAGCACCCTGCCAAACTCAAAACACATCGTGAACGAGGCTCAGGGCCACATGCAGGCAGCCTTTGGTTGCATGCCCGTGCTTATGGCTCAATTTATTAACACAGTAGATGCAAAAACACTGAACACCGATTGCCTGGAACGACTCAGAGCCACCCCGTTTTTTGTTGATGCGAATGGACCACTGCCATGATTGTGGCCAACGATCTGCGCAAGTGCTTTAAGCGTCCCGGCGTGCGCAAAAGCGCTAAAAACAGCGATATCGTAGCGGTTGACAATGTCAGCTTCACCGCGGACGATGGTAGTATTACGGGATTGCTGGGGCCAAACGGCGCCGGCAAGTCTACTACGTTGCGCATGCTGGCTACACTGGTGAGCCCCGATAGCGGCACTGCCACTATCGACGGTGCCGATGTGTCAGGTGATGTGCTAGCTGTGCGTAAACAGTTAGGCTTTATGCCACATAACGCTGGCATCTACCCACGCCTCAGCGCCCGCGAAAACATCCACTACTACGCAAGGCTTTGCGGCCTTGGCAAGCAACAGGCGCAAGAGCGCGTTGGCCAGTTAATCGAGCAACTGGACATGAAAGGCTTCGCCGATCGACGTGCAGCAGGGTTCTCTCAGGGGCAGAAAACAAAAGTAGCACTGGGACGGGCCCTGGTACACCGGCCACAGACAATCATGCTCGACGAGCCTACCAATGGCCTGGATGTCATGGCTACACGCGGCCTGCGCGAGATCATTCGTCAATTGGCAGGGGATGGTCACTGCATTCTTTTTTCAAGCCATATCATGCAAGAAGTGGCGGCCCTGTGTGATCACATTGCCATCATTAGCGCAGGGCGTATTGCCATGGAAGATACCTTGCAAGGCATTCTGACACGCACAGACCAAACTGATCTTGAGGATGCCTTTGTGCAAGCAACTGGCAGTGCGACGACGGAGCAAGACGTATGAGCTTTTTAGTCGTTATGGTTAAAGAGATCGTTGACAATCTGCGGGATCGGCAAACACTTTTCTATGCCTTGCTGTTCGGGCCTGTGCTATTGCCATTGATTCTTGGCGGCTCTCTGGTAGCAAGCTTCAAGCAGTTATCCATTGATTTTGATGAGGTCAGCACCTTGAGTGTTGTTAATGCCAGTAGCGCTCCGAATCTGGTGGATTTTCTCTACAGCAACAACATTGACGTGGTAGATGCACCCGATGATATCGATCAGAGCGTGCGTTATGGCGACACTCTCGTGGTACTGGAGATACCCGAAGATTTTAGCGAAGCCCTACGTAATGCAAGCCCTGCCCCACTCACTTTGCATGTCAACAGCGCGGACAAGAAATCCAGTAAGGCATCACGACGTGTACGTACGATACTCAATGTGTATGAGCAGACCATCAACAGTTTGCGTCTGCAACATCGTGGTATTGATCCCGCCACATTCAACGCCTTGCAGGTGATTGAAAACGATGTGTCGTCCGAAGGTGCTAACGGTCAACTGTTAGCGTCTATTCTGCCTTTTCTGTTCATCATGTCGATGGTGATGGGCGGCTACTACCTGGCAATCGACACCACTGCTGGCGAACGCGAACGTCAATCTCTGGAGCCGTTACTCAGTTTGCCGCTGTCTCGCGCCGCCATTGTGTTTGGTAAGTACGGCGCAACACTGGCCTTTGTTACCCTATCCAGCCTCCTCACGGCCATCAGTGTCTACACCTTGTTTCGCGTCTTCCCTATCGAATTACTCAACGGGCAAATTCGCTTTGACGGCGCAACCGTCACTCGGGCGTTTCTACTGGCCAGCCCATTGCTGTTCTTTATCTCGGCCCTGTTGATTACGGTATCAGCCATAACCCGTAGTACCAAAGAAGCTCAAACCTATCTGGGTCTGATGATGATCATTCCGATGGCACCATTTTTCGTGCTGCAATTTCTTACGGTACGCTCAACATCTGCAACCATGCCCTACCCCATGCTCAGCCAGTATCAACTGCTGGAAAGCGCTGTATTGGGCAACAAGATTCCCTGGCATCACATCGCACTGTCAGCAACCGGCACACTACTGGGCACAGCATTATTGCTGGCACTGGCAAGCTGGCTGTACCGGCGTGAACGGATTTTAAGTTGATCTGGAGCTGAACCCGGTTTTTCAACGATGTGCTCCCGCGCTGGTCAACACTGACTCATCTGCCCGTCCGTGTAGTAGATCACTAATACGCGCCAGCCTTATGGTAATGAGTTCTCTGGCAGGATCTCCTATGCGCATTCGCTCATACGATTGCTGCATGGACGATTGGGCGTTTAACAAATAAACAGTGGACAGATTGAACCACGCTTTGGGCTGTTCACTATCATGAACCAGTGATTGTTCATAGGCGTGCGCTGCTGGTTCGAACGCACCCTGCTGCGCGTATGTATTGGCCAGCTTGAACCACGCTACCGCATCATTGGGCGCATGCTCAATAATCTGTTGATACAGTCGGACAGCATCCAGCCAGCGACTTTCCTGATAGGCTCTGTGGGCATCAACCGATATGAGAAATAGATCGACAGATGCCTCTTTGTTATTACTCTGGCCAGAGGGTTGTGTTGTGGCACATCCCACTACGCTCATTAACAAGCACAGCAGCATCATACGACAGGCGTAGTGCCATCCAAAATAGACCTTATTCATTCTGCTATTACTCCATTAACGGCAGTTGTTGTCGAACACGCGCAACGCGCTTGTCTGATTCAGACAAGTAGCGCTGCTCGCGTTCATTGATCATTGGCTGGTTGGACTCGATGACCTCAGGTGTCACGAAGATAACCAACTCATTGACGGTGTTACGCTCGTTCCTGGATCTGAAAAATCGACCAATGATCGGTAACTTTCCAAGGCCAGGGACAGCGTCGATATCGGTGCTGGTCTCAGAACTCAGCAAACCGGAGATAACAATCGTCTCACCCGAGCGCACGGTCACCTCGGTTTGAGCACGGCGTGTTAGCAACCCGGGCGCGCCCTGCACCGACACCGATGAATCCAGCTGGCTGATTTCGGTTTCCACACGTGCGCGAATATTGCCTGTGCTATCAATTAATGGTGCAACATCAAGCTTGACGCCATACTCCTTGAACTCAACTTGAGTACGACCATCCTCACCGATGGTAGGGTACGGTATTTCGCCACCGGCAAGAAAGCTTGCCTGCCCCCCGTTCATCGCGCTAAGTACTGGCTCTGCCAATGTCACAGCATCACCATTCTGGGTCAGAAAGTTTATTCGTGACGTAATGTTGGATGCCACACCAAAGTAGGTAGAAAAAGGCGATCCTGAGCCTGTAAATCCTTCCAGCCCAGGCAACTGTGGTTGAAAAGCGGCACGACTTGTCGTAAGCCCTGAGGCACCAATAGTGGGCCCACCTGCGCTGTCACTCCAGTCAATTCCCAGTCTGCCTAAAGCACTTTTTCTGAATTCCACCATACGAACTCGCATTCGTACTGTTCTCTGCATCTGTACACGGGTTTCAGGATCACTTTCAGAAACGCGAATGTTGTAGTCGGTTTGCCGACCATCGTTGTGCCATAAGCGCAACGAAGAGCTTCCGGGTGCCGTGGCGATCACCAATAACTCGCCAGAATCTATAACCTCAGCGTTTATGATTGAGCCGTTACCCACAGCAACACGGCTCACCTTAACCTCTCCAAGAACACGTACCTCGCCGACGAACAGGTCCAGATTCATCTTCAGTGTCGACGCGCGATGTGGCTCTGAGGAGGGCTCCTTTGCTACAGACGCACGCAAAAGTTCAGTATTTTCTGCTGCTGGCAACAAGCTTTCATCACTGATCGTTGGGACTATTGATGTTCGTAGACCCGTTGCAGTAAGTAATACCGCATCAGCACGACTTGGCACCTTTACCGTATTTTGATTTTGCACTGTATCGGGTGCGTGTTGAAAACTACGCGGCTGATTGGCACCGGTATTGATATCACGACCAGCCCCTATTCGATACCAGCCGTTGTCACTCGATACAGCACCCGATGAGAATGGTGAATCGTCTGGTTCATCGTGTTGCGGCTGATAGTGCCGTTGCGAATTTGTGCCGGCAGGCATCACGTTAGGTGTTGGCTGTCCCACCACTTGCCACTGCGCATTATTGGCAAAGCCACAAAACGGTATAAGGAGACAAAATGCGGTTGCGCACGCCCTTGGCGCTGATATTCGCCCTGTACGTTTTCGCTGTGCGCTATGGCGATGCCCGCCGCGGCATTGTGCTCGCGTTTGCGATTTACTGAATTGATACATGCTATCCCTGTCATGTTGTGCTCCCTCAAGTTGTTTCTAGCAACTCGAGTAGAACAGATCGTTTGTTAATACCTGAAACCCTCACCAGCACAAAGGAGGCTGTTCAGGAATAAACTCATTGCTCTATTCCCGTTCAGCTTCCTAATCCGTGTGCTTTCACTCTTTCGAGCGTCGGTGAACATCGTTTCAGATTGCAACAACTCTACTCGCCTTCGCTTATCAAATTTTTGCGCAATGTCTCAACACGCACTTATCAGATTATTCTCTGTGCGTTCAAATCTGATCTTTGCTTGTTCCAAACTATGTCCGAGTTGATTCAGCACCGCCTTTTTGAGCCTTTGATTGATCGCTGCCTGAATCGTTACTCGCGTCTATAACCAACGCCTTGGACGACTCATTAGAGACCAGTTTCACCTCAGTATCCTGTGCGATACCCTTGCCGCGCGTATTATCCGAGGCCAGCTGCATGACATGGCGTGTCTGTTTCCATCGCAGCAAGTAGCCTCCCAAGGCTCCACTGGCGGCGGTAATAGTCAAAAGGCCTAACGTCATCAATTGAACAAACAGCAGCCCCACACCCGCTACAGTTACCAGCGTAAAAGCGGCACCCACCTTCATGTTGGCGCTGCGGCTGGCGCGACGTTCAGCCTTGATCATGTCCTGATGGGTTTTGCGCACCAGCTCTTCACGCTCATAACCGGCACGCTCCATGATTTTGGCCTGGTCAGCACTGGCTTGCTGCATTAAATCAGATCGGCTTCTTTCCAGCGTTCTTGTCAGCTTTTCACGCTCGGCAAAATGCTTCTCCACAAGCTTGGTATGCGCCCGCTGGGTATCCATCCGGCTGATGGCTGAAAACCACAAAGCAATGACACTCGATACCACTATGGCGGGCAACGCCACGTTAGTGAGAAGTTGTGTCAACGCAGCGTCACGATTAACCCACAGCAGGGATAATGTAACGAGTTGAACCAGTAAAATCCCAGGTAGGTATCTGATCATGGCAGTAGGAGTCTGGTCTGAGAGTGTTGGAGCGCGAACTCTCCATAAGCTGGCGATTTTACACCAACGCTGGTTTCGACATTTTGTAAAGCCTCACACACTACCAGTTGCGTAAACTATAGCCATGACACTCGATGCCTATTTACTCACTCGCCAATGGCGTGATACGCGTCACGGCGTAGAACTGGTCTTCTGGGCCACTAGTGCCAAAGGGCCTGTAAAAGTGATCGTCGAGGCTCAAAAGGCCGTGTGCTTCATCGAACGCACTGAGAACATTTCACTACCGGCGGGTGTTGAGCGAATTCAGCGCGAGCTCAGCCTCCTGCATCACGGCCCCGTCGATGCCTTGTATTTTCCCCAGCAAAAGCAGCTACAACAGTTGCGCCAAAGCGACGCGGCGTTGTGCGAATCAGATATCAAACCCGCTGATCGTTATCTGATGGAGCGCTTCATAAGGGCTGCTTTCACTATTGAAGGTGACATTCAACCACGCAATGGTTACCTGCAGGCAGTCAATCCGAAACTCAAACCGTGTACTCACCAGCCTGCCCTGAAAACAGTTTCCATCGACATCGAAACACGTGGCCGCACCCGCCAACTGTATTCAATAGCGGCAGCAACCTTGAACCACCAGCCAATTGCCGAAGCCAACAATCAACACGACACTCAAAAAAACACTCAGCACATCGAGAACCCCAACAACGTCGTATTCATGATCGGCCAAGGCGAGGCACCCGTGCGTGATGGTTATTCCTTGATTTTCTGCCAATCCGAGAGCGAGTTGTTAAACCGGTTTTTCGATTGGATTCAGACGGCAGATCCCGATGTTCTTACCGGTTGGGCGGTAGTAAATTTCGATCTGAATTTTATAGACAACAAATGCCGCGCCCTTGGCGTTGCCTGTCGACTTGGTCGTGCTAACGAAACTGCCACCGTGCTGCAACCGGGAAATCCGGGCTCCCCGCGCATTGCACGCGTCCCGGGGCGGGCTGTGCTCGACGGTATTGATCAGCTTAAAGCCGGTTTCTGGAATTTTGACAGCTTCTCATTGGATAACGTGTCGCATGAGCTGTTGGGTAACGGCAAGCTCATCACTTCAGAGCAAAACAAGGTGGAAACCATAAACCATCTTTTTCAAAATGATAAACCTGCCCTGGCCGACTACAACATCACCGACTGTACTCTGGTTAATGAGATTTTCATCAAGGCCAAACTGCTGCCCTTTGCCATTCAACGGGCCAATCTCACGGGGCTAGCGCTGGACAGGCTTGGCGGATCGGTTGCCGCTTTTGATAACCTGTATCTGCCACGCCTGCACCGTAAAGGCTTTGTGGCGCCCGATGTACGATCGCACGGCGACGACACGGGCAGCCCCGGAGGCTATGTCATGGACTCCAAGCCAGGTTTGTATAAAAACGTCCTGGTTCTGGATTTTAAAAGCTTGTATCCCAGTATCATCCGCACCTTTTTTATCGACCCCCTCGGACTAGCTACACAGGATGACAACCCCGTACCTGGGTTTGTAGAAGCACAGTTTTCACGAGAGCAACACATATTGCCAGAGCTTATCGAATCGCTCTGGGCCGCTCGTGATCAGGCCAAACAGGAGCAAGACGCACCCCTGTCTCAAGCCATAAAGATCATCATGAATTCGTTCTACGGTGTATTGGGGACCACCGGTTGCCGATTCTACTCGCAACAATTAGCGTCCAGCATCACTCGGCGCGGTCACGAAATTATCATGCAGTCGCGTGACTGGATAGAATCACAGGGGTTCGATGTTATCTACGGTGACACCGATTCAGTATTTGTCTGGCTGGGTGAAGATTCAAGAGAGCAAGACAGTCACGCTATCGGTGTCGAACTGATGCACGGGCTGAATCAATACTGGGATAAGGAGCTGCAAAACCGCTATCAGATTGATTCGCATTTGGACGTGGAGTACGAAACGCATTACCTGCGTTTCTTCATGCCCACCGTGCGCGGCATGAGCACCGGCAGCAAAAAACGCTATGCCGGATTAAGCGCACAAACCAGAGGTGAAGATGGGCTATCGCTGAAAAATGCGACGTTAGTGATAAAAGGTCTGGAGGCAGCACGCACCGACTGGACGCCATTGGCTAGGTCATTTCAGCGGGAGTTATTTTCGCGCATCTTCAACAATGAGCCTTTTGAAGAATTTATCCGCAACACAGCCGCCAAGCTTAATGAAGGTGAGCTGGATGAGCAGTTGATTTACCGAAAGCGAATTAGGCGTAATCTGGAGGATTATCAGCGCAATGTTCCGCCTCACATCAAAGCAGCCCGCAAATCGGCTACCACCGGCAGTACCATTCGGTATCTGATAACTCGCAATGGCCCTGAGCCTGTTGATGCGCAAGAGTCAGCGATTGACTATCAACATTACCTGGACAAGCAGCTGGCCCCCGCTGCCGATAGTATTCTGCAATTTCTCGGTACCAGTTTTAACGACATCACCGATGCGCAGTTGCAAATGTTCTGAATTGTTGTGCTGAAGTCTACGGTATTTGTCGCTATTAACCGCACAAACTTCGCAAAGGGTAGCCTTTAGCGCGAGAAGCAAAAAATGCCATACCTGTCCTCCATTTTGGAGAAGAGCTATGTAACCCACTTGGGAGACTGTCCGAAAACAGACAACCTCTCAAGGGATGTGGCAAGACGGATGTAACTACACGTCAGCCTTGCCACCGACAGCTTATTCTTGAGATTTCAGGAAATCGCCGTGTGTAAAAACATGGTCGCCCTGGCCACGCAGCTCGGCAATGGAATGACAGCCTGCGCAAAATTCACTAGCGCCTGCCTTACCTTTCAGGCTATCAGCCCACATCCAGTCTTCTTTCTTGGCTGTATCGCTAGCAGATACCTTGATGCTGATGGTGTGTGCAGCTTTACGGCCTGCTTCCCAGTCAGCCTTGTTGGCGTACTGTTCTTTTACGATGACACTGCCTGCCGGGTAGTTGTAAGGCGCTGAGCCATACAGTGTTTCTTTGGCGATATCGTTGACATATACTTCACGATAGCCTTCATCGCCCATGTGAACGCCGCCCAGAAAGTTAGTCGGGTTTCCAGTACTCACCTCATCAGCGGTAACCTGAGTCCAGTTTTTGTAGTCAGCCCAACGCGGATCAGGATCGCGGAATGGAGCCGTTAGCGAAGCACAGCCTGCTAGTAGTGTAGTCACTGTGATAGCAGCGCCAATTTTAATGGCAAGAATCTTATTCAATGTAATTTCCTCTGTGGATTCAGTGCGCACATGTGACGCACAAGACGTTTCAGACACTTTGACCACGCCTTTTTATTAAAATTCCGTGGTGTCACGAAATTTTTTCGGTGTGATCTAAATAGTATACCTGCCCTGTACTTTATGGAAGGATCCAAAACGTAAATTGATGGCCTATGAGTACCTACACCATTAGCCACGCAAGACCCCTCTCCGGACGGTGCCGGAGAGGAACAGAAGGAAAAACTACGCCTGCGCTTTAGCCTGCTGACGTCGCTCTGTCAGGACAAACTCTGTATAGCCATTAGCCTGTGCCCTGCCTTTGAGTACCAGATCAAGGGCTGCCAAGAAGGCCACATCATCATCAAGCGATGGCGCCATGGGCGAATAGTCCGGATCAGAGGCATTCTGCCCATCCACTACCACCGCCATCCGCGCCATCGAATCGCGCACTTGTGCATCATCAATAATCTCGTGGGTTAGCCAATTGGCCAGAAACTGACTGGAAATACGCAGCGTTGCACGATCTTCCATCAGACCGATGTCGTTGATATCAGGCACTTTGGAACACCCAACACCTTGCTTCACCCAACGAACCACATAACCCAGAATGCTCTGCGAGTTGTTGTCCAGTTCGTGTTGAATTTGCTCAGCAGAATAATTACGCCCTGGCTCACTCAACGGAACCGTCAGAATATTGTCCACACTGGCAGGCATTCGAGACTTCAGGGTGTTCTGCACATCTTGTACATTCACCTTGTGATAGTGCATGGCGTGTAAGGTTGCGGCCGTTGGCGATGGCACCCAGGCACAGTTTGCTCCTGCGAGCGGATGCGCCTGCTTGAGCTCCATCATGGCCGCCATCTGATCAGGAATGGCCCACATGCCCTTGCCAATCTGGGCATTGCCCTGCAGCCCACAAGCCAATCCGACATCCACGTTGTTGTCTTCATAAGCTGCCAGCCAGGTAGCGTTCTTCATCTCGCCCTTGGGTATCATGGCGCCGGCATACATGCTGGTGTGCATCTCATCACCGGTGCGGTCCAGAAAACCGGTGTTAATAAAAATAACGCGATCACGGGCCGCTGCAATACAATTTTTGAGATTAACAGAGGTACGGCGCTCTTCATCCATGATGCCGATTTTAAGCGTATTGGCACTCAGGCCCAGTACTTTCTCAACTCGTGCAAACAACTCAACCGACAATGCCACCTCATCAGGGCCATGCTGCTTGGGCTTGACGATATACACACTGCCCGAGCGCGAATTACGCGCCTGATCAGCGCTCTTTTGCAAGTCATGCAAGGCGCACAAGCTCGTTACCATGGCATCGATGTAGGTTTCAGGCACCTGCTCGCCTTTAGCATCCAGCATCACATCGGTCATCATGTGAGCACCGACGTTACGCACCAACAACAGGCTGCGTCCCGGCAGGCTCATGGCATTTCCCTGCAAGTCTGTATAAGACCTGTCCGGGTTCAATCGCCGAGTCATCTCCTTACCTGACTTGACCAGCGTCTCCTGCAAATCACCCTTCATCAGCCCTAGCCAATTACGGTACACCAGCGCTTTGTCTTCTGCATCAACGGCCGCTACCGAATCTTCACAATCCTGGATGGTGCTCATCGCCGACTCCATCAGGATGTCACTGACACCGGCCAGGCTATCTTTGCCAACGTCTGTGGATGGATCGATAACCACCTCCATGTGCAGACCATTGTTCTTTAATAAGAGCGCATCAGGCTTCTCTGCAGAGCCTTTGTAACCAACGCACTGTGAAGCATCCTTCAAACCCACCTGAGTTCCAGATGACAGTGTTACCTGCAACGCACCCGCCACCACTGCAAACGCAGTAACGCTGGCATAGTCACCTTCTGTCAGTGCTGCAGATTCGTCCAGCAATGCGTTGGCAGTGGCGACTACGCGCTGGCCTCGCACCACGTTGTAGCTGGCTGTACGTTGTGCGCCACCCTCATCGCTAATGGCATCAGTCCCATATAACGCATCGTACAGGCTGCCCCAACGCGCATTGGCAGCGTTAAGTGCGTAGCGGGCATTGTTAACCGGTACCACCAGCTGAGGGCCTGCTGTTATGGCAATCTCTGCATCCACATTGCCGACATTGACGGAAAAATCAGCCACTTCGGGCAGTAGGTATCCGATGTCCTTGAGAAAGCTTTTGTACACGGCAGCATCGATAGGGCCCGGGTTGGCCTTGTGCCACGCGTCAAGCTTGGCCTGCAGCTCGGCCCGTCGCGCAAGCATGCCCTGATTTGAAGAGGACAAGTCGTTGAAAATGTCCGACAACCCTGCGAAAAATGCATCTGCCTCAACGCCTGTACCCGGCAATGCTTCGTTAACAATAAAATCGTGCAGGGGCTGGGCTACGGTTAAACCGCCAGCAGTCTTGATACTCATAACTTAAGGTCCAGTAATCGGGTGGTGAAGTGAGGTTAGAGAATGTGTGAGTTGGTCGCATAAACCGCCTGAAAACGACAGCCTCTCGCTCACCCACTATTTGTGGGCTGATGGTACATCCGACTTTAGTCAATTAGCACGTAAATATGCCTATTCAGTGTATTGCTACACTATCCAGACGCTAAGTGTGGAAATAGACCACTAGCCAGTGAACTCTTGTCGGCGATAGCTAACAGAGTAAGGAATCACTAAAATCACTTGTTTGACGGAGCAAATGAGACTTGACATACGATTTTCAACGAAAAATAAATCATCTTCGACCGTCACGTGCACAATGTCGCCAGTTGCAAGATATTCAGGAGAGGGAAGTAACCCGCAACGGCACTTTTACCAGAGTATTTGAGAGAGTCGCACTCGTCCAATCACTATAATAATCGTAGCAAGGCACAAGTACGGATAAGCTCTCAGTCTACTCGCAGGGATTGTTGGCCACATAAGCACCCAATAATGAAAAGCAGGGATCGGGTCAGTATTGCGTCCGACAGATGTATCACAAGCAGCTTCTCCACTGTTTCCTAAACCAGACTAAGGATTTGTTTATCATCAACGCATCTAAACGCAGGCCTTTCGGGCCGGAAAAATTGACCATGTCACCAATCTTTCGTTTAACACTCATTGCCTGCCTGACAGCAGGCATCAGCGCCTGCTCGTCGAGCTCTGATTCAAACTCCACATCGAGCGTGAACCCATCCAACGATGTCGACGGCGGCAGCGGCGGCGTAATCGTCCCGGGCGTCGGCGACCCCGACGATAACAATCCGGAAGACGGCACCACCGGTGAGAACAATCCGGGAACTGACGAGAATAACCCAGGACCTGTCGATCAGGGACCCGTAGCCCCCGGCCCTGAAAACCCTACTTTGGATGACTTGCCACCCGCTGTCATACCCGAGCTGGATCCGCTTGCAGGGCCTATCCCGGCACCTCCCAGCGATGATCCGTTCAACTCGCTTCTTGAGATAGATCCTGAACCAGCAACTGCAGGCGGCGCCCCTACTCAGCCTAAAAATCTGCGTATCGATCTGGTTTCCAATGATTGGGCAGAATTTAGCTGGGCACCAGCCAATGACGATGGCGAAGTTGTTGAGTACCGGATTAATCGAAGCGATGGTCACACCTACGTGATGAACCGTGATCTAACCAGTACCAATGACGGCACACAGGCAGAATTGGACAAGCAGTGGGCAACCACTTCGTTCATCGATTGCAACTACACGCGCTTCACTGGACGCATCCACGACTGCGAGATTCACGGACCAACGCCCGGCAGCACCTTTAGCTATGACGTTGTTGCGGTGGACGATGAAGGCAACGAGTCTGCCCCATCAGATCCAATAACAATCACCTATCATCAAGCCCAGAACGCTCCGGTTCCTTTGTATGAAGATCGCTTCCTGCAAGAAGGTGAATTTGTTCAAAGGCATGACTTGTCCAGCCCGGCCTTTTTTCTGGACGACTTTACGCTGGTGTTTGCTGACGACTTCGACGGTGACACCATCGATGAAACCCGTTGGAATACACAGTTAGTCTGGGGCGATCAGGAAGTCATCAATAACGAACAGCAGTATTTCGTCAACACGCAACGCACACCTGATTTTGGCTACGACCCCTTCAAGCTGGAAGATTCGATTCTGACTATAGAAGCGATTCCAACGCCTGAAGAACTCAAAGCCAATCTGCCGGAAAAGTGCAGACTCGTCAACGAATTCAGACCGCCTTGCCTGTTTCTGTCCGGGGCATTGTCCACGCACGACAAATTTAACATGACGTTTGGCTACGTTGAAGGACGAATGAAAACCGGTTCCATATCCGGCGCTCTTTCAAGCTTCTATCTTTACCACCGATTCCCTGGCGAAGGTGTTGAACGACACGCTCCAGAAATCGACATTGTCGAGTACTTGGGTGACAATCCTTTCGGCGATGAAGATGCGTTCCAGACCTACCACTTCAATGATGTGAACACTGGCATAACCCGCTCGTCGCCTACGATGTTTGTTGAAAACCCAGACGGCACGCTATTCAGTGATGAGTTTCATACCTACGGCGTATTGTGGGAGCCACAACTGGTTATCTGGTACATCGACGGTCAGGAAGTCAAGCGTCTGTCCGGCCCACAAGTGGGCGCACGGGCAATGAACATCGTCACCTACCTGGTAGCCGGCAGCGCATGGGCACCTACACCTGACGAGAGTGGTAATTTCCCGCTGAAGTTTGAGATTGACTATATTCGCGCTTATCAGCGTGGCTCGTACACGACTAACGGTCTGTACCCTCAGTAAGCTCTACAAGGCGGTAAAAATTGAGGATCTGCGCAATCATTAAATAGCGCAGATCCTCAATTACCCACTTTGGTTCTGCCGCATCTTTTCAGATTGGCACAAACACCCTTGTATCTACCCAAGCTGTTTTAGTAATTCTCCAGCTCGACTGGAACCGCTGCTCTGCAGTTGCAACAACGCTTTTTTGCCACCTGCGGCATAGGCCGCCACAGCATTCAACAGCTCACCCAGCGCCTGCGCTGATCCTTCGTTAAAACGACCGTGCGCACCGCCCGAGAGCTTGGCAATTTGCTTGAAAGCAAATTCAGCCTCCGAATTCTGACCTTCCTGAAAAATGAAAACTGGCATGTTGAGTAATCGACACTGACCCGCCAGATCCCCAAGCTGGTCGACATCCTCTTCGACACAATCGCCGATAAAAACGAGTGCCTGCACCGGCGTTTGGCGCGCCTCTGCAAGGCCATGCTTTAGTATTCGATGAATTTGGGTTCTGCCAGCCTCACAGCTAACCTTGCGCATCATACCCACCACTTGATCAGCATTACGCAGCCATTTGGAGGCACGACATTCATCAAAACCGCGGTAGTACACGAGCTGAACATCGAGCTCACCGATACCGCGTGTTTTTGTAAACATGCCGGCTTGCAAAGCCATCGCACTGTCCCACATCCCTTGGCGACTTGCGGTGGCATCCAGAGCAAAAACAAGCCGGCCGCGACCTCCTGTCACAGCCGACGCTGGAGTTGACTTCACTGCCTGTAAAAAGGCGTCAACGTCATCTCTTGTCTCCAACTGTCCGCCTGTTGCAGACTTTCTATCAATGTCTTGCTTATCTGGCATACCGGCTTTTACAGTTGCGAACACATAAGGCCCATGTCTTTTGCAAAATCGAAAAGTCCCATGGTTCCTTACCTTTTGTTGTGATCACTGCGAAATACTGCAGCTTTCTTGAGTTGGACGGCTGTTGTCGCCCTAGTGTAGAAGCATTGATCGCTGATATCCACGACTTTTCCCACTTACGCCTTCTCAGTGTTACTGCTTTGTAAAAATCCTGCAGCTCCTGATCCGATGCAGTTGTAACATGATACTTAGCGCTTGCTACCACTTTGTAAGGCTCGGCAAGATGGTAAGCGGCGTAGAGTTCTGGTGTGAGTTTGGGCCCGGCATCAGGTGCCAACGCCGGGCAGCGCTCATGAACGCGGCACCGAATCATTCGGGAGAATCACGACCATGAACAAGTCACACACATCCATCCTTACTTTGCTGCTCTGTAGTACCACCCTGCTCGTTAGCTGCGGTGGTGGTGGAGGCGGCGTTGTAGAACAAACAGAGGAAATCTCCGCAACAGCGACCGATGGCGTTACCGATGCGGCCACCAACCTGGCATCTGAGGCTACTGATGCTATTTCAGAAAACTGGCAGGATATAGAAATAGACTGGGACAATCAGATATCAAGCGTACAAGATGCTTTCCCGGATTTATCGGTGGATGAAATTACTGGTACCGCCGGAAAACCTGAAAACATGGTCAGCCTGATTGAACAAAAATACGGCATCTCCCGCGAAGAGGCTCAGGCGAAAGTGTCTGAGTGGGCCAGCTCTCTGTAGCGTGTGTTGTAGCGAACTTGTGTTGTAGCGCTGTACTTTGAATGGTGGTGTCGCAGTCTGCGTGAACTCCATTTACGCGGATCGCGACACCTGAAGATCCGGGAAAAGCCCGGCAAGTGATGCTGTGGAAGCCTCCACCACACCTCGTTCCGTTATAAGCCCCGTAACCAGTCTTGCAGGGGTGACATCAAATGCCGGATTCCCAACGGCCGATGCATCGGGCGGCACTGCAATCTCAGTGGTTGCGCCATCGGCACTGTTGCCGCTATCAACAATAAGACTGTTTTTGTTGCGCTCACTGCCAAGGCGCCCCAGCTGTCGTCTAACCTCGTCACCATTGCGCTCCTCTATCGGAATGTCGCGCACACCATCAGATACTGTCCAGTCAATGGTGGGAGATGGAAGCGCAACATAGAACGGAATGTCATTGTCAAACGCTGCCAAGGCTTTCAGGTACGTACCGATCTTGTTACACACATCTCCATTTGCCGCTGTACGGTCAGTTCCAACAATGACTAGATCCACCTCACCGTGCTGCATCAGATGGCCACCCGCGTTGTCCACAATGTAGGTATGCGGCACGCCATGACTCCCTAACTCCCATGCAGTGAGTGCACCCTGATTACGTGGCCTTGTTTCATCGACCCACACGTGTACATCCAGCCCGGCATCAGCGGCATGGTACATCGGTGATGTCGCCGTTCCCCAATCCACCGTTGCCAGCCAACCCGCATTGCAATGGGTAAGAATATTCACAGGCTTGCCGTCGCCTTTTTTAGCCGCTATGGCACGAATAAGCTCAAGTCCGTTTAGCCCGATCTGTCGATTAATTTCAACATCTTCGTCAGCGATAGCCACAGCCAGCTCACGCGCTGCCAATGCGCGCTCAGCGATCGGCAATGGACGTACATGCTCGCGCATTCTATCCAGTGCCCAACGAAGGTTGATAGCAGTGGGACGTGTACATTCCAATAACTCCCAAGTGGCATCAATACCCGCATCAGAGCTATCGCGCTCGATAGCCTTAGCCATTCCCCATGCAGCAGTAGCACCAATCAACGGCGCACCCCTAACCCACATGTCGCGAATAGCCGTCGCAAAGTCTGCCGTACTATCAAGCTGCACTGTTTCGAACCGATGTGGCAACCAACGCTGATCAATAATACTGACAGCCCATGTATCACTGTCATGCCAGATAGAGCGATAGTGCGTCTCACCAACCTTCATGCGTTTGTCTCCATTGATGTTGATGTGATTTTAATGACGTTAAGAAACGCCTGCATAGACAGAACGTCCTCACGCTCAACCAACACCTTACGTCCTATATTCAGCCCTGTGGACTCACAACGAGCTCGCACATCAGCATCCGGTATGTCATCAAATTCAATAATATGCGCAAGGCCCAGTGTGCGCCGGATAATCTCACAGCCGCAAAAACCCATGGCATCAACCCACACCCTGTCAAGCTGATTAGCCAACGCACGCTCTAGAGCTTCATCATGGCCTTGCGCTTCGAACAACGTAGCGGGAAATAATATTCCGGAACGTTCAGTGCGCCATAACTCTCCAAAGCGCACGGCAAAGCTACTCCAGATGTCATCAATAACCTCAAGAATCCATTGCCGATACACCCCTCTGTCATCAGATTCGGAGGAATAACCGGGTTGCGCACACCATGCCATGACAAAATTGGCAATAAGCATCCCCACATCAAACCCCATGGGCCCATACAACACAAACTCCGGATCAATAACCTTCGCATCATCCTCGTGAACCATCACCGATCCGGTGTGCAAATCTCCATGCAACATGGTCTCGGCATTTGAACAAAATACTTGCTTCATGGTTTGAGCCGCAATTTTTGCGGCAGTGTCTGCTCGTAACTGACGTACCTGCTCATCAAGCTGCGGTGCTGTATGACGATTCATAGGTGCATCGAAAAAAGGATCTGTAAAGACTAGCGATTCGGAAATATCACACAGTGCCGTATTACCCGCAAACAACGCTACGTCTTCTTTTCTTGCTGCTGCATCCATCGAGAAATCTGAACCTTTGAACAAGGTATTCGCACAAAATTCTCCTAGCATAACGCCCAGCCCAGAATGACGAATACCTTTCTGCAAGCTGTGGCGAAGAATATGGTGGGGCGACAAAAACTCCATAACGATAAGCGCCTGCTCTTCGTCAAAATGGTAAATATCCGGAACCGTGCCAGGCGCTCGCGTACTCTGCCGCGTTAACGCATGGTATTCAAAAAAGCTACGCGAAAGCGGCAGCGGCCAGCTATCACCCACCAACCGCACGTAAGGTAACGCCTGCTTTACCACCACAGCACTTATCGCTGATTCAACGATAAAAACCAGATTCAGATTTCCGTCACCCACCTCGCGCACACGCCAACTGGCACTATCTTTACCTAATCGTGTGGCAACCGCTTCGACATTTACAAGACGTTCGGCCAACGATTCAGTAGTGAGAGGTGTGTAGTTTTTAGCCTCAGCGACCATGGCCCGTGACTCAGTTATGTTCAAGAATGTGTCTGAACGATAAGCAACGCCTTAGCTAATGTCAATTGCCTAACTTCAATTGCTCTTGACTTAAGCCACCATTCTGACCTACGGTCATTGCTCGTTATGGATTTGGATTTCAATGAGTACGACCCTTCAGCTAAAAGGCATAAGAAAGGCTTTTGGAAGCAATCAGGTCTTGCACGACATTGGCTTTGAGCTTCAGGCCGGTAATGTCACTGTATTAATGGGTGCAAACGGTGCTGGGAAATCTACGCTTGTAAGAATCCTCAGCGGCGTCCACAAACGTGACACCGGAGATATCATACTACTGGGTAGGACCTTCAACCCAAAAACACCTATGGATGCCGTGGCCCAGGGTGTTGTCACCGTCCACCAAGGCATCAACGACGGTGTGGTGCCCGATCTGGATATTGCCTCAAATCTGCTACTCGAATATCTAGCTACCGGTGGATCCGGATTCTGGATACGCCAAGGCGCGTTGAAAAAGAAAGCTCAAGCGCTTGCTGATCTTGTGGGCATAAGCTCATCACTAGACACACCGGTACATGCGTTGTCATTGGCCGATCGACAGCTGGTCGCTATTGCTCGAGCCATGGCCTATGAGCCACGCGTAATGATTCTGGACGAGCCCACCTCGTCTCTGTCTGCAGCAGAGGCAGATACGCTATTTTCATTAATAGACAAACTGCGAGAGCACGGTGTTGCCATCCTGTACATATCACACCGAATGTCTGACATTCGCCGGCTGGCAGATCGCATTGTTGTGATGCGCGATGGCCAGATAAGCGCCAACCTCGTTGAGCAGCCCCTACCTCTCAACGAGGCTGTAAATGCCATGCTAGGCCGAAGCATGGACAATACAACACTAACCATTTCCCAAACTACAACGCCAAGCCTGAGATTGTCCAATGCAGTGCTTGCGCAGGGTGCTCACCCCTTTGACATGACTGTTCATGAAGGCGAGGTTGTCGCTATTGTTGGCCTTGTCGGCAGCGGCAAGTCAGCACTGGCAAATGTTCTGTTCGGCATTAACCCACTAATCTCTGGCACCCTCCAGTTAGCTGACAAACCATACTGCCCAACATCCCCTGCCAAGGCTATAGCCGCTGGCGTATTCCTCTGCCCACGTGACAGAGGCAGCAACGCGGTTGTGCCGGATTTCAATCTGACACACAACATCACACTGCCCTTCCTGCATAAGTACAGCCGCTTTTCATGGCTTAGAACGCGTCATGAAGAAAAGCGTTCTCAACAATTACTTGATGAAATTGGCGTGGTCTATCAAAACAGCAACGACAACATTGGCACCTTGTCAGGTGGCAATCAGCAAAAAGTCTCGGTAGCACGATGGCTATCTGAATCATGCCGCCTGCTAATTCTTGATGAGCCTTTTCAGGGTGTTGATATCCAGGCTAGGCGCGACATAGGAACACATCTTCGAAACGCGGCTGGCACAAGAGCAACATTAGTTTTGGTTTCTGAGATCGATGAAGCCACTGAGATTGCCGACAGAATTATTGTCATCGCAGAACACACACTAGCTGGCGAACAGATCAACCAAGAACCTGATCTGGATCTGCTGCTATCAATGATGGCATCCGCTAACAACCTGGGAACAACAGCTGCGTGAACAAAGTGATCAATTTGGCTATTCGCTATGGATTTCTGACACTACTCGTTGGCTTGGTGGTTTTTTTCTCTATTGCCGCTGATGGCTTTGCTGGCCCACATAGCGCAGTGTTTATTTTCCAATCAGTGGCTATTACCGGCATCCTTGCCTTGGGCGTCACATGTACTCTAGTGGTGGGCGGTTTCGATCTATCCATCGGCTCTGTCGCCACCTCATCATTGATGCTTTCTGCCTATGTGATGGTGGTTTGGGAGCAAAGCGCACTTGTCGCCATCGTCCTTTGCCTACTTATGGGTGCCTTAGTGGGGTTGGTAAACGGCTGGTTAATCGTTCGCATGCGCGTCCCCGATTTGCTTGCCACTTTGGGCATGATGTTCTTACTGATAGGACTACAGCGCATTCCCACCCAAGGCCGCTCCATAGCCACCGGTATGACATTACCTGACGGGACCGTTGCACAAGGCACATTCTCGCCCGCTTTTCTTGCCCTTGGTCGCCACCGCTTTGATCTGTTTATCGAACGACTATTACCGGTATCGGTCGTGGTACTGCTGGTGATAGCGGTGCTGGTATTTCTCTTCCTGAACTACACACGCCACGGCAGACTCATGTATGCCATCGGATCCAACGAACGAGCCTCATCACTGGCAGGCGTTGCGGTGAACAAGTACAAGGTCACAGCCTATGTCATATCTGGAGTATTGGCATCAGTAGGCGGCATGCTTATGTCTGCACGACTGGGCCGAGGCGACATTGCCTCAGGCAACAACCTGCTACTGGATTCAGTGGCTGCAGCACTTATCGGCTATGCGGTATTGGGCGCTGCCAGACCAAACGCTTTCGGTACAGCCATGGGCGCCCTGTTCGTTGGCATACTTCTGCAAGGGTTAACCATGATGAACGCTCCCTACTACACACAGGATTTTGTAAAAGGCGCAGTGTTGGTGCTCGCGCTGATGTTTACATTTTCACTATCTGCACGTCAACGTCGTTGAGGGCGTATGCAATCCAAACGTCTGACACTTTTGTTAACCATAGGAACGTTACAAACATAGTTTACACAGTAGATTTATACACAAGGAGAAACAACAATGAAAATAAACCGCAGAAAATTCACAGGTCTAGCCAGCGCAATGGCTCTCACAGCATGTGCCGGACTTTCCATAAGCGGTAGCTGGGCAGCTGATATGCCAGCGCCTTTCGACAATGCGGCTGACGTTAAGATTGCTCTGGTGCGATACCTGTCAACCGGTGATTTCTTTCAAGCCTATTTATCCGGCGTCGAGACACAAGCGCAAGCCTTGGGAGTCGACTTACGCATTCTTGATAGTCGTCAGGATGCAGCCTTACAAGCCGACATGGTGGATCAGGCTATTGCGCTAGGCGTTGACGGCATCATCGTGCAACATGGTTTAACCGAATCCATGCAAGACGCAGTTCAGCGCGCTCTTGATGCAGGCATAAAAGTCGTGGCCTTTGACGTTAACGTAGAAAACGAGGCTGTACCCCAGGTTGAACAATCCGATAGAGACCTTGCGCGTCTGGCACTCGAGCAGGCGATAAAAGACAACGGTGAGTCCTTTACTGCCGGCTATGTCTACGTACCGGGCATTGCCCCGCTCGATCGTCGTGACGAAACATGGAAGGAATTCAAAGAACGCTACCCCGGCATAAAAGAGAAGGCGCAATTTGGCACACTGGATAATCCCATCGCAAACGCCAATGCCAATCAGGCAAGATCCGTACTACAGGCCAACCCCGACATCACTGTCATGTTTGCCCCTTACGATGAATTTGCCAAAGGTGTGAAGATTGCTGTGGATGAAGCTGGTATGAGCCAGGATATTAAAATCTATTCAGCTGACGTTTCAACAGCCGACATCGCTGCCATGCGCGAACCTGATAGTGCGTGGGTAGCCACAGCCGCAACAAACCCCGCAGTGGTTGGCGAAGTATCCGTGCGGACTCTGGCGATGCTACTGGCAGGCGAAGACCCGGGCGCCAGCGTCATCGTCCCTCCGACGCTCATCACGCGCGATATGCTGATGGACAGCGACATAAAAAGCATGCAGGACTTGGCAGCCAAACTACCCGCCTTTGCGCATGCTGATGTCGCAACGCCAGACTGGATGCCTTTGCCAGCGCGATAGTTTTTATGTTCAGAGCAGTGCTTAGGTCGTCACCTGCCTAGCCTAGACTATTCATGAATCCACAGGGACACCCGTCCAGATTCATGAATAGTTAAGGCCAATGGCAGTTGATGGCTCACGTTTATCGTTTTTTCGAGCCTAGCCTGGACTCAACTTGCGCGAACATTATCCCAGACAGCACATAGCGCAGCATAGCGGCTTGTCATTTGTTGGACTGCACCTGCATCATCAATTCCACCTGTCATCCATTGGCGCGCAGTTTCAGCAAAAATGGTACGGCCTACGGCAAAGCCTCTAACCAGATCAAATTGTGCAGCTAGTGTGTATGTGGCCGCCAGCGCATCGAAAGGCTGATCAAGGCCCAGCACAACAATACCGCGAGTATGTGGATCGTTGCGGTTAATGGCATCAACGCAGTTTCGCCATGCTTGTGTTGTTTTCAACGGCTCAAGCTTCCACCAGTCAGGGTATATTCCGGCATCATAGAGTCGCTGGATAACGATTGATGTGGTGTCATCGTCAACAACGCCGACCTTAGCTGGAATAACTTCCATCAAGAATTCCAGGTTGTTGCGTCTGGCAGCTGTAAAAAGCCTGTGCAGGGTCGCTTCCTGCGCACTCCACATCGCATCGTCATCGTCCGGGTGGCAGAAGCACAGTACTTTAACGACATGGTTCGCAGGCCATTCATTCAGAGCACCAAAATCGACACCCAGTGCAGGTTCTATTTGCAATGGACGCGTGCCGGGAAGTTCAACCGGGCGACCCACCCACATATTATGGTCTGTGGATTGGTAGAGCGCATCACGACCTAATCTAGAATCGCAAAGCACGCCGTAACCATCACGGCCATCAGCCACTTGCACGGCCGCTTGCAGGCACAAGGCTTTAAATTGTCCAATTTTGGTATTGTCAGCACCTGGCATTTCTTCGAATTGCAGGCGATGATCGAAGGCGAACACACGCATCGTTGACCAATCGCCAGAGCGATTGGTGGCCCAGTGAACTTGTTCGAGCTGTGCGTCATGGCGTAGCGCTTTGTCCTTTATCCCTCTTTCAAGAAAGAACTGTAGTTCGTCCCATGAGGCATACGCCGGTGTGCATCCGTGTCGGCTGACAGCAAACGCACCACAGGCATTGGCATACTTCAAGGCAACAGGCCACGACTCACCACCGAGCCAGCCACGTAGCAATCCCGAGAAGAAGCCATCCCCTGCTCCGAGTACATTGAAGACGTCTATGGCGAATCCCGGACCGCTGACCCCCTCATCCAGTGAATCAGGGACATCATCTGTGAAGGCAACGGCACCCATAGGGCCACGCTTGCATATTAATGTCGCTTTAGATACCGCTCGGACAGCACGTAAGGCGGCAATGGTATCGGTGGTGCCTCCAGCTATGTGGAATTCCTCTTCGGTACCCACGATAAGATCAAAAAGATGCAACGTCGCTTGCAGCTTCTTTGTCACCTTCTCACTCTCGATAAAGCGGCTTTCACCGTCACCGTGCCCAGCAAGTCCCCAAAGATTGGGCCGATAATCTATATCCAGCGCTGTGAGTTGCTGGTTATCACGCGCAATATTCAGGGCTTTAAGTACAGCGCTTTCGGTGTTGGGATGAGATAGATGGGTACCCGTGACGACGACTGCGCGAGCCTCGCGTATAAAATCAGGATCGATATCATCTTCACACAGAGCCATGTCGGCGCAGTTTTCACGATAGAAAATCAACGGGAATTGTTCCTGATCACGAATGCCCAACAGCACCAGCGCTGTAAGTCGTTCGGGGTCTGTTTTCACCCCTCGAACGTCGACACCTTCGCGAACCAACTGCTCGCGTACGAAGCGTCCCATGTGCTCATCGCCGACTCGGGTGATAAGTGCTGATTTTAGGCCGAGGCGTGCAGAGCCTGCAGCAATATTGGTGGGCGAGCCACCAATATATTTATTAAACGAGCCCATATCCTCCAGCCGTCCACCGACTTGTGCGCCGTAGAGATCAACCGAAGAACGGCCGATGGTAATGACATCTAATACGGACATGCAATCTTCCTGTTTTGGGTAACACCCCGAAAGGTGGCTATAGGCTACAGCAAGCCCCAGCCTTTGATTCGTGAATACACAGTTGTCGGCTTCATTCCCAGCAGCACGGCAGCACCTTGCTTGCCAGATACCTTGCCATTGCAGGCTGCCAGAGCGCGTTTTATGTTGTGCTTTTCAAAAGATGCCATTTCAGCTGCGGTCAGGATTTTTTCGGATTGGGCTGGCTGTACGGGAACCCTGTGCGCTTTAAGTGAGAACGCCCCTGCCGAGGCTGAGGGTAGATCCATCGTGAGTTTGCCGTTGCGCGAGAGTATGACTGCGCGCTCAATGACATTTTGCAGTTCGCGGATATTACCGGGCCACGGGTAGTCCATCAATGCACGCACGTTGGCACGAGTCAAATTGGGCTTGGGTAAGTTGAGGCGCTGGCAGGTGGTGCCCAGATAGTGCTCTGCCAGCTGAGGAACATCTGAGGCGCGCTGCCTTAACGGTGTGCATTCGATTGGGAAGACATTAAGCCGAAAATAGAGATCTTCGCGGAAATCTCCCTCCTCTACCGCTGTTTTCAGATTGCGATTTGTTGCCGCTATCAAACGCACGTCAACCCTACGAGATTGCTCCTCACCGACGCGCTCGAACTTGCCCTCTTGTACCACGCGAAGGAGTTTTGCCTGAAGTGTGAGCTCTAGCTCTCCTACTTCATCAAGGAACAAAGTGCCACCGTGAGCCAGCTCAAAACGCCCCACGCGATCACGTACTGCACCTGAGAACGCACCCTTGACGTGACCAAAAAACTCGCTTTCAAAGAGTTCTCTGGGTATGGCGGCACAGTTCACACGGATGAGCGGTCGATCGGCTCTTGATGATGCACGATGGATAGCGTGCGCGATGAGTTCTTTGCCGGTACCACTTTCACCACTGATCAACACATTCGCATCAGTGGGGCCTACAAGCTCTATCTGCGCCAGCAAGGTGTTGAGCGCATCGGAGGTGCCAATAATGTTGTGGTGTTCGCCTCTTGAGCGTATTTCCTCTTGCAGATAAGCATTTTCCATCTCTAAGCGATCACGAAGGGCCGCGTTTTCGACCAACGCCTTGCGCAGGGTTTCCTGATTTTTACGCCGCTCGCTGATATCTCGAAATACAATGACAGCACCCACGAGATTACCGGAGTCGACGATGGGAGTGGAGGTATATTCAACCGGCATTGGCGTACCGTCTTTGCGCCAGAAAACCTCATCCTCCACGGTGTTTACCGTACCGTCCTTAAATGCGTTGTAAATGGGACATTCAATACTCGGATATTCGGATCCGTCGACTCGATGATGATGGATGATGTCATGCATGTCTTGTCCAACGAGCTCATCCGCATGGTAGCCAAGCATTGCTTCGGCTGCGGGGTTCAGAAATGTGGTGCAGCCATCGACGCTCACGCCGTATATGCCTTCACCGGCCGCAGCCAGAATAAGACGGTATTCGCGCTCGATATCTCGAAAATACTGCTCGTCGCGCAGCCATTCATGAAAACCTTTGCGCAAGTACGATTCGGCTGCCTCGTTAACATCGCGTCGGTGCAGAGCATCAAGATCGAGCAGACGTATCAGCAAGGTGATCGAATCGCCTTGCTGACACACGATACCCAAGTGTTCGAACGGGATAAGACTGCCGTCGGGCCTTGAAAGCGTCAATGCTCGTGTGCGAGCTTGACCCAAGGCGATGGCCTCCTCGGTGAACACATACAGCTGCGCTCGATGCGCCGGGTAAAGTTTGTCTATGTACACCCCGTCTAGTGAATTACCGGGTAGTCGGAAGAGCTTTTCAGCCGCCGGGTTGGCACGCAAAATCTGACCGGTGTAAGGATCGAGCAGATAGGTCGGCTCGTCGGTCGCCATGAAGCTGTAATTCATTAGCTTACCAAGCGTTGCAATGGCTTTGACGTTATCGATGAGAGCTGTTTTGGTTGCCACGATTAGAGTTTTGCTGGTGCGGGTTCAGGTGTTCGGGCAGGTTTCGAAAGTGATTCTCTAGCGTAGAACATAGTTACATAATTTCGTAAATAGAAATTACATATTTTCGTGAATTATGATAATTCGTAATAGAATTCCCAATGAAAAATATTTTAAGTATCTGTATTTATTGCGTTTAATTGCAATTTGAAATCTTGGCACAAACAATGGAACGTAAGGCTTGAAACACTGTTACGCCTTCCTCCACAAGGCCATTACAGTTCCACTTCAAACGGCAATCTGGACTATAAAAACATGACGTCTAAAAGCTTTGGTAATCCTTACGACGGCGATATTGACCTGCGGCACGGTCGCAACTGCGGCTGCGTGTCCTGCACATCTGGACACCAGGCGAGCACAAAGGACCAATCGCTCAATGAAAGCGCAGGCAACGCTGCCCACGCGCCACAATCTTTATCACCCTCCACAACACAATTCGCCAGCTCTGATGAGGCGCTGTCGCACATGGTGGAAAGTGCGGTGGTTCGATCAATCTTTGGGCATAACGATATCAGTCGGCGTTCGTTTGCCAAATTGTTAGGCGGTGGCACACTAGCGGCGGCTTTGGGATCGGTGTTCCCTATAGAGGCCGCCAAAGCGGCGATTGCAGAGTCTCTTGGCAAACCAGAAAAATCGAAGCTTGCCGTAGGCTTTGTACCCATTACCTGTGCCACGCCGATCATCATGGCCAAACCCCTTGGGTTTTATGAGAAGTACGGGCTTGATGTTGATGTCATCAAGACAGCAGGCTGGGCAGTAGCGCGTGATAAATCATTGAACAATGAATACGATGCCGCGCACATGCTCACACCTATGCCGCTGGCCATCACCATGGGAGCAGGCTCGGTGGCTGAGCCTTATCTGATGCCTGCAGTGGAGAATATAAACGGCCAGGCAATCGTTTTACACGTTGATCACAAAGACAAGCATGACGACCCAAGCAAGTGGAAGGGGTTCAAGTTTGGCGTGCCGTTCGAGTATTCAATGCATAATTTTTTGCTGCGATATTACGTCGCAGAATTTGGCCTCGACCCGGATGTTGATATTCAAATTCGTGTGGTACCACCCCCAGAAATGGTTGCCAATCTAAAAGCAGGTAATCTTGATGGCTATCTTTCACCTGATCCGTTTAACCAGCGCGCCGTTTGGGAGAAGGTCGGCTTTATACATAAACTAACAAAAGACATCTGGGATGGGCATCCCTGCTGTGCATTCGCCTGTAGCGCCGAGTTTGCCACCACATTGCCAAACACCTACGGCAATTTGCTCAAGGCCTTAATTGATGCAACCCAATACGCAAGCCCTGCAGAAAATCGTCAGGAAATTGCAGAAGCTATTTCCCCAAAGAACTATCTGAATCAACCGGTACCGGTAGTCTCACAAGTGCTAACAGGGCGTTACGCTGACGGGCTTGGAAACATTCAAAATGTTCCTGATCGTATCGACTTTGACCCCTTCCCTTGGCACTCCATGGGTGTGTGGATCCTTACCCAGATGAAGCGTTGGGGATACATAGAGGGGGATGTTGATTATCGAGGTGTTGCCGAACAGGTTTATAACGCTGCCGATTGCGCATCCGTGATGAAAAGTCTGGGGCTGGAACCACCCACCAAAACGTACATGAGCCACGAGATCATGGGCAAGACCTTCGATCCTGCAAAGCCAGAAGAGTATGTAAAGAGCTTTGCTATTGGCAAGGGCTGATCACATCGTGACTACTAAACTCAAAGCACCGCTGTTATCGTTAATTCTGCTCTTCACTATTCTGGGCATCTGGGAAGTCTCCACACCGACTGTAACAAGTGCGGAGAATATGACGGAGTATGAATTATTAATGGGCGGTGCTGCGGACGAGGCGCGAGTGCCACCGCCTTCAGCGATTGCTGTCAAAGCATTTGAAGAATTATCCGATCCATTTTATGACAATGGTCCCAACGACAAAGGCATTGGAATCCAGATAGCGTATTCGTTGTATCGGGTTTTAGCAGGGTATCTGTTGGCAGCACTCATTGCATTGCCAGTGGGTTTTTTGATTGGCATGTCGCCGCTAGCCTATAAAACACTGGATCCGTTTATACAAGTGCTCAGGCCGATCTCTCCCTTAGCCTGGATGCCGTTGGCGCTGTTTATTATTCAGGACAGTGAATATTCGGCGATATTCGTGATCTTTATCTGCTCGATATGGCCAATGCTGATCAACACAGCGTTTGGTGTGGCCAATGTTCGAAAGGACTGGATCAACGTGGCACTCACGCATGAACTGGGCAGTCTACGCACGGCTGCCAGCGTCATTCTTCCCGCCGCCGCACCCACCATACTTACCGGCATGCGTATATCAATCGGTATTGCCTGGCTGGTCATTGTAGCGGCCGAGATGTTGGTAGGCGGCACGGGTATTGGCTACTACGTGTGGAACGAGTGGAACAACCTGGACTTAACCAGCGTTATTTTTTCGATACTCGTTATAGGCGTGGTCGGCATGTTGCTGGATGCCATGTTTGCGCGGGTGCAGTCTGCCGTGCAGTATCAGGAGTGAATCGCATGACAAGCATAAAAGTTACTAAACAAGACTCAAGCGAAAGCGCACACAGCTCCTTGTTGAAAATTCAGAATCTGACACGTCGTTACCCCTCTCCCGACGGGGCAGAGCCACTGACCGTTTTTGAGAACGCAAGTTTCGACATCAAACGTGGGGAATTCGTCTGCATCATTGGGCACTCCGGATGTGGCAAATCCACCATCATGAATGTACTTGCCGGACTCGATACAGCAACCAGTGGCGTTGTCATCATGGACGGACAGGAGATCGCCGGGCCCAGTCTTGATCGCGGTGTTGTGTTTCAGAACTATTCCTTACTGCCTTGGATGAGTGCGCTGAACAACGTGATGTTCGGTGTTCGAGCACGCTTTCCTAAATGGAGCCGACAGCAGGTACGTGATCATTCCTATAAACACCTGGAGATGGTCGGGCTGGGTGACGGTGCCGAGCAACGCAAACCTTCTCAACTATCGGGTGGTATGCGTCAGCGTGTCTCCATCGCCCGTGCGTTCGCCATTCAACCCAAATTGTTGTTACTCGACGAGCCCTTTGGGGCACTCGACGCATTAACACGTGGCACGATTCAGGATGAGCTAATACGCGTATGGTCTGACACAGACCAGACGGTGTTCATGATTACTCATGATGTTGATGAAGCTATTTTACTAGCTGATCGCGTTTTGTTGATGAGCAATGGACCGTATGCACGCGTTGCCGAAAGCGTAGTGATTGATATACCCAGGCCACGCAGGCGCGCAGACATTGTCCACATGGATGCTTACTACCCCATCAGGAACCATCTAGTGGATTTTCTTACTACCCGTTCTCGACTTTTACCCGATTCGTCAGATACGGACACGCGCAATCAACAACCTTTGACGGTGTGTCCCGGGTTATTGAAAAAGACGGATACGCTCAAAGTGCTTGCTGATACCACGGCCCTTGGAACTCAAGGCAGCATTCCTGCCAAGCCATCTGTCAGCCCATCCGTGGACATACAAAAACCTTCACTTACCGTACTCACAGGAACTCAATCATGAACCAACTGCATTCTCCGTCACTATTACCTTCCGTTCTGACAATGGAGCAAGTCACCAACGCGATAATGGCTAAGAAGAAGGCCAAGAAGTTGAGCTGGGAGCATATTGCCGACGCCATCGAAATGTCCGAAGTATTTACCACCTCAGCCTGCCTTGGAATGAATTCTCTGCCAAAAGCAAAGGCTGACACCTTGGTTAAATTGCTTGAGTTGCCAGAAGAGGTTGCCGAGGTGTTGACCGAGTGTCCCAACAAGGTGTTTCCACAGACAGTTCCTACAGATCCATGCATCTATCGATTTTATGAAATTGTTGGCGTATACGGTGAAACTCTAAAAGAGCTTATTCATGAAAAAGGCGGTGACGGAATCATGAGTGCTATTGATTTTGAAATGAGTGTTGAGAAAGTACCAAACCCAAAAGGTGATCGGATTGAGGTTAAGATGAGTGGCAAGTATCTCGCTTATAACCAGTGGTAGTCTAGAAAGCCACCCTACCCTACGAGCATAAATTCATGTCTGATAGTCGTCCTCCCCTGCCGCCGTTTGATACGCACAGTGCCACTACCAAGGTCCGTATGGCGGAGGATGGCTGGAATAGTCGAGATGCGACCAAAGTCAGTCTCGCTTACACACCCGATAGCCTATGGCGTAACCGTTCAGAATTTTTACAAGGCCGAGACGCTATCGTGGCATTTTTGGAAAACAAATGGCGCACCGAAAATGGCTATCGACTGATAAAGGAACTATGGGCGTGTGAGGGCAATAGAATTGCCGTGCGGTTCGCTTATGAATGGCATGATACCCAGCAACAGTGGTATCGCTCTTACGGGAATGAGAACTGGCAGTTTTCAGATCAAGGACTGATGGAGAGGCGTATTGCCAGTATCAATGATCTGGCCATCAAAGAGGAAGATCGGTTGTTCAATTGGCCACAGGGGCCCAGGCCTGAGGACTATCCAGGGTTGTCTGCGCTGGGGCTTTAATAGTCTTAATAACAGTGCTGCTTTTATGAACCACGCAAGCCTGTTGCAATAAGCAGCTCTCACATTATTACGCCGACCCGCGGCGTCTTAATGAATTGAAGACACAAACGCACGGCAACGTTCGCTTACCGGTTCGTAAAATACCTGTCTGGGTGTGCCGCGCTCTTCAACCTGGCCTTCGTGCAAGAAAATAACCTGCGTGGATACGTCTCGGGCGAACTTCAATTCGTGAGTCACGAGTAGCATGGTTCGCCCTTCATTGGCCAGCTCTCCAATGACTTTTAACACCTCGCCTACCAGCTCCGGATCCAGCGCTGAGGTAGGCTCATCAAAGAGCATGACTCGCGGCTCTATTGCCAATGCACGGGCGATGGCGGCGCGCTGCTGTTGCCCACCAGACAAGTGAGCCGGATATTGGTCGCGCTTATCCCACAACTCCACTCTTTGCAGATAGTGTTCTGCCCTCTCTCGTGCCTCAGCTTTGCTCACGCCCAGCACTTGCACAGGTACTTCAGTGACGTTTTGCATCACATTCAGGTGAGACCAAAGGTTAAAGCCTTGAAACACCATGCCCAGTTTGCTGCGCAG
>JALZVU010000065.1 GCA_023301795.1 Granulosicoccus sp.
TGGCCAAAGGTGCACACTGGCATCAGCCGCCTCGCTTGGCAGATCAATATCACATGCATCAGGAAAGCATTGCCAGAGCACCTGAATCGAGCCTTGCGAGGAATGAAGCAGGTGTGAGAAACGAGTCGCTTTCCTTAGCTGGGAAAACAACGCACTGTTAGGGTCTATGTATAAAGCGCCAAAGTGATAATTATAGTTTGCCAGAACAGTACTCACAAAATCGCGCCACAACGCTTCGCTGCCAGGCCGTATCAACACATCACTAAAAGCTACATACCGAAAATTTTCAGGATCGAACCGCTTCCTGGCAACGCTAAACGGCTTCACAAACAAGCTTGTACACCACGTTGCGGCTGCACTCATACGAGTAATGCGGAACGCTGACTTGGCAACCCTTGCGCTAATCACAATACCTTGTGCATCCTCCAGAGCAAATCCAGGCAGTGGCGATGCAGTGACGTCACGCGCAGTACAAACACCATAGACAGCGTCAGCCAGCTGCTTCAACGATGATTGATGAGATTCATTCAGCTCAATGAGTTCACAACGCTCTGCAGGCCATTGCCGATACATCATATACATCGACAGTGCGGGACCAGCAGTTGCACCTGCTTTATTGAGTAGCGTTAACGAGCGGGTATTGCCCTTGTCAATACACCCATACGACACTACTGGCTTATCCACCACTTTGTCAGCTAACCAGGTTCTGGCAGCAGCCGTCATCTGCCTTCCTGCGCCGCGACCTTGCCAGCTAGTCTTCACCGCTAACACACCGCGGTAGTAGCCAGTATGCGGCTTGCCATCGATCAGCAGGTCTCGGCGGTCTAGCACATAGACTCCCACCAGCTGCTCACCGGCCATTGCGTGAAAATAGGTGGGATCGTTAAACCTGTCCAACTGCCGGCGAACATTCAGTCGTTGATACTGTAAACCATCCGTACCAAACACCGTTGCCTCAACAAGCTCAACAACATCTGTTTGAGGATTCGTGGCAATCACAATCGAAATCTCAAACGGCTCAGTGGTGTTACCGCTCATGCCAACCCACATCACTCATCAACACCTGCGACACAGGCACACCCATTCTCATGGCCTTGAACAACTGCGGAGCAAGTACAAAGCTCATGAGCAAAAACGGTTTAACATCGTTCCAGCGCCACGAAATATCGCGAACAGAAAACAGGTTTCGCCAACCGCTGCGATCTATGCGGCCTTTGAACAGACTGCCTTCCACCTGCATCAGACACGACCAAAATTCCTGACGTCTGCCAGATACTTCCCTTTCAATCATTACCTCAGGATTAAACAAGGCATTGACAATATCCAGCGGCTGTAAAAAATGCAAACCACTGGTTGCACGCGGGTTGCACTCAATCGCTCGCCAGACACCATCACTGTCCTGAATAAAATCAAACGATATCATGCCGGTATAGCTCAGCGCTTTCACCACCGTATCAATAAAGTGAGCGATAGATGCAGGCACCGCCATCTCTTCAAATAAAACCGACACAGCACCGGACTCAAGCAAACTGCGATAGCACACGCTCACCGTTGACTTTCCCGCTATGGCAATTGTGCAGCTACTGCAACTCAACCCCGTCATCTGTTGTTGAACAATGTTGCGATCGGATATCTCTGAGGCGTGCAATGCTTCACCGGGCAGGCCAAACCGAACACCGATGCCGGCACACGACAATCTTGGTTTGACGATGTAAGGCTGCGCCAGCGAGGCGTCGGCAATACCAGCACTGTCAACACCATCAATTCTGCTTGCATCATATTCATCGGCCAACACTGTCAGTGGTACCGGCAAAGCCTTTGACATGGCGAACTCAGAGAACAGATACTTGTCATGCAAGCCCAGCAGAGCGTCCTGGCCAATGCAGAAAATTTTCACTCCCGCATCCACACTATCCCGAAGCTGCGCTACAAACAACGTCTCTTCCGACACCGGCAGCACCAGCGACACACCCTCGCTACGCACCACCTGCGCAAGCTCTGCCAGATAGGCATTGCTATCGATGGCAGGCGCTGTCACCTTGAAACTCTTGTCCACCGTATTCGACAAACGACACAGATGCCACGCATACGGATCAGCAACAACAACTCGCCAACCACTTGATGCCATTGCGCGCGCCAGCTCAAGCGCTACTGGTAAGCGGCCAAGAGTCAATAAAACAGTGCGAGTAGTGGAAGGTGAGTTCACGTCTTGCTGGGTGCGGCGGTGGACATATACCCAAGTGTATACTGGCGTTATCGATACAAGTAGAACAACATGCCCGAACAGCCACTCTACCGCCCGCCTGCCCCTATCCCTTCATCGCCGTTACGATCGTTGTTGCGGGTCATACGCCAGGGTGATGGAGATCTGCTAAGCCTGGTTCCGGAAGAGGCCTATCGAAAGCCACTCACATGGCTGGGCTATTCGCGTCGCTCTATTTTGCTAATAAACGATTCAGAACTCTGCAAACAGGTGCTAGCGGACAAGCAAGGCATCTACCCCAAGAACGATCTAATGGTGGGTGCTCTGGAAGGTCTTGTCGGCAACTCTTTATTCGTCTCCAGCGGGCAAAGCTGGCGGCGTCAACGCGAGATGATAGATCCTGCGTTTTCACAGCTGCGCATTGACAGCGCTTTTACATCAATGAATCGTGCGGTAGATGACTATCAGACACTGCTTGATAAGCATGTAGAGAACAAGGACACTTTTTCACTAGACAAAGCAATGAGTCATCTGACTGCAGACATTATTTGTCGCACCATTTTTTCACAACCGCTCAGTTCTGACATTGCCGGGGATGTGTTCAATGATTTTCTGCTCTTCGAACGCAGCGTGGCCAGTGTGGATCTGAAGCAACTTATTTTTGGCAAGCCGTGGGCTACGATTACGCAGCCACCTGAGGTAGTCACAGCCTGCCAGAGAATCCGCCGACACATAGGCACCATGCTCGACCCGCGCCTCAATGGCGATAAAGATCATAAGGTGGACGATATTGTAGCGGCAGTTGTTGCTGCAAAAGATTCCGATACTGGCGAGGCGTTTACACGTGAGGAGCTGATCGATCAGATTGGTGTGTTCTTTCTGGCAGGCCATGAAACCACAGCCAGTGTGCTTACCTGGGTGTTTTTCATTCTGTCTCAGCAACCTGACGTGGCACAGCGTATTGCTGACGATGTTGATAAGGTAACCAACGGAGGTGAGGTACAGCTGGAACATATACGGCAATTACCGTTTGTCCGAAACGTGTTCAGAGAAGTACTCAGACTGTATCCACCCATCACATTTCTACCCAGAGTAGCACTTGAGCCCACGCGCATCGCTGACAAAAAGCTCAAACGTGGCGCCATGATCATGATCTCTCCATGGACAGCTCACCGTAACGCATTGCTATGGAATAATCCGGACCGGTTTGATCCAGATAGATTCAACACCGAAACTGTCGATGGCAAGCCAAAGCGCAAAGCCGACAAGGGTACCCACATGTCATTTGGCGTTGGCCCGCGTGTGTGCATCGGTGCATCGTTCGCCACCACAGAGGCTATCCTGATTATTGCCAAACTTGCCCAACGCTACCGGTTCAGCGCAACTAACGCCGACATCGTAAGACCTGTGGCGAGACTGACAACGCGTCCAGCTTTTGAAATAGAGATGCAAGTGAGTCGTCGATAAACCAATACACTGTTTAAACACTATCGTGAATACGCCAAACATAAACCCAGCGTCTAAAGATCCTGTCATCGTTATCGGTGCCGGTATGGGCGGATTAGCCGCCGCCATGTCTCTGGCTGCAAAAAAAATTCCTGTCATCCTGCTTGAACGCCATGCAACACCCGGTGGCAAAATGCGACAGCTATATGTTGCAGGGCAAGCCATTGATTCGGGACCAACGGTGTTTACCATGCGCTGGGTTTTTCAGAACCTGTTTGCACAGGCAGGCTTGAAGCTTGAGGAACATCTGACACTGGACAAGGCTGACTTGCTGGCGCGGCACAGCTGGCACGGAAGTGAGTCTCTAGACCTGTTTGCCAATCTTGGTCAGTCCATGCAAGCCATTAGTGAGTTTGCAGGCGACGCCGAGGCCGATAACTATCAGCGCTTTGCCCGAAAAACCGAAACGGTGTTCAACACGCTGGATAATAGTTTCATGCGTGCACAGCGACCCAACCCTATTGCCTTGAGCCTGCAGGGTGGTTTACGCGGGATGATAGATATGGCAAACACGCAACCCTTTGTGAGTCTCTGGAATTCTTTGGCAAAAGATTTCCAGGATCCTCGGTTGCGCCAGTTGTTTGCCCGCTACGCAACCTACTGCGGTAGCTCTCCGTTCAAGGCTCCAGCCACCTTGATGTTGATAGCCCATGTTGAGAAAGCCGGCGTATGGATGGTGCAAGGTGGCATGCATGCGCTAGCCAGAACACTGGCAGATACGGTTGTGTCGATGGGCGGTGATATCCGTTATGAAAGCGGCGTGCGTCGCCTCGCAATCGACCACAAACGCATCACCGGGGTTGAGCTGGAGAACGGCGAGGTCATAAATGCATCGGCAGTCATTTTCAATGGCGATACACAAGCGCTCTCCAAAGGACTGCTGGGCCACGAGGCAAGCGTCGCCTGCTCACAACGAACCGAACCTTCCCTGTCCGCTGTAACGCGTTGCCAATACGCCACTACCAGCGGCTATGAGCTTGCCCACCATACGGTGTTCTTTGGAGATGATTATGCCGATGAATTCGACAAGATCTTCGAAAAATCAGACATGACTGACAATCCAACGGTCTACGTTTGCGCACAAGATCGGAGCGGCAGCGCCAACACGAAGGTTGAGCAAGGCCAGTATGAACGGCTATTCAGCCTGGTTAACGCACCGGCACACCCCATGAGTGAGGCTGAGCGCACTGAGGCTGTCGAAAAAATGCAACAGACGCTCACCACCCAAGGTCTGGAAATTGACGATGAACAGGGGAAGAGTATTGTTACAGGACCTGGCCAGTTCGGCAGATTGTTTCCAGCCAGTGACGGGGCACTCTACGGGCGCCCAACGCACGGTTGGATGGGCTCATTTAAACGGCCTGGCTCAAAAAGCCAAATACAAGGACTGTATTTGTGTGGCGGCAGCGTACACCCGGGTGCGGGCGTGCCCATGGCGACATTGTCCGGCCAGCTTGCGGCACAAAGATTATGTAAAGACTGGCGGATTGACCAATAATCCAGTCTCAGTCGAGCTGGGGCGTCTTCGGGTTGCAGCTGCACTCGCTTGCAGGTATAACTGACAGATCGTCTCAACCGTCAACCTACGTTGACACAATTACATGTGGCAATTTAATACACTAGTCGCCCTTCATATCGTTTCAGGCACCATCGGGCTTGTCACTATGTGGGTCCCAATTGTCGGCAAAAAAGGTGGAGACACCCACAAGCGCTGGGGCAAGATCTTCGCTCACGCCTTGTTAATAACAGGCATTCTGGCCATCGGCATCAGCCTGGTCACCTTGCGCTATCCACTGGAGACGCATCCATTTTCTGACGACGCGGCTCTGGTGCGCGGCCTGTTCGGCTGGATGATGCTGTATCTGGCAACCCTCACTATCATGCTCAGCCGCTACGGCATGTGGTGCATTCAAAACAGGCGCAATCACACGGCAAACCGCAGCGCCATGAACCTAGCTTTGCAGGCAGCGACAGCTGTGACTGCGGTTAATTGTGCCTGGCAGGGCTATATGATCAATCAGCCCTTGATGATCGGGATCTCATTTATTGGCGTGCTGTCAGCTGTTCTTAACACCCGGTTCATTTTCCAGGCATCACCCCCATTGAATGAATGGCTCATTCAACATACTCGCGGGTTGGTGGGCGCAGGAATTTCTGTGTACACCGCGTTCTTCGCGTTCGGTGCGGTGAATTTGATGCCGCAGTTGGCGTTCAACCCTATTCTCTGGTCAACACCCTGCACGCTTGGCGTCAGCTTGTTGCTGTATCACCAGTACAAGGTGTATCAGCAACGGCGACGGATATCGCAGCGAAACCGTAGCGATGCTCAGCCAACGTGAGCACTTGTGAGACTGTCCGGGAAGCGGCAATATTTGAGCTAGCGCTTCCAGCGAATGAGCAGATCCGTCACGTGAAACACCAGAGACGACACTAGGCACAGGGCAATAATCTGCGTATCGAATCCCTTCATGGTTGCTCCCAGCGCCAACATCAAGCTGCCACCCGCGCCCACATTAGCCAGTAACGGAACTGTTGGTACGCCGCGCCCCGTGCGCTTCCAGTAAACAACTAACACCAGTACTTCAATAATCACAAACACCACCATGATGTCCACGATGCGACCGCTACTGATGATGTCCGAGAAGCTCATGATGTTTTCCTGCTGTAAGACGGTGGAGCTGATGCTTTAGAGTCACATGTCATACTGTCCCTTGACAACAAACCTAGGGGGCTTTTCTCGGACAGCCACTTAGCATAGCGATACCCAACGCAGACGGCCACCCAAAATGACCCGACCCACCCACCCAGACGCCATACTGATTGAACGATTAATGGACGTCCTTGCCGACGACATCCTGCCACTCACAGAGCGGGCGGTCAAAAAGGGCAACAAGATCTTTGGGGCGGCCTTGCTCAGAAAATCAGATTTCAGTACCTATATTGCAGAAACCAACAACGAAATAGACAGCCCCTTGCACCATGGGGAAATGCACCTTCTCAAGCGATACTACGAACTATCAGACGAGGAACGTCTGCCCACCAGCGATCTGATTTTTCTCAGCACCCACGAACCGTGCAGCATGTGCCTGTCCGCCATCACATGGGCAGGGTTTGACAACTTCTATTACTTTTTCAGTCATGAGGATTCTCGCGACGCATTTGAAATCCCGCACGACTTGAACATTCTCAAAGAGGTGTTCGGGCTTGAGCCCGGTCAGTACAAACGAGACAATGCATTCTGGAGCTCCCATGGAATAGTATCCTGGGTCCGGCAGCATGCACCTGTGGAAGTTCGTGACCAGTTTGATACCCAAATTGCGTCGATTCACTCAAGATACGCTGCCGCCTCAGAAGTCTATCAATCCGGAAAGAACGGGAACGACATTCCCCTAAGCTAATCTGACCGATGCCGTGGCGCTCCCACTGGTTGAGCTTCCAGGCATAATTCCGGAACAAGCACAGGTATTAGACAAATATCGATCCAATCAACGTCAATTGAACATGACAGCTGTACTAAAAAAAGGCCATACTCTCTCGAAATCAGTTGCGACTTTTCCACAATGTGTCTCTCGACATCGTCAATAATTTGATGGCTCACGTAATCACCCCTGCTTCGGTAACAAGAATTTGCTGGCTATGCACTTTATTGCTTGCCCCTATTGTCCCGGGTATGGCCAACAACTCTATTAGCGTGGCTGACGCACAGCTCAACGCTGCCTTCTATTCGGATGCTTCCTGCTTACTGACAATCGATACATTTGTGCAATCTGGCAAAACCCTGATTGACGCAGATGTCGATGCAGAAGGTTCACGCATGCTCATCCATTGCGACACTGACGACGGACGCCGTCTGACTATCCTTGCGCGCGGCGATGCGTTAAATATGGAACAACGAGCTCCATTGCTCAACCGAGAAGAAATTGTAGAAGGCGAATTTGGCATGATTGCGTGGCTAACACGCGCCGGTGCACACTACACTGACGATACCGCGCCGCGCCGCTACGTCATTGGTGGAAGCGTCAAACTCCGAAAATCTCCCCCTCTGGATGCTGATGGCTCGGCCCTCAATTCAGGAAAGCAGTCTTTCGCATCCATTAACGGGATATTGGAGCCAATTATCAAATCAGATGGGCAGAACCTGCCGCGCAAGTCCATCGAAGACGAGACGGTCAGTGATGAAGCAGCAGATTCTGGCGAGCCAGTAGATCAGCCAGCCGCAGCTACAGGCACTGAAGACGAAAAACGCGAGATCCAATCCAGCGCCGAAAACCCGGGCGCTGCAGCTCCCCCCCAATGAGGATGGAAGCTAGCTAGCCTGAATTACTCATGAGGCCACGGGGACACCCAGTCCAGATTCTTCCAGGCCCCCTTTTTGAGAATCGCAGCACCACCACACAACCGCTGTTCAATTACGCAGCGCACCTGCGCCGTTTAGCAACGAATGAATTCGCGCTCGTGTCTTTGGTGTTTTCGCCAGCTCTATGAAAGCCGCACGTTCGCGCTGGTAGAGATCTTCTTCACTCGCGGCGAAAGCGGCGCCATCGTCACTACAAATCACTGAAGCAATACGCATGGCCACAGTCTTGTCATGTGGATAGAAATCCCCGCGCTGAACGCCTTCTTCCATAAACGCATTCATCCGATCCAGTATATCGCCTGATGCTAAAACAAAATCTGGCCGTGCAGGCGCTGCATAAGATGCCGACAGTCGATCCAGTACAGCCAGCGAACGGCTATACAAACGATCCCTGTTCATCACCCATTCATCGTGTTCTGGTTTGAAGTACTTCAACCGTTCGGCGGTTTGTGGTGAATGTGCCGTAGCCCCATACCCTATATTCATCCAGGCACTCCAGGCGGCCTCATTCCAATCACCTGTAGCTGCATACCAGCGTAAATACGTCTCCTTGACACCCCCACCTGCCGGTAGCAGACCTACTGCACTCTCCACAAGACCCGACACCGTATTGCCATTCATCACCAGCTGATCACAGTGCAGTAACACCTCAAAACCACCCCCTAGAGACAAACCAGATGGCGCCCCCACGACTGGCACAGGCGCATACTTGAGCGCTGCTACTGCGCTCTGAAAACGCGCCAGAAATGCATCAATGCCTGACCAGTCTTGCGCGTCAATCATTGCAAGGAACGCATTTAAATCCACCCCGGCCGAATAATGCTGTGCATCGTTATGAACAACGATACCGCGGCCATGATCTTTTGCAGCAGCCTGCACAATCGCCATGGATTCATCGGTCAGTGCATTGGCTTTGGAGTGAAACTCAATGAGACGGTAGTCATCACCAATGGCGTAATAGCTGGCCGCTCGATTACTGGCCAACGCCTTCAAGGTACGCCGCTTGAAATTAAAGCGCACAACGCCTTCGGGTAACTTCACATCCTCAACATCGCCTGATGCTTGTCTAACCATCAATTCAGATCGCGCTTCATCCACTTGATAAAACGTATCGTTGTTCTGCAAAACGGTGGGCACTTGCATACCCAACTGCTCTATAAGCTGTCGAACACGCGCAACACCCAAGCCATCGATCATCTCGAACGGCCCACGTACCCAATTGAACCCAAGCTTCATGGCGTCATCAAGGTCCTGAGGCGATTCGGTCACGTCCCCGACTAAACTTGCTGCATACCCTAGAACACGAGCCAGCACGTTCTGACAAAACTGCGCCTGGGCATCATCACCGGCGACCAGATCGACTAACGGCTCTTCCTGATCAATAATAGCGGTGGCAGCATCCAACGCGCGTTGCGGAGTGCCTTGCGACACCGGCGCGTAGTTGCCGGAAGCCAGATCGCGCGCCAGCTTGCCGCCCTCTGGCGAGGACCGGTAAAAACCACCGCCGCCCTTATTGCCAGTCAACCCTGTCGCCACCATCGAGTTGATCATCTCGCTCTCAGCCCCGACCGCATGGAATGCGTCTCCCTCAGGCAAGATGCTGCGCAGCGAGCGCACCACGTCGGCCATCAGATCAATACCAATGAGATCGTACAAACCAAAAACGCCTGTCTTAGGAATGCCCATGGGTCGGCCCATCAGCGAATCAGCAATATCAATGGGCAAGTTCAGCCTCACAGCTTCATCAATGCCCACCTGCAGAGCAAATACGCCCACTCGGTTGCCCAGAAACCCTGGTGTATCACCACACCGGACCACACCTTTACCAAGCTGCTGATCATTGAAATCGCTAAGCTCCTGCATAACCGCATCATCCGTATGCTCGCCGCTTACCAACTCAAGCAAACGCATATAGCGAACAGGATTAAAATAGTGAGTGATAGCGAAACGCTTCTGAAATTGAGCTGGCAAAGTTGCAACCAACAGACTGATTGGAATCGTGGACGTGTTCGAGGTAACAATGCACGTATCTGATACAACCTCACTCAGCCGGTGATACAACTCGCGCTTGACATCAAGCCGCTCCACCACGGCTTCCACAATCCAGTCAGCGTCAGCCAGCTTATGAAAATCATCACGGATGTTACCCACCGTGATGAATCCAGCGGCTCGTTTATGCATTAATGCCGCCGGTTCATACTCCACCAGCCTTTTCAACGCACCTTCGCTAATGGCATTTACATTGCCACCATCATCCGATGGTAAATCGAGAAGGAGTACGTCGTACCCTGCATTGGCAACGTGCCCTGCGATACCCGCACCCATGGTGCCTGAACCGATGACTGCTATTTGCTTGAACATTAGGATGCGATTTTCTGATTGAAGCATTAGTGAGTGAGTATAACGCTCGCAAGGTCAAAACCAACTCAGCACCGCATATCCCTTTTAAGCAACCACGGGCACTACACCAGCATCAACACTCGACGCAAAGTCCATAGCAGTAAACGGTAGTTCACATACTCGAGCCGTAGCCACGCTGCCGTCCGCCATCAATACATCACAGCTTGCGCTGCTGGCCAGAGGCTCATCAAGCATCGCCGTTGCCAGTTGCATACCAAAGCGTGGTGAATACACTTGGGAGCCGAGGCAATGTTGCACCAAGCCTTGCATGGGAACATCTTCAGGTTGCTCTGAGGCTGCAGGCCAGCCCGAGACGGGTAATCCCAGTTGCATGGCAAATGGTTGTTCGGCAAAACACCTTGGGCCTTCATTTGATTCCACAATCAAACCGACCAGACGACGCTTGGGACCTTCCGCAGCCTCTTTTCTCAATGCAGCTAGAGACAAGCTGTCGATATCAGCATCAAGATTGATGAATTTTTCCAAGCCAGATTCAAGGACACTGTGTCTGGCATCCATGTCGTTACCGAATGAAAGCAATGTGCTTTCAATACGTTCAATCATATTGGGGCAACCAGGACGAACATCCAGATCTGCGCCTTTTTCAAAAAGCTCATCGTAGAGGCGTTGGCCCGCAGCAACATCGTTGACATAAATCTCAAACCCGCCCTGCTTGCTCCAGCCTGAGCGAGCA
>JALZVU010000066.1 GCA_023301795.1 Granulosicoccus sp.
CCGGGGTGGCAGGCAATCAATGTGGCGTTGCGAGTCGGGTAGACATCAAATACGGTATCCAGCGTATTGCTAACGGGAACAAGATGAGCCATGGGTTCGGCTTGCCATACGGACTCGCCTAGATAACTCAAGGGTTCGTACAACCCAGCACGTGATGCATAGACATAGTAAGAATCATCGCGTACCTCTAGGAGTCGAGTGGCAGCCAGATCAATCTGATCGCTTAGCATGCTGTTGTGGCGCAGCACATTGAGACAGCCAGTGTAGGCAATGTTCAGCGTGTTTAGCGTGTAGTTCATTGCGCCACCCAGTTGAACAAGTAGGTATTGCTTATTCATTGAGCGCACTGTGCCTTGCAGGCAACTGTCGGCGGCGCTTGCGGGGATGCGAAGGCTGTTAGGTGCTCCAAAAGCAAACATCGTGTTTTCGCTATCGCTGCGCTGTTGTTTGTCGTTGTTGAAGGGGACAGCTGCGCTGGGAGCAAAGCGTAACCTGGATCCGCCAGAGCGCAGATCAATCACCAGATCGCTTCTGGCTATGAAACGATGGGTAATTTCGTAGGCTAGGCGTTCACTAGGAGAGCCGGTGGCGCTGCCGGGGAAAGCATAGTCGACATTGTGCCCGTCTAAGGGGTTGATTCGAGTTGCCTGAATGAGGCCGCCGATGTTCACGGCAGGTAATAGAATCAGGCAACCCCTGATATTGTCTGCACTCAATGTTCTTGCAAGTTTGTGCACCGTTACGCTGCCCTCACATTCATCACCGTGAAGCCCGGCCATGATAGTGATAACCGGCCCGTCCAGATTACCCTTGATAATGCATACGGGAATCCGGACTACATGCGGCGCTCTGGATGGATCAGTGGCGGACAGTGTCAGGTGCCCGTGTTGCTTGCCAGGCAGGTCGAGATCGACTGTTAACTGCGTATCGGCGTTACCCAGCAGGCCAGCGTCAAGCGGCGCAGGCGCGCTTGAGAGGTCGACGTCGATTTCCCCAGCGTTTATCGTTTTCATGTTTGTTGCAGCGATGTAGTGTGTGTAAGAACGAATCGTGGGACCATACGGTGCTCAGGTGATGCAAGAGGCATGCAATTGAGCATGATCTGACAGCACTGCATCGCTGTTGCCGAACGGATAAGCACGACATGAGCACACCCCAGCTACTGATTAGCGGAATTTTGTTCCTGGCCATGGTGTCGTTTGTATGGGGCAAGTGGCGGTACGATCTGGTTGCGATGTTCGCGCTGATGGCCTGTGTTGTCGCTGGGCTTGTGGAGGCCGATGCAGCGTTTGCAGGATTTGGTCACCCTGCCGTGGTTACGGTGGCGGCCGTATTGATCATCAGCAGTGCATTGAGGGATGCAGGCGTCGTTGACGAGGTGGCCAGCCGGATTAGCCATTTGACCACCTCCCCAATATTGCATATTGCCTCGTTAACAGCGGTTGTTACAGTAGCCTCCGCCTTTATGAATAACGTGGGGGCGCTGGCCTTGTTGCTGCCCATTGCGATGTCCACCGCACAGGAACGCAAACGCTCGCCGGGCCTTATTCTCATGCCACTGGCATTTGGCAGTCTGTTGGGCGGCATGATGACGTTAATTGGTACGCCACCCAATATCATCATTGCCAGTATCCGAGCAGATTACGCGGGTGAGCCGTTTGGCATGTTTGATTTTGCACCAGTGGGGCTGCCTATTGCAGTCGTTGGCTTTGCCTTCGTCACGCTGTTGGGGTGGCGTTTGATTCCGCGTGCCAGACTGGAATTCAAAGACGATGGCTCGGCCTTGTCGTCGGGTGTCTATTTAACGGAAGCATCCGTGCCAGCAAGCTCTGCGCTGGTGGGAAAAACCCTTGGTGATCTTGATGGGTTTGGTGAAGATAACATTGAAGTTATTGGTGTAGCTGGCAAGCGACGCTTCGCGCGTGCAGTACGTGCTGACTATCCGATTGCTGAAGAGGACATTCTGATACTGCGTGCCAACCCAGATGACCTGAAGTCGTTTATGGACAAGCACAAGCTGGAGCTACGCAGCACCGCATCGCCAACGTTTATTCAGCCCTCTCCGGATAACGAAATCATGGCCGAAGGTGTGGTGCGAAACGACTCTCAGCTTGTCGGCAAAGGTGTGGAGCATATTCGGCGTCAGACGGGCCGTACGTTAGCCCTGGTGGGTCTTGCCCGGCACGGAAGGCCTGTGACACAACGCTTGCGCCAGCAGATTTTCAGAGAGGGCGATGTATTGCTTTTGCACGGAGATAGTGATTCTGTTGATGGGCAATTTGGCATTCTGGGGCTGTGGCCCTTGATGAGACGGCCGATCAATCTGAACCGAACTCGCAAGATAGCGCTAGCGAGTGGAATTTTTTTTGCTGCTATCTTATTAGGTATTTCAGGGTTTGTGAGTTTGCCCGTAGCGTTTATCCTTGCTGTTGGAGCCTACGTGCTAACGGGTATTCTGACGGCCAGAAAAATCTATGATGATATCGATTGGCCTGTCATTGTCTTATTGGCGGCGATGATTCCCGTTGGCAATGCTCTAACCACCACAGGCACCACGCAACTGGTGGCGCAAAGCCTGATCTCGGCTACCGAAGGGCTGTCCATACCAATCATATTGTCGCTGCTACTGATCGTTACGATGTTGCTGTCTGACGTTATCAACAACGCCGCAACTGCGCTTGTGATGGCGCCGCTGGGGATCGCCATGGCTGAAGCGTTGAACGTTAACGTTGATCCGTTTCTGATGGCGGTGGCGGTAGGTGCATCGTGTGCTTTTCTGACCCCCATTGGTCATCAGTGCAATACTCTGGTCATGGGCCCGGGTGGGTATAAATTCAGTGACTACTGGAGAGTTGGCCTGCCTTTGGAGATAATCATAGTCATCATCAGTGTGCCCACCATATTGTGGGCGTGGCCGTTGTAGTGGATTTTTGTCTTATCGTAGAGCAGTTACAGGTGAACTATGGCACTCATTGAGTGGGATGATTTTGAACGGGTGCAACTGTGCGCCGGAACCATTGTGGCTGTGGATGAGTTCCCAGAGGCTAGAAAGCCTGCATGGAAGCTAACGATAGATTTTGGTACCGATATCGGACAGCGGCGCTCAAGCGCACAGATTTGCGATCTGTACGATGAGGCAACATTGTTGGGGCGGCAGGTAGTGGCCGTAGTCAACTTTCCTGAAAAGCAAATAGGCCCGTTCATGTCCCAATGCCTGGTGACCGGTATGGCGCGTGAAGATGGGGCTATCGTGCTTGTTGCTCCTATGGAGCCTGTGCCCAATGGTGCCCGTCTGGCGTAACGTTGGAAGTAGCAGAGCACACGTGTGATGTCTCTACTGGGCTGAGGTCCTGTGTTACTAAAGCTTACTGATTGCCAAGGCTACCGGCCTGACAGATGAAACGATGCGGTGTGCGCGCCTTGATCACGCCACTACTGCCCATAGGTGTCAGAATTTGCGTGCCAAAACAATCAGAGTCGTCTTCGCCGGTCAATCGGGTATGAACCTCAAGAGTGCCAGCATCGGTAATAGCGTGGACTAACGCTGACGAGATGGATGTCTCGCTTGATACCCAGGATGCCATGTCGTCGATGGTGGTCAGCACTGTCCATTCGCTGTTTTCATCATCGACAATTTCTGTGAAATCGCCACGATCTGTAAAAAACTGCAATGCCAGCTTACCTTTCTGGTTGTCCAGCGGGGTACTGGCTACTGCTTTCACCCCAGTGATAGTGAATGCAGGCGTCGATGATTGTGCCTGGGCCATCAAGGCTTTTAGCCGTTGATCAAGAATTCGACGTTGTGATTGCGAAAGCTTGTCGATACCGTCTCTGTCAGGCCAAGTGGTGCAGGTGTAGTTCCATGCTTCTTCATATTTTTTGTACAGGTCATAGACCCGTGCTGAGCAAAACAGTGTGTCGTTATTTGCGTACCACTTGACTTCACGAACGCCCGTTTGCGCGTAGGTTACGCTGACCTCGCACAGGTGTTGTTCACCCGGGATTTCCACTTTCAGATAACGTGTGTCGCCAGGGATCTCGCACTCGAATTCAATCGCAACAGCTGGTGCGGAAAAAACCGTGATTCCTAAGGCCAGGAAAATTGCGGGTAAAGCATAAAACACTTTCATAGTGGTGGTATCAATCAATTATCGACCTGTGTTTGTGCTCAAGGTCTCAGTTGTGCGGTACATCGAGATTCGTAGTGCGGCAGTAGTGTATACCTCTCCTTAACCGTTGGCTGGTAACAATACAATTTTAGGCGCTGCGGTTCTGGCGTGATGAATATCCTCAAACGCCACGGCCCCATCGCTCAAAGGGCGTGTCTCTACCCACGATAGATCTCCGATACTCTTATCTGCCAGAAGGTTCAATGCTGCCTGAAGATCGCTCAGGTTGTACGTGTAGTTTCCAATAAAACTAACCTCTTGTAATGTCAGTCGGCGTGTATCCAGTCCCGCCTCATTGTCTTGCAGCCCGATGTGGGAGATAACCCCACCTGTTCGCACCAGTGCGCTGGCAGTTTTTCGGGTTATGCCACTGCCAACTGCATCAATCACCAGTTCGAAGTGATTTTGCGCAGGCAGCTCTTTACCCAAAGGATCGTAGACATTGGCGTCACACATGGCATTCAGGCTTTTGCGTCGCGGAGCGCTGGTCTCGGCAATGCTGATGTGTCGCGCGCCTTTTTGCGCTAAGAGCAGGGCGGCTAGTGCGCCAATTGCACCACCACCGATCACAAGCGTGCGGCATTCTGAAATAGGCCTGCTGAGTATTTTCTCTGCCAGATGTATGGCATGAAGAGAGACAGCGGTGGGTTCCATAAGGCTGGCGTGTATGGCTGACAGGGAATCTGGAATGGTGAACAGATTACTGTCTGGTACGCTAATGAGTTCTGCGTAACCCCCCGCACGGCCCAGGCCTAGCAAGTCGCGTTGTGCACACAGATTGGGTAATCCGGCGCGACAATCAGAACAGTTTGCACACGAAATTAATGGGTTGATGGCAACGCGGCGACCTGCGTGAGGTCCTCCTTCGACAATGCCAGCCAGTTCATGTCCCAAGATCATTGGAGGGACTCGGCGGGCATCGTGCCCATGCCAGGCGTGCATGTCTGATCCGCAGATGCCCGATGCCTCTATTCGAACCAGTGACTCGCCAATGCCAACCTCAGGTGTTGGTTCATCACGCAATTGCATTGACTGCGTGCCGGTGTAGACGAGTGCTTTCATGCTTGGAAAATCCAGAGTAGCAAGCCGCTATGTGTGGCTTGATGATCGATGATCAGATACGTGAAGGGCAATGTGGGCACTTGGCTTTGGAGGCCAAGTGCCCGGCTGTCTTTTGGACAGCTTCTAGTTAGCCAGCAATGCTGCCGCTTGCGCGTCAAAGTAGCCAGGTAACCAAAGGGCGATCATGGGGAATGTAATGATCAGAATAAGCCCGAATAGCTGAATCACCATGAACTGCATCATGCCGAAATAGATATCCTTCAAATCCCATTCTGGTACCACACCCTTTAGAAAGTATGCGCTGAGCGCCACGGGGGGCGATAGCCAGGCGGTTTGTAGATTCACCGCCACCAGTATTCCGAACCAGATGAGCCGATCCTGAGGGTCAGCCAGTACCCCCGTAAATTCCAGGCTCTCTACCAATGGCAGCAGGATGGGTACGATGATAAGAACAATCGGCACCCACTCCAGCGGCCAACCCAACAGGAAGATCAACGCCATGATGATCAACAGGATCATGTACGGCGAGAACTCCAGAGTAAGCAGGTATTCGGTGAGCATTGTGGGTGTGCCCAACTTGGAGAACACCGCGCCAAAGAAGTTGGACGCAGCTACCAGGAACAGAATAAGCACTGAAATTTCCAGCGTTTTTATTAGCGCATCGCGAAACTTGGTGAAGGTCAGTTTACGATAGGCAACCGTCAGCAAGAATGCGCCGAATGCTCCCATTGCAGCACCTTCTGTGGGTGTTGCTAGCCCGAGAAGAATACTGCCCAGCGCAAAGCCTACCAGAGCGGCAGGAGGCACTAGACCTAGTGAAAATTCGCGCACAATGATCCACATCGATTCAGCGCGATACTCTTCGGGCAGCGCAGGCCCAAGGGACGGATTGATAGAGCAACGAACCAGCGCATAGCCAACGTAGAGCATGGCCATCATCATGCCTGGAATAATGGCAGCGGCAAACAGATCAGTCACGGGGACCTCAAGGATCGGTCCCATAACCACCAGCATGATGCTGGGTGGTATGAGAATACCCAGAGTGCCACCGGCAGTGATTGCGCCGGCCGAAAGCTGCACATCGTAGCCGCTTCGGTTCATGGTCTTGGCGGCCATGATCCCAAGGATTGTGACCGATGCACCCACGATACCTGTGGCTGCAGCGAAGATTGTCGACACGAACAGAACAGCGATATACAACGATCCACGTACCCGCGACAGCATAAGTTGAACTGCGGTAAACAGGCGTTCCATCAAGCCCGCCTGTTCCATGAGGATACCCATGAAAATAAACAGTGGTACGGCTGAGAGTGTTTGTTCCATCATCGCGCTGTTGAACTGCAACATTTCGAGATAGAACGTGAGCTGACCGAAACCCCAATAACCGAATACGGTACCTAGGAAAATCAATGTGAACGAGATGGGAAAGCCGATGAAGATCGCAAACAGCATGGTCCCGATCATGAATAGGCCAATAATTTCAGGGCTCATACTGGCCATCTCCCGCGTGTTGCTGCGTACCAGCTTTTAAGTGATTCAGAAATGCCCTGCATGATCAGAAAGAAGGCGCCGATGGGTATAGCTGAACGAATAGGGCCAAGTTGTGGCATCCACGCGGTGTCCATCGCACGTTCCCCACGTGACCAGGCACTCCATGCGTATTCTGCGCCGTAATAGAATAGAAAGCCCATAGCCACGAAGTAAAGCGTGACGTATAAGATTAGGTCGATGATGCCTTGTGTGCGGTCAGACCAGTTGCGGTAGATAAAATCTGCGCGGATGTGAACACCCTTTGACAAGGCGTAGCCGGCTCCAAGCATAAACAGCGAGCCGTACAACATCCGGCTTACATCGTAAGCCCATAGGGTAGGTGCGGGTTGTAACTGACTCTTGGCTTCCGGATTAGTGAACACTCTGACGAGCTCTTCATACCAGCCTACCGGGGAGACGCCAAATTTTCTGACTATAACCTCGTATACCATCGCAAGGCACAAAGGCACGATAAACCAACAGACCGTCTTGCCGACATAGTCATTCATGGTATCGATAAAACCAATGATCTTGCGGTGCGCAGGATTCATGTCCTCGGGCAATTGCCCGGGCGCTGCCGAACGCCGTTCAGCGATCAGCTCATCCGCAATTTCAAGCTTTGCGGGGTCGATGTCTTCAGCCATTTACGAAACACCTTTGTCTAAATATTGAGTGGTAGACCACCGCTGCGCAGGCGTGGCGCACGGCTTGGTCGAGAGAATATCGAGTCGGAACTAAGGGTTGGAGCTATAGTTTGCAACTATGGTTCTCTTGGCAAGTGCCAGAAACCAAACATCACAAAGAAAACAGGCTCCGAGGATAATCCGCGGAGCCTGAGGGGCGTTTCAAGTAAACCGTAGAGTGGTGAACCACCTACGGTTTTACTGCCACTAAGCCGACTCTATTTCAGGGAGTTAGCGTACGCATTACCCAGAGCTGCATTGGATGTTTGCGCGCCAGCCCAAAATGGTACAGCGGTTTCGGCGAAATCTTTCATCGAAGTCCATACTTCAGCGAAGAACTCGTTCTCGGCAGCGTTCTTTTCAAGCGTAGCATTGGCCGCAGCCATGTACTCTGTGAAGTAGTCTGCTGGCGTGTCATGCAGAATAACGCCTTCGTTATCAACAAGATTTTTCAGTGCCTTACCGTTTTCGTAAATGCGGTAGCTCATGGACTTGCTCAAAGAAGCATCAGCAGCAACTTCCATTGCTTTTTGCTGCAGAGGAGTCAGCTTGTCCCAGACGTCACCGTTAAGGTACATGTCAGCGTTTACGACTACTTGATGCAGGCCTTGCAGGTAGTAATGCTTGAGTACTTTCTGAAAGCCAAAAACGCTGTCAGGTTTTGGGCAGCACCATTCAGCAGCATCGATAGTGCCTTTTTCCAGAGCAGGCAAGATATCACCACCACCCATCGCCACTGCAGCTACACCGATATCATTGTAGGTCTGGCCAGGAATGCCGGGAGGTGCACGGAAACGTAGTTTGCGAAAATCATCCATGCTCTCGATAGGCTCCTTGAACCAACCCAAAGCTTCAGGACCCACAGGCTGTAGCATGAGACCTTTTACGTTGAGACCCATCTCGTCCCAAAGGCGGTCGTACAGTTCGCGCCCGCCGGCGTATTGAAACCATGACAGGAAGGCGATGTTATCAATGCCCACACCGGCACCCGCGACAGGCGAACCGAATAACATAGCTGCAGGGTGCTTGCCCGACCAGTAGTGAGTCCAGGCAAATCCACCGTCTAGAAGGCCTTTGTCTACGGCATCCATGATGTCAGCGCCGGCAACGACTGAGTTGTTGGGGAGCACTTCGATGTTGATCTCACCATCAGTTAGTGCGCTAACGGTGGCCGCGAAGTCCTTGAGCATAACGATCTCATCAGCCTTGTCGCCAAGAACTGACTGGATCTTTATTGTGGTGGCCGCCTGAGCGGTAAGAGTGGTAATAGCCGTAAGTACGACCGACGCGCCGATCGTTTTGAGCAGTTTGCTGCGCATGCAGTTTCCTCCAGTGTGGTGACAGGGATGTCGCCTTTAGTTAGGCGACTATCCAATAAACACAGTTGCTCCCATCTATTTTGTGATGGTGGACACCTGTGTATACCAAGTCCTAAGGGCTTGGTAACGAGGCGTAGAGTCTCATTACCTGACTTTCGTGTCAATCTGGAATAGGTCTGCTGATACGCGCTAATTTTCAGCTCATAAAATCAAGATTTTGCGTGGTGAAATTTCGTAAATCCGGGAGTACATCCTCAACCTGATGCTGCTCGAGTCCTATCCAGTTGAGTAAAGTTGCCGCATATTGGGTGGCAGACAATGTGGGCAGGATACGGCCCCGGTTCACAGAATCTGGACCGTTGATATCAAGAGTGGGTAGGGTGCCGATGATCTTGCCACCGTCAACTGCGCCACCCATCGCCATGAGGTGGTTGCCCCAGCCATGATCAGTGCCATCGCCATTGGATAGCAGCGAGCGGCCAAAATCAGATGCGGTAAATGCCGTTACATTCTCGCTTTGACCCAGTGCGTCCATTTTCGTCTGAAAGTAGCTCATGGCATTGGCAAGCTTTGCAAACAGTTCGGGCTGGTCTTTGCTCTGGTTGTCATGAACATCAAAACCGCCCATGGTCACGTAAAAAATCTGTCGATTGATGCCAAGCGTTTCCTGTGCCCCGATCAGCTGCGCTACCATCCCAAGTTTTGCAGCCAGTGGATTGTCTTCAGGCACATCATCAAACATCGGTGCATTGCCTTCCAGAATCTGTCCCAGCTCGGCGGTGACTGACAGCGCCCGTCGTTGCAGATCAGCGTACGCTCTGGAAATTACGTGACGCCGCTGGATCTCCAGCACTCTCTCAAACGCTTCAATTCGCGGTTGTTCCCATTGTTCCTGTCTATTCATTCCGTTGTAATTGAGCACGCCCTCTTCGGTCATGGTGAAAGGACGTTTGGTGGCGCTTGTCTGCCAGTAATTTGAGCCAGCCAGCGATATCGACGTAAGGTAGTCTTTCTGCTGATGACTTTGCAAATAGTCAGCAGCTTTTGCGCCCCAACCATCAACACCGCGACCTCGTCCCTGTAGTTGCTGCCACTGAATGCTTTGGTCGCTGTGCGAGAACAGTTGGGATGGGAGATCTACTGCGTTGTTTTCATACTGCTCCACGCTGGTGGGTTCGATCAGTGTTCCCACGTTGGCAATCATCGCCAGCCTGCCTTCGTCGTACAAAGGCTGCAGGGCGGCGGCGCTCTTGTGTATCCCGATAGGCGCTGCACCGCCCGCTAATGATATCAGCTGATCGTAGCCCACTGCCAGCTGTCCACGTGATTCTGCGAATACTCTGTTTTCATAAGAGCCTGTGGGCGCCATCAGGCTAAAGCCATCGCAACCGCCTTCAAGGTAGATGCACACTAGAGCGCGGTATCCACCGCCAGCAACGCTTGCGGTGTCCGCCCCGTAGGCAAGTGTGTTGAACGGGTTGGCGCCAAGTGCAAGTCCGGCCCCCGCAATTGTCTGGCTTCCGAGTTTGAGAAAACGACGACGGCTGCATGTATTCATGTTGATGTTCGCTATGTTTTTTTATTGTTTTTAACGAGCTTTTATGTCAATTTAAGTGACACTCTTGTATTTTTTTGTGTTGATGATCTCGTGAAAAATTCAGGCTAGATTTGCAGTGCGGCTTCAGGTGAAGAGACGATAAGAAAAATCGCCTCTACAACGCGTGCTGATGCGCCATTGGCATGATCTCTTTCGCTCATCAGTGCCAGTGCCTCATCGCGCAATGCCGGGCTCATCCGGCCGCCTAGAAGCAACATGTCCAAATGATCAAGCAGTACATCCGGATCTGGTTCAAGCTCCATCTCTCGGGTAATGTCAATGGCGATACGCGTGCCTGTTCCATCGTGTTTGAAGTTGTGTGACCATATGGTGCTGGCCAGTAATCTGTTGGTTATCTTGATGATCGAGGTCTCGTCCATAATCTGGAATTCAGGTGACACCATTGCGCTGTCTCTTATTTCTCCAGGCTGGCTGAACGTGGGTCTGAAGAAATTGAATACTGAGGGTGAATTCAGTGGTGCTTGGCCAAGCTCGCTCTCCACCCAGGCATAGCTGAAGTTTGGCGGGATCGCGTCGGGTGAAAATGCACGCCAGATCTGTGTCATTCTGATCAACGGTTCTTTGAGCTTGCCGAAGGTGTCGGGGTTATCCAGATGTCCGGTTCTAGCCTCACTATGCATTAAAATGGCTTTGACAGTACTGGCTAGCGAGCCGCGTTCACCTGCGTAATTGCTGTTAAAAACAGCGGCCACATCACTGACATATCCAGGTGAGGGGTTACTGGTAACCAGTCTCTGAATAAGCTGTCTGACAATAAACGGTCCAACGTTAGGATGGTTGAAGATGTTGTCCAGAGCGAAGTCAATGTCACTCTGGGCACTCTGTCCTGCGGGTGTTTTCTGGTCATTGAGTAGCGTCTTGCTGTCTTTGTCGTGGTACTCCTCCCACGGCATCATGGGAGCAATATAATCACTGGTTTTGGGCCATAAAAAATGATCCGCATTGGCATAATGCCAACCTGTAAACACACGTGCAAAATTCTCAATCGTATTCTGGTTATACGCAGGCAGTGGTACGCCGCCTTCGTCGAGTTGGGCGGTGCCGTCAGGGTTTAATAGCACTTGGCCGACACTGAACAGTTGCAGTACCTCACGTGCATAGTTTTCGTCAGGCTGGATGTTCTGTTCAGGGTCAGGCTTACGATTTCCCTTCATGCTCAGGTAATGCCCCATCACAGGGTTCAGCGTTACGTTTTCAAGTAAATCACGGTAGTTGCCAAATGAATGTCTGAGCAATATGTCGTAGTAGTTTGCCAAGCCAAACTGTTCTTCTCCCAGCCCGTTGTCTGCCGACACCACAAAGATTTGACTCAACGCAAACGCTATGCGTTGGCGCAATTGATCATCTGCATTTATGGAGTGACGCCACCAGACATTGACGTACTCGTTCCAGGTGTTGTAATTGCCAGCCGCAAGGCCATCAACGAGAAACGTTGCTGGTTTGAGCATCTGCTCGTCAATCCAGGCTTCATACCCTTCTGGGCGGGTCGCGGTTATGTCATCCATGGTAGGCCCGAACGTGCCTTGCTCTAGGAGTCGATAGGCCTGGGACTGGGTTAGCGGGCCATCGGAGGTGGCGTTGGCTACCTCTGTAGCCGGTAGCGCAGGGGCAACTGCAGGCTCCTGACGACTTAATGCAGTAGGGCTGTCTTGCGTACCGGCGCCGCACGCGCTGAGTAGGCAGGTGACAAGGAAAAAGCCAATGAAAGTTCGAGTTGTTGTCATGCTCGCTGTGCCAGGTGTCTACTGTGTGGCTAACGGCTACAGAGGCAACTTACAAAAGCGGGTTATTTTCGTGCTGTGACGCGGTCAGAACTGCGATTAGAAGTCTGTGACACAGTTACTTGTCAAGAAAGTTCAGTGGCGGTGTTGATTTAGTCGCTGCGGCCTTTATGAGAGCGTTGTGCGAAAGCCAACGCTTCATCGTCCATGGCTATGGTGGACTCTTCGACACCTACGCCACTCAGATCGGCGGTGTCATCGAGAAATTCATCATCATCTACAGTGCCCTGTGTGCTGACATTGCTCATTCTGGCGCTTAGTGCGCTGGGCAGTGTCATTTGAATAGTGGCGTCCAACACATCGTTGTTGAGCTGCTCAGGCGAAATCGCGATGGTGTCAGCACTGTTCAGATCACTTTCTGTGAGCGTAAGCACGGGGGCCGATGCGCGCAGTTGTGTTGGGTGCGAGGACTTAAAGGCGTTGTGGGTAGAAGCAGATTGAGAGCTCGATTGATGATCGATATTGAGCCGGTTGCCTAACTCCAGAATTTCGCGATCTTTATGCTGGATGATTCGTTGCAGTCGGTCGTGTGTCTCGGTGTGCTGACGGTTAAGTTCGATAGATTCAGCACGCACTTTCTGGTTGCTGGTGTCGTGCTTTTTTAGCGTGTCTGTCAATGTCCGGTTGGTTGACTGCAGTGTTTTTGTTTCATTCGCAATAGACTGAAGTTGCTCTTCCAGATTCTCAGCATCGATGCGCGAGGCGCTTTCCAATGCGTGATAACGCTGCTCCCATGAACGCGTCATGGCGTTAAGTTTGTGTTGGCCTCTTGCGCGGCGCGTCATCCAGCCGGCTATCCAGCCCAAAACGCCTGCAGCGAGTATGCAAACAAGAATTTCGGCATAGAGGGATGCCATGCCTTGGACATAACTGATCAGTTGATTCGTATCCATCAGAATTTAAACTCTATTCGACGATTGGTAGCACGGCCATTGGACGTCTGATTGCTTTCGATAGGGACTTCCTCACCGAAGCCGCGTGCTCTGAGGTTCAAGATCGGCACGCCGCGCTCCACAAGGTAGGCACGTACTGCGATGGCACGCTCAAGGCTCAATGCAAGATTGGCTTCGGTGCTGCCGGTTGAGTCGGTGTGCCCCTCGATGCTCAGAGGTGTCTCCGGGAAACGGATAAGAACATTCGCGATCTTGTTTAATACTTCAAGGCTTTGTTCAGCGATGACATCGCTCTCAGATTCAAACAGCACAGGCTCTGTCAGTAGTTCAGACAATGCTTCGCTAAGCGTATCAGACGAGCTGCTGTCCTGCGGCTGTGGTTCAGTAGGAGGCGAAGCTTCGGTTTGTGCGGTCTGAGATTCTGATATTTCCGGGGCAGCTTGACTGTCGGCTTGTCCGCTAGAAGCAGCATCATCTGTAGCAGTTTCTGTGATGTCGAAAGGGGCTTCAGACTCAGCTGCTGCACTGCCCGATGAGTCGGTACTACCTGCCGTAGCTTCTGCCTCTGCCTCTGCTTCTGCCTTAGCTTTTGTTTCTGCTTTTGCCGCTGCCTCAGCCTCAGCTTTTGCCTTTGCTTCTGCCTCTGCCTCTGCTTTAGCTTCTGTCTCTGCTTCAGCGGCCGCTGCCTCAATGGTGGCATCGACTTGCGCCGCAGAGTCGGGTGCTACTGCCTCTGGTTCGACTTGTGTCTCAAGCTGATCAGGAGCGCTGTCTTGCGTTGGCACTACTGGCGGTTTAATGTCGGCTTGCGTGATAGGTGCGTTCGCGGCTGTTAAGTTTATGAGGTCTGTCGTTTCGGCCTCGACTGCCGCAAGGCTCTCAAGATCGCCCGATTCAATGGTGCTGGTTGGTGCTTGTGCAACAACTAAGGCGGTGACAGCTGGCACACCGGCAGCAGTGGTTGCTTGTGGCAGATCTTCAGTCTGTTGCTTGGGCTGCACGGGGTCGTCTGTTGTGCGCGTTGAAGTCGCTTCAGCTATCTCTGGCGTTTGAGCAACGACGATGCGTTCAACGAGTGAGTAGGATTCCAATTGGGACAGTGCCTGCGCGATGATGGCATCGTGCACTTGTTTGTCAGCGGCTGTGCCTGAGAGTGTGATTTGTCGCTCAGACACTTCCAGTCTTGGATCTTGAAGTGGACTCATTAGAGGCACTAAGTCCTCGATGGCACTTAGCCAGTCAGATGACGCTGTTGATGTTTTGAAGTTTATTGCATTACTGACGACATCGACGTCAAAAGCATCCATCGCCTGCTGTATCAGCGCCGTCGGGTTGTCATCAGGTGATAACACGCCTTCGATAGCCATGATGTCCCCGGCAAGCCTGATGCTTAAAGACGGCAACTCTAGAGCACTGGCACCGGTTTCGGAGGTCGCTGGACTATCGGTGCTGATAGCTTGGGCCGGCTCGCTGTCTATGTCTGGGTCTAGATTGGCAGGTTGCGCAGTTGTCGCCTCGTCTGGAGTGTCTAACTCAAGTTCATCCACTTGCCGGAAGGGGATGAGCGGTGATGTGTTGTCGCTAGTCACCAGCGAAGGCACTGGGGTGAAGCTGACTGAGGGTAGTTCGTCCAGCGCTGGGTCAGAGACACTGAGTCGGTCGCGCACGTGCAAGATGCCAGTGTGCAATCCCAATGAATTCAAAATGGCTAGCTTGTTGGCTTCATCGGATACTTCGCCTGACAACGTGGCCGTGAACCCCTTGATGCCCATGCTGACAGGTGAGTTGCTGGTGTCTGTTACAGCTCTGACAACCGCGCTGCGTTGCTTTTTTTCAAAGCGCGGCATCGCAATGGTTACGGCAGCCCAGCTAAGTGCTGTCAAACCTGCAATCCACACCAGGCTCCACACTATGGCTGACCCATTGTTAGCTTTACGCGCAGTGGGTGTCATTACGTTGTCGAATTCGGTTCATAGGTTATTGGGTGTCGCGCAGCCTCCCGGGCGTGCAGGACGAACAAGGCTCTACGAACGAAGTATACGCGAGTGACGAAGTCGCGATAGCGTTGAATTACTGGCGCTGTTTGCGCTTTGAGTGGATATTCATCGCGCAAATTGGGTACGATCAGGGTCTGACCACAGTATTGGTACGATTATGGTAACAAGCGTCAAGATTTGCTCGTTGATTGTTCTGGCGTCGCTATTGGGCGCGAACAACGATGTAGCTGCACAACAAATTAACCCTCTGGCGCAATGCCGGGCGCAATCGCTGGACATCGACCGTATCCATAGCTGTATGGATGGCTATCTGGATATCCTCGACGATGATCTGCAGGCCATCACAGATTTTCTCGGCAATACGCTAGCTGCCGACGCCGTGGCAGGCCTGAACTCATCGCAGCGTGCATTTGTGGAATACCGGCGACAAAATTGTCTGTGGTATCTGGAGTTTTCGTCGCCGAGAATCGACGCTGAGCAAATTGCCAAAAACTGCCTTGCCACCATGTCTGGCCAGCGTCTGGTAGAGCTTCAGGATCTGCTGAGTGCTGATTCAGGTTCAGGACAAGCCATTCAGGGTTTCTATGTATACGGTGCGCAGCGCAACTCTTTTCAACCTTGCGGCAGCGAGCAGCGTCTCTGGGTTGAGGGTGATGCGGGGTCGGTCGGACTCATGCAGCAAACCTATCTGTCGGTAGCCACTGAAGATCTGCAGTTATTGCACGCGAGTGTGACGGGCAGAATTGACGAGCAGTTACAGGTGCCAGAAGGGCATCAAGGTGTTTTGCAGCTGAGTAGTCTGGTGGCGATGCGTGTACCAACCGAAGGTGATTGCCAACTACCTGATCCTGCTTACAACCTGGAAATAACGGCAAGTGATGTCGATGCGGCACAAGACAGGCGTGAAGTTGCTGACTTCGAGCGTGCGGAACAGGAAGAACCGGAACAACAGCTGACAGCTTACTTTGGTGCCTGGCTGGTTGACTGTATTGAGGTGTCGTCTCGAAAATCATGCTCTTTGGAAGTGGCGTTAGGTCGTAACGCTGCTGATGTGGCTTCCGGTGTGGAAGAGGGTTTGGCCCAGTTGACCATCAATCGCATGCCTAGACGAAGCACGTCTGTCGAGCTGGAATTTGCTGAGCGAGAAATCGATTCGCCAACGCTTATTCGTTGGCAGATCGATAGTGAAGCGCTCGGTGATATTGTTGAGTCTTCGATTCTCGTTGACCAGGATGGTACGCGGCAGCAGATCAGCGAAAGTCCGTATCTGACGGACGACTTGCTACCTAAAATGATTCGCGGTCGTGACTTGAAAGTCAGCGTTCTTGATACTGTTGACGATACGAGCACCGATGACGTCTTTGCAACGCTTGAGGGCCTGACCAAGGCATTGGTTTTTGCTGATGATTTTGTGAGCAACAGCGATCTGGAAATCCGTGAAGATTTTGGATTCAGTGACTCTGAGTAGCACTGGTCGGTTTTCCCTTAATCGCATGATGGGACTATGACCAGCGCGTGGGTATTTGCAGGTGGGGAATTCAATGTTGATGAACTATCTGCTGATGCTATAAGCGAAGCTGATACGATTATCGGTGTAGATTACGGCATAAGCCATTGTTTACGGCTTGGACTTGTGCCTGATATTCTGGTGGGTGATTTCGACAGTATTGATGCGGCTGTTCTTAATGACAAGCGGCTTGTCGGGGTTCCACGCAGGCGCTATCCGGCGCGAAAAAACAGCAGTGATCTTGAGCTTGCGCTGCATGGTTTGAGTGAGACGACGGTGCGTCGAGTCGTGTTGTTAGGGATATCCGGCGGACGTAGCGATCATCATTTGTTTAACTGGTTGTTACCACTCCAAGCGGATTGGCCGTTCGCCGTTGAACTCATTGATCACAGCGTACATGCTCACCTTGTGAGCGTCGACTATCCACTTCTTCAGGTGCCAGCCGTCATTGGTCAGACCGTCAGCATACTGCCAATGCCTGAAGCCCTTGGTGTCACCACGCAGGGGCTTGAGTACCCATTGAGTGGTGAGGCACTGGCGCATGGTAGTACGCTTGGGTTGAGCAATGTCGCCGATGCGATACAAATTTCAGTATCAGTGAGCGCTGGAAAGTTGCTGGTATTTCGTGTGAAGGCTGACACGGCGAAAGCTACTGAGTAGCTCGATTCACTGGTATTGAATACTCTGAACATCACGAGGATAACGACATGCAGAACATGATAGATGTACGCAGTGACACCGTCACCCGGCCTGATCAAAAAATGCGGCAAAGCATGATGGATGCGCCGGTAGGCGATGATGTCTACGGTGATGATCCCAGTGTTAACGCGTTACAGGAATACGCTGCAAAGCTGCTCGGTCATGAAGCTGCTTTGTTTATGCCTACGGGCACCCAGTCGAATCTGGTGGCGTTGCTAACCCATTGCCAACGTGGTGATGAGTACATTGTGGGCGCTGATGCGCACACCTATAAATACGAAGGGGGTGGTGCCGCGGCGTTAGGCGGTATACAGCCCCAAACCTTAGCCTTTGACGATGATGGCGGGCTGGATTTAGCGACAGTTGCTACGTTGATAAAAGAGCGTGATGTGCACTTTGCCAGAACACGATTGCTGTGCCTGGAAAATTCTCAGCATGGCCGGGTGCAATCGTTACAGAGTATGCAAAAGGCGCAGGTATTTGCCAAAGAGCACGGATTGTTATTACATCTTGACGGCGCCCGGATGGCCAACGCGGCCGTGTATCTGGGTGTGAGTCTAGAGGACATTGGGCAGTGTTTTGACTCTGTGTCATTGTGTCTGTCAAAGGGGTTGGGTGCGCCGATTGGGTCGCTATTAATGGGGAGTCGAGAATTTATCGATGAAGCCACCCGTTGGCGAAAAGTGACCGGAGGTGGTATGCGCCAGGCTGGTATTCTTGCAGCTGCTGGTATGTTGGCATTGACTGACGGATTTGAGCGTTTGCATATTGATCATGAAAACGCTGCAATGCTTGCAAAAGCGCTTGATGATGTACCAGACACCTGCGTTCGATCGGGTTGGACTCAAACCAATATGGTCTGGCTTGATCTTGAGCATGATGTGGGGTGTGAGTTATCAGAGCATGCGCTTAAACAGGGTATTTTGCTTTCAGCACGTGGCAAGAGTTGCCGGATTGTCTTGCATAAAGATGTATCAAGTGATGATGTTGAAAAACTGTCAACGTTCATTCATGCATACTTCAGTAGTGAAGAGTACCTTGCGCACGTTGCCTGAATTGTTTGATCAGGCTAGCCAGGTTCAACCATCATTTCATCAGACGTAATGCTCATGACAACACTAAGACCTTTCCACCTTGCGTTTCCCGTCCACGATCTTGAGTCTGCCCGCACGTTTTATGGAACCGTGCTTGCGTGTCCTCAAGGACGAGAAGCAGATCATTGGATTGACTACAGCTTGTACGGTCACCAGATCGTGGCTCATCTGGATGAGTCGTGTACCGAGCGGGTTGGCATTGAAAACGCCGTGGACGGGGATGCTGTGCCGGTACCTCATTTTGGGGTTGTTCTGACGCTGGATCAATTTGCCGAGCTGCAAAGTCGACTTGAAGCCAGTGAAGCCACGCGGTGGGTTATCAAGCCGCGAGTACGTTTTGCGGGCGAGGTGGGTGAGCAACGGACTATGTTCCTGTTGGACCCTTCTGGAAATGCACTGGAATTCAAGGCGTTTGCAGATGACAGTCAGTTGTTTGCTACCTGATCGGAGCGTATAACGACCTGGTTGTGTTGCATGTCCAGGACAGTGGCTTCCAGAGCTTGAGCATCATCGGCGTCGTGGGTGATCATGATGACGCACGGTTTATGATCGGTTATAAGCTGGCATAGCAGATCGATCATCTCTTTTCGTGTCGTGGCATCAAGAGCGCTGAACGGTTCGTCCAGCAGTAATATGGGCATTTTTCTTACCATGCATCGCGCCAAGGCCACTCTTTGCTGTTCGCCGCCAGACAGTTGTCCGGGTCTTTTGTTTGCGTAGCCTGCAAGCCCCACGTCGCTTATCACGGCATCTATTCGTTCGTGGTCGTCAGCTGAAAGCTGGAGCTTGGGAGATATGCCCAGCGCGATGTTTTTTTGCACACTCAGATGATTAAACAGATTGTTCTGTTGGAATAGCGTGGTGACTGGGCGCTCTGCAGGTTGTAGTGGCAGCACAGATTGTCCATTCCACTTTATGTCCCCCTTGTCGGGTTGGAGGAAGCCGCCAACAAGATTGAGCAAGGTGCTCTTGCCAGAACCGCTTCTACCCAGCAATGCGTGAACACCATGAGTTTGTAGTGTTATGTCAAAAATCCAGTTTCTATCACCGAGAGTCAAGCTTGCATTAGTGAGTTGTAGCATTATGCCGTCCGCCAAGTAGTCTTTGAAGCGCAAGGAAAAGTGCCAGGCACAGTAACAGTAGGAGGCCGGCGGTTACTGCCGCCTCATCAAGGCGATAGCTGCCCATTCGCTGGAATAATAATAGAGGCAAGGTTGTTACTTGCTCAGAACCGAACAGGGCAATAGCGCTGAGATCCCCAGCTGATAGCGTGGCTGACAATGCAAAGGCTAGTGCCAGAGGTTTTCGTAATTGTGGCCAGTCAATATTGTGCCAACGTGACAGCCCCTGAATACCTAATGATTGTAATAAGCGATCATGTTGCTCCGCTGCCCTCATTACCGGCGCGTCCAGTATGCGCACAACAAAAGGTAATGCCATAAGGCTATTGATAACGATAACCAGCAGGAGTGCCAGTGCAAATACGTCGGCAAACGGGCGTAGTAGCAGGAACAATCCAGTGCCTAGTACAACAGGTGGAAGTATCAATATCATGTTGCCGGCAAGCTGCAACCATTGCCCACCTTGCTCATAGCCCAGTCGAACGCGCAGATGTCTGGCGCTGAGTAGAATGCCAAGTGCAAGCGCAACCGCTATCATGGCCGAGGAAATTGCTGCAATGCAGGTATTGGCTATCGCCAGCAAGGTGGTGGGGTCGGTGATCACCGATAAGGTGCTGCCGTTAAAGCTTGATAATATCAAGGCCAAAAGAGGGGCGATGACAAAGCCGCTTGCAATGACAATGACAACGATATTGCAGAATCGAGTAGCTGGGTTGCTCCAGAGGCCTGTTGTTGGGTTTTGTTGCGCCTGCCCTTTCCCTTGCTCTTGTTCCCGTTTGATGCCTGCAATACCCTGAAATCCGATATCGGTGTCAGCCTTGAACAAGGTTGACAGTAAGGTCAGCGCTAAGCAGATGCCAAGCTGAATGCAAGCAAGTGCGACAGCTAACGATAAGTCAAAATCGAACCGTAGCGCCTGGTAGATTGCCACCTCTATGGTTGTTGCCCGGGGGCCACCACCCAAGGTCATGACAATGGCAAAGCTTGTAAAGCAAAGTGTAAAAACAAGCAGTGCAATGCCGGGTAACTGGCCTCTCAACGTTGGCCACTCTATATTTCGCCAAACCGATAAGGGCCCCATGCCCAGTTGCCTTGCCAGCCTCCAGTTTGTGTCAGGTACAGACTCCAGAGACATCAGGATGACTCTCACAGCCAGTGGCATGTTGAAAAAAACATGCGCGATAAGAATGCCGGGTAAACCGTAGAACGCCAGTGGGTCTTGTCCAATGAGATCACGCAAGGTGCTTAGCCAGCCGGTGCGTCCGTAGACAGCAACAATTCCGTAGATGGCCACTAGCGTTGGTATCACCAGGGATAAGCTGAATAATGTGATGATGAAGGTGCGCCCGCGAAAGTGTCCGACGTGGGCGATAGCCAATGCCACTGGTACTGCAAGCCCTAGCGACAAGACAGTGGACAAGGTAGCCTGGTAGAAGCTGAAACGTACTATGCGTTGCGTGTATGTGTCAGAAAAAATCGTGACCCAAGCGATGGTGCCAGCCTCGGCCAACATGCTGGCCAATGGCGCGAGCGTTAACGCGCCGATGATGGTCAGCGCGATAACACCCCCCGACCACCATGGCCAGCTTGTGGCTTGCGCTTTGGCGTGGTGGGGGCGGGGCCGGTTCATCTGGCTGACGATGACTCCAGCCATTCGTTGACCCATTCGCTTCGATTGTCTCTGACCTCGTCCGAGGGGATGAGTAGTGTGCGCGTTGGCTCAATCAGTTTTGAGAAAGATTCTGGCAGAGCATCTTCCAGATCGATGACGGGATACATGACATTGCCCAACGGTATGCTGGCCTGAGCGTCTGAGCTAGTCAGATATTCAAGGAACTCCCGTGCCAGTTCCTTGTTGGGTGAACGTTCCAGTATCGCTGCAACTTCAACTTGAAGGTAATGTCCCTCGTCAAAAGCGGCTGCCTGATAACGATCGGTCTTGTCGATCTCCATATGGTAGCCCGGGGAGGTGCTATAGCTGAGGACCATCGGTGCTTCACCATTGAGGAACAACGAAAAGTACGCCTCGCTCCAGCCTTTGGTTACGGTGAGGATGCGCGGTTGCAGAGCTTCCCATTTGGCCGCAGCTTCATCGCCGTACACAGATTTCATCCACAGTAAGAGGCCAAGCCCCGGAGTACTGGTGCGAGGATCCTGAATGATGATTTTTACATCATCCGGCGCGTTGATTAGCGCCTCAAAACTGGTCGGTGGGGAAGCCAAGGCTTCGGTGTCGTAGACGAAGGCAAAATAGCCATAATCGAAGGGTACAAACGTCTGTGAACTCCACTCGATAGGCAGTTGCAAATTGTCAGTGTCAATGCCAGAAGGTGCGAGTAAACCGGTATCTTCGGCGATGGACATCAGGTTGGTGTCCAGTCCCAGAACAACATCGGCGCGGGTATTGTCGCCCTCGAGCTGCACTCGGTTGAGAATGCCAGCCGAGCTATCTAGAGCCACAAAGTTGATGGTGCAATCAGAACATTGCGCCTCGAATCCTGTCTTGATGGCAGGGCCTGGTCCCCACTCGGCCGTAAAGGACTCGTAGGTGTAGACAGTGAGTTCTCTATCCTGCGCTACAACACTGCTGGTAAAAATTATCGAGCCGGCGCACAGCAGCACTGCGAGTAGCTGGCGAGGTCGGATTGAAGTGGCTGCGGTAAGTGGCGAGCGCACTATGCGAAACAGGGTCATGGTCATCGTTGCCGGTTAGCGTGTGAATGATGACCTGACGGTGTGTAACTCAATCCCTACGCCGGTACTAACCGGTTCAGGTTCTACGGGTTGTCCCGACATCAGATGTGTCGGACTCTCAGCGCTTAAGCACCCCGTTGAGTCATCATGCTGGTATGGCGTATTACGCCTTGACTGGAGTTTGGGGGTTTGCGCCAATCGATGCAAGGTGCGGCTCACTATTGCGCTTAATAGCGCCGTCGTGTTCCGTCGGGAAGTGTGTTGAAGCGTTTGTAATCCCATAAGTACTGAGCAGGGCACAGCTTTACACACCGCTCCACGTCACCGTTGACCGCAGTAGCCGCCACCACAGGATCGTCGTCAGTGATGGCAGGGTCGGCTGCCAGATAGTTGATACGCCAACCTTGTGCGTCAGGTAGGCGCTCGCTAACGATATAGATGACATGTGCGCCACTTCTGGCAGCCAGACGCGGTAACAGCGTCATGGTCAGAGCCGGTTGGTTGAAAAAAGGGGCAAATACGCCGTTGTCTGTGTCGGGTTCCTGATCAGGCAGAATTCCCATCATGCCGCCCTTTTTCAGAATTTTTAAGCCTTCTCTTATTCCACCTGCATCCAGCGAGGCTGGATGGCCACCAAGATGTGCACGCCACTTCAGCAATAATGGGTCAAGCGCTGGGTTTCGAGGGCTGCGGTAAAAGTAGGTAAAGCGTGCAAGAGTGGATAGCGGTAACGCGCATAGCTCCCAGTTGCCGATGTGAGGAGAGACCACGATGACGCCTTTGGGTGAATTCACAGCATCCCTGAGAAGCTGTTCACCGCGCGTTTCACGGATCAGCTGCTGTGTCTGGCTGGCGGGTCTGTTCCAGATCCAGGCACATTCGAGCAGTTGTCGGCCCGTATGTTTCATGCTCTGGTAGCTGAGCGTGGCCTGCTCATTGGCAGGCATGTCAGGAAAGCAGTGAGCGATGTTGAATTCGGTGATGCGGCGCGCGCGGCTATTGCCAAGCCATGCTGCGCGCCCAACCAGTGCACCGAGTTTCTGATTAAGAGGCAACGGTAGCAGGCTGAGGATTTTGCTGGCGAAGCTGATTGTTGCTGCGTTCATGCGGCAAACGTATACCGCAATTTTATCGATCTGTCAGAGTTAGTCATTGATTGGATGACGAGAGCTGGTTGGTATTGCATTCTTTTGTCCATCGTTCAGGATAGAATTCGGGCGCGCAGGGTAGGAGGCTCACTCGGACAGCCTTCAATTCGTGCTGCGCATCCTGTTCCGTTATACAACGCTGGAGTCCTTACCTATGAGTGATAGTTCCGAGCATTTTTCATTGATCGGCCCAACGGATGCCTGGGCGATGGCGCAGGCTAACCCTGGCGTGACGATGATTGATGTGCGATCAGATATGGAATTCCTGATGATCGGACATCCAAAGGGTGCAGTGAATGTTGCCTGGATAGACGCACCCAACTGGGTTGTAGATGAAGGTTTTGTGGCCAATGTGCGCAAGGCGCTGCTGGGCCGAGTGGCTAATCGTGACAGGTCTTCGCCCCCACTTCTGCTGATATGCAGGAGTGGCAATCGTTCTACCGAGGCTGCTGTAGCGCTCTCGCAGGCGGGCATCACTGACATTTACGTTATTGACGGTGGATTTGAAGGGCCGCTTGATAACGAACATCACCGCAACAGTGTGTCTGGATGGCGATTTGAAGGATTGCCCTGGGAGCAGTGCTGAATACCTGCCTGCCTATCCAATGCCACGCTACTAGGGGGTAATAGCAGGCACTGAACAGGCAGATCCATCAGGCAATTGACGCGACATCCTGTTACGCCAAACTACCCAGGCTTCTTGCCCAGGCTGAACCATCCTGGTTCCTCAGGTTGACGTGGTTATCAAACAAGCTGCTCCTCCCGAGCGGGACATCCTTGTGCGGCTGTATCGATCCGTGAAACTTCCTTGTGCTGGTAACCCTAACCACGAGAAGATTATGTCGTCCCCACGTTACATTAGATATAGGAAAGCCCCCATATTTGGGTCAGAAAATACCGAAATTCTTGTAGGAATTTTCCTACTCTCGTGCGTGCCGCCCCTAGGGTGGCGAGGAGTGTCAATAGGCAATGATCGCGTTAATTCAACGAGTTACGCAAGCTTCTGTCACCGTTGAGGGTGCTTTGATCGCACAAACAGGGCCCGGAATGCTGGCACTGATTGGTGTTGAGAAACCGGACACGCAAGTCAGTTCAGACAAATTGGCTAAGCGTTTGTTGGGGTATCGATTGTTTTCTGATGATCACGGCAAAATGAACCTGGATCTGTTGAGCTCGGGCGGGCAGCTTATGCTGGTGCCGCAGTTCACGCTGGTTGCTGATACGGCCAAAGGACGCCGCCCGGGCTTCTCCCGAGCAGCCAGTCCTGATCAGGCCACGCAACTGTTTGATTATCTGGCAGAGCAGCTGCAGCCGCAGGTATCGAAGTTGGGTCTTGGACGTTTTGGTGCGGATATGCAAGTAGCCTTGGTGAATGACGGCCCGGTTACATTCTGGCTACGGGCAGACCCCTGAAGGTGAGTGTTGGTATGTCTTGGTCCGTGGGGGTTATATAGCGTGGGGGGCTATATAGGATGTATGGGACGGTGTATGCTTCGCCGCTTTGCTAAGGAGATTGTTTGCGGTGGCAGATCGAAAAGCGACGGTTGAACGCAAAACACTGGAAACCGCCATAAAAGTCGGGTTAGAGCTGGACGGCGAAGGCCATAGCCGATTTGACACTGGCGTGCCGTTTCTGGAGCACATGCTGGATCAGATATCGCGTCATGGCCTGTTCAACCTGGATATTGCCTGTCAGGGTGACACGCATATAGATGACCACCACACGGTGGAAGACATCGGCATCACCTTGGGCGATTGTTTCTCTCAGGCGCTGGGTGATCGTAAAGGTATTGTTCGTTATGGGCACGCCTACGTGCCACTGGATGAATCTCTTTCGCGTGTTGTGATTGATTTTTCAGGGCGTCCCGGATTACATTTTCACGCTGATTTTAAGCGGCCTCGCGTCGGCAATTTTGATGTTGATCTGACGTCTGAATTTTTTCAAGGCTTTGCCAATCACGCTCGTGCCACGATTCATATGGATGTCATTCGCGGTGACAATGATCACCATAAAATCGAAACCCTGTTTAAGGCATTCGGGCGCGCGCTGAGAATGGCTTGTGCTATTGATGAGCGAGCTGGGAACAGCATGCCATCGACTAAAGGTAGTTTGTAGACATTCACCTGGCTGAACCCAGACGCTAACGGCTTTTAAAGAAACACGATGCAACGAATTGCAGTCATAGATTACGGCATGGGGAACCTACACTCTGTCTCCAAGGCGATAGAGCATGTGGCGCCCGATGATGAGGTGATCGTCACCGATGACGAGGCGCTTATTCGATCAGCTGATCGTATCGTGTGTCCGGGCCAGGGTGCTGCCGCGGATTGCATGGCGGCGATCTCGCAGCACGGCCTCACCTCCATGCTGGTTGATATTGTGGATACGCGTCCTTTTCTGGGCATTTGCATGGGTTATCAGGTGCTGTTTGATCACAGCGAAGAGAACGGGGGTGTGGATTGCCTGGGTATTGTTGGTGGGCAGGTGAAACGCTTTGCTGCGCCATTACATACTCCAGAAGGCGAGCGTCTCAAGGTTCCGCACATGGGGTGGAGTCAAGTTAATCAGGCTGTCGAACATCCTGTGTGGCATGGAATCACCGATGCGTCACGTTTCTACTTTGCGCACAGTTATTTTTGCCAGCCATCTCAGGTGGAACATGTTTCAGGGTATTGCGACTACGGACATAAGATCGCGGTATCGATTGCCCGGGGCAGTATCTTCGCCTGCCAGTTCCACCCCGAAAAAAGTGCTGATCACGGGCTGCAGTTATTGCAAAACTTTGTCGGGTGGGATGGAGTTCAGTAGATTCTCAAAGTCCAGAACTGCTTATATTATTTAACAAAACATACAGACCGAAAATTTCTCCATGATCATCATTCCAGCCATTGATTTAAAAGACGGGAAGTGCGTTCGCCTTCGGCAGGGGCGTATGGAAGACGACACCGTGTTTGACGACGATCCTGTGGCTGTTGCCAAGCGCTGGTTAGAGCAGGGTGCGCGTCGTATCCATCTGGTGGATCTTGATGGTGCGTTTGCCGGTGTTCCCAAAAACCGCGATGTCGTCAATGCTATTTGTAAGGCAAGCGGTGATGTGCCTGTTCAGATCGGTGGAGGCATACGCTCTATCGAGACGGCCAAGGCGTATCTGGATGCTGGTATCACCTATCTTATCATCGGCACCTTAGCGGTTAAACAGCCTGAATTTGTCGATCGATTGTGTCGCGAGTTTCCCGGCCATGTCATTGTGGGCCTGGATGCCAACGACGGATTTGTGGCTACTGATGGCTGGGCCGAAGCCTCTAGCGTGACCGCAGTGTCACTGGCACAACGATTCGAGAACGTGGGTGTCAGCGCTATTGTCTACACCGACATCAGTCGCGACGGCATGATGCAAGGCGTGAACACGGAAGCCACAGCGGCTTTGGCCGATGCCGTGGCCATCCCCATTATTGCCTCTGGTGGGGTGGCCAGCATTGCTGATATCGAGTCTCTGGGGCGCGAGCGTTCCCGGGGAATACAAGGGGCTATTGTTGGGCGAGCGCTCTACGATGGGGCCATTGATCTGGCTGCTGCGCAACAGCTCGGTGATCAGTTCATGAATGAGCAGGTGTCCTAACGTGGGCGTGGCAAAGCGCGTCATACCGTGTCTGGATGTTGATGCCGGACGAGTGGTCAAGGGTGTCAAGTTTCTCGAGATCCGTGATGCAGGCGATCCTGTGAATGTGGCGCGCGGATACAACGAGGCGGGAGCGGATGAGATTACGTTTCTGGATATCACCGCAAGCTCGGATAATCGTGACACCATCCTTCACGTTGTGGAGCAAGTGGCCTCCGAGGTGTTTATTCCACTGACCGTGGGTGGTGGAATACGGCAAGTCAGTGATGTGCGACGCCTGCTTAACGCGGGCGCTGACAAGGTCGGTATCAATACCGCCGCTGTCACCCGACCGGAGCTGGTTAGAGAAGCTTCCGATAAAGTGGGTTCACAGTGCATTGTGGTGGCGCTGGATGCCAAACAAGTGTCTGCGCCGGGCGAGCCGCAGCGTTGGGAGATATTCACCCATGGTGGTCGCAAGCCAACAGGAATAGATGCGGTGCAATGGGCAATCAAGATGGCTGACTTTGGTGCAGGCGAGATTCTGCTGACCAGTATGGATCGCGATGGCACTAAAATCGGCTTCGATCTTGCGCTGACGCGTGCGATCAGTGATGCGGTGCAAATTCCGGTGATAGCCTCAGGTGGCGTCGGAAATCTGGACCATCTGGCCGATGGCGTGTTAAAAGGCGGCGCTGATGCCGTGTTAGCGGCAAGTATTTTTCATTTTGGGGAGTATTCGATACGTGAGGCCAAACAACACATGGCAGATCGGTCGATAGAGGTCCGTCTGTAGGCTATTCTCTGCGTGATAGACTGACAGGTCGACGCGCACGCGCTTTCAATTGCACAACATTGCACCGACGTTCCTCATGATTGAATCAGTAGTCTTCAACGAATCCGGGCTTGTCCCTGCCATCGCTCAGGATGCGGCCAGTGGCACGGTGCTTATGGTCGCCTGGATGAATCGTGAGGCACTGGAGGAGACCGTGGCAAGTGGGCGAGCGGTCTATTTTTCACGCTCCCGGCAAAAGCTGTGGCGTAAAGGCGAGGAGTCTGGCCACGTACAAAAGGTGCTCGACATCCGTTTGGACTGCGATGGTGACGTTTTATTGCTGAGCGTGGAACAGATAGGGGGTATTGCCTGTCATACGGGGCGGGTGCACTGCTTTTACCGACAGCTGGATGAGTCCGGCCAATGGGCGGTTGTGGACGCCGTTGTCAAGGATCCGTCACTGATCTACGGGGGCGGGTCATGAGTGACGTGTTAGCCAGATTATGTCGGGAGATAGATTCAAGAAAAGGCATGGATGCGAAAAGTTCCTACACGGCGAGCTTGTTTGAGCGCGGTGAAGACACCATATTGAAAAAAGTGGGCGAAGAGGCTGTCGAGTTCATTCTGGCAGCTAAAGAAGACAGGGCCGATCACCTGGTGGCAGAGGCTGCTGATGTTTGGTTTCACATGTTAGTGATGCTAAGTGCCAAAGGCTTGAACGCATCGGATATATTGACTGAACTAGAACGTCGCGAAGGGGTATCCGGCCACGCCGAAAAAGCTGCTCGCGGCAACGTTTGAAAACGATAACAGAGACACACTTATGGGTATGCCCAGCGTTCCACAGCTACTGATCATTCTGGTCATTGTCGTGCTTATTTTTGGTGCCAAACGATTGAAGAATCTGGGTGGCGATCTGGGATCGGCAGTCAAAGGCTTCAAGCAGGCTGTTAAAGATGAAGACAAGACCCCTGCTGAACTTGAAGATGGCACTGAAAACGCCACTGATACTGTCATGAACAAGACTGAAGATCAGAAACCATCCTGAGCAGCTCCGGGCCGGATTGTCCATGAAAGACAGAACAGAGTTGACTTGCCGTGTTTGATGTTGGATTCACCGAACTCCTGTTGATCGGGATTGTATCGCTTGTGGTCATTGGCCCCGAGCGTTTGCCTGTGGTTGCTAAAACTGCGGGACAGTGGATCGCAAAGCTACAACGTTTTGTGCGAGGGGTAAAAACAGATCTTGCCTCTGAGCTTGAATCGGGGGATCTGAAAAAACTCATCGGTGATCAACGCGAGCAGATCAACGAGCTCAAAGACATGGTGTCCACCGCCAAGACCGAGTTTCAGAGCACTAGCCGCAGTGTGGTTAAAAGTGCGAAAGAAGGTTTGGCTGAACTGGAAACCACTGTCAGTGATGCAAAATCTGTCGTCAAGAAATCAAATGACGATACGCCTGCATCTGACTCGGACGTAACACTTTCTAAGCGCTCTGGCGCAGAAGAAAGCTCGAGTGGTTCCCGTGAGGACGTCTCGACTGTCGGTGTCAGCAAATCTCAGACGGCTAACGCCAGTAGCTCAACGCCAAGTACCATTAAAGCTGCGGCCGGCAAGCCTGATGCTGCCGAGCCATCTGCCCCAAAACGTACCGGTACCGATGACTCGGACGGCCAATGAACGTATCGTTTGAAATAGGCTGTAATCATGGCGTCACCTGATTCCTCTGTTGACCTGGAACAGGGTTTTCTGTCGCACCTGGTAGAGCTGCGTGACCGGCTGCTAAAGATGTTGCTGGCAGTGGGCATCCTGTTTCTTAGTCTGTTCTGGTTCTCTGACAAGATCTACACCGCATTGGCCGCGCCTTTGCTCAGGCACTTGCCCGATAGTCAGATGATCGCGATCGACGTTGCGGCTCCATTCTTCATCCCTTTTAAGCTCACGTTGATGTTGTGCGTGTTTTTAGCGGTGCCGTATCTGCTGTATCAGATCTGGTCGTTTGTCGCGCCTGGTTTGTATGCTCATGAAAAAAAGCTGGTAGTGCCGTTGCTTGTCTCTAGCACAGGTCTGTTTTACGCCGGTGTCGCCTTTGCCTATTTTGTTGTGTTTCCTCTTGTGTTCGGATTCTTTACCAGCGTGGCGCCAGAGGGGGTTACGGTCAGTACCGACATTGGCCGCTATCTGGATTTTGTCATTACGTTGTTCTTCGCATTTGGCATTGCGTTCGAGGTGCCCGTTGCAACAGTCCTTGTCGTGGCAGTTGGCATTACAACACCTGATCAGCTGGTTAAAATACGGCCCTATGTGTTCGTGGCAGCCTTCGTCATCGGAATGTTTCTGACGCCACCCGATATGATTTCTCAGACCTTGTTAGCGGTGCCGATGTGGTTATTGTACGAGGTCGGAATTGTATTCTCACGCAAGTATCAGAAGCGGATGCAGGCTGCAGGGATGGCACGTGACAAACGCTATGATGAGGATGACGATGAGCCTGAGCCTACTGATCCTGCACCGACAGGTTCAGGTCCCGGCGGCGCTGGTTTGGCTGCGGGTGCGGCCAAGGGCTCACCCAAAAATGAAAAGCATGAGCCGGAGTACGAACCCCCCGTTCCGTCATCGAGCACCAAGGATGATGAACAAGCAGATGAGGCTGCCAGCGCCAAGCCGGGTAGTGTTGCCCCTGCGCTGATTAAAAAGCCAGATGCCAATGGTGTGTACCGAAACAGCATGACCGACAGTGATGAGTCGAGCGATGCGCCCGACTCATCCAGTTTGACGCCTGATCAGGGCAAACCTACCAAGGACTAATTAACCATGCCTGAGAATGTATTGCCTCCAAGGCGTCCAGTGCTACTTGTCATTATGGACGGGATTGGAGTCAATCCATCCAAGCTTGATAATGCGGTGGCGTTGGCTCGTACGCCCAACCTTGATCAGATTTACGCAAACAATCCAACCTGTCTGTTAGAGGCCTCCGGGCGTGCTGTGGGTTTGCCTGAAGGGCAGATGGGTAATTCGGAGGTCGGCCATCTAAGCATTGGGGCTGGCACCGTGTTGCGCCAGGATCTGGTGAAAATCGGTGATGCCATTGACGATGGTACCTTCAACGATAACGAAGCCATCGCTGCAATGATTGCGCGCTGCCAGGCCAAGGGGCAGGCGTTGCAACTTGTTGGTTTGGTATCAGACGGTGGAGTTCACAGTCACACGGATCATCTATTGGCGCTGATTGCCTTGTGCAAAGACAATGGTGTTAAACCCGTTCTACACGCCATTACCGACGGACGTGACACGCCACCTGGCAGTGCGGCCGGATTCATGGCTCGCGTGATGCCTGACTTGAGTGATGCAGGTGGCCTGGTTGCGACAGTTTCAGGGCGCTATTACGCTATGGACCGCGATAAACGTTGGGATCGGGTTGAGCTTGCCTGGCAGGCTATGGTGCGTGGACAGGGACGGCGTGCAAGCGATCTTGAGGCTGCGCTTCAAGCTGCTAATGAAAATCAGGAAACCGATGAGTTTCTTACTCCTACCGTGCTGGATGCTCATCAGCTTTGGGATGCTGACACAGAAGTATTTTTCTTTAACTTTCGTAACGACAGACCGCGAGAGTTGAGTGAGGCCATCGGACTTGATTCTTTTGAGGGCTTTGAGCGTCCTGAGTATTCTCTGGCAACGCTGACGACGATGACGCGCTATGAATCAAGCTACCCATTCGATTGTGCGTTTACCCGTGATGAGCCCGGTATCACTTTAGGCCAAGCGGTGTCGGATGCGGGCATCATGCAGATTCGTTCTGCGGAAACAGAAAAGTACCCACACGTTACGTTCTTCTTTAACGGCGGAAGGGATGAGCCTCTTGCCAATGAAGTGCGGCTGTTGGTGGATTCGCCCAAGGTTGCTACCTATGATCTTCAACCTGAGATGAGTGCCGAAGGCATTACCGACGGTATAGTGAAGGCCATTGAAGAAGCTGCTGCTGGGCTTATTGTCGTGAATCTGGCCAACGGTGACATGGTGGGTCATACCGGTGTGCCAGAGGCTGTTATCGCGGCGGTTGAGACTGTTGATACCATGGTGGGACGGATGTGGACAGCAGCCCGGGAGCATGGCTATTCGGTAGTACTAACAGCTGATCACGGTAACGCTGACATGCTTGTGGATCCTGTGAGTCGCAAGCCTCATACGCAGCACACGACGTTTCCTGTGCCTTGTGTTGTCTCAGATAGCCAGAACTGGGAGTTGGGAAATGGCAATGGCTTGCCGGCTATTGCGCCGACTATTCTCCAGCTTATGGGCTTGGACAAGCCAGCTGGCATGATGGGTAATTCGTTGTTGCTAGGCGTTGTTGATTGATTGCAGAGGGCGATAATTTTTCTGCTGATGACTCAGCTGACAGACTTAGTCACTTGTCTTGATCAGCTGTATGAAACGACAAAGCGCCGAGAGTGCGCGCTTTGTCGTTTAGCACGACGGGTGAACTAGTCGAGCAAGAGAGAACTCTTGCTAAACAGGCTCAGAGGTTTTATCGCTCCAGTGCACCAACACCTGAGAATCTGAACGCCTCTTGCTCAAGCTCGCCAATTTGCTCATCGCTCATTTCATCATGCGCTACGAGAATGCGGCCCATGAATACCAACGGTAGTTCAGCTTCACGTCCTTCCAGGTGATACTTGATGGATTCTGCCGCTGCTGCACCCACATCATCACCGATGCGCATAGGTGTCGCATTTAGCTCTTTGCGGCGAATGGCGTCCAGTTCAAGTCCGGTGCCACCCCAGCCTGTTGAGAAAATATCGTCTTCACGCTCAGCACCGATCAAGGCTTCCATTGAGCCCATAGACATAGCGGTATTAGCGTTGTGGATAACGGTGACTTCAGGGTAAGCCTGCAGTATCAGATTGGTGCCGGCAAAGCCGCCCTCGCGAGAGTAATCGCCATAGTGCTCATAGGCCATCTTCCAGCCAGCTTTCTCTTCAATACATTTTTTGAAATCACCTGAACGCTGATTGTCAGTGATACCCGGTATTCCTCGAATCAGTGCGTAGGTGACGTCATCACCCAGTCGTTCTGCCATGTAGTCGCAAATGTTCAAAGCACCCAATGTGGATGAGAAATCAAACCATCCAGCAGGTTGCTTTTCGAATTGCTTGAGTGGGGTATGAAATGCCCAGACAAAGGTTTTGAAGTCTTCACTTTTTGACAATCGATCAATGTTGTCTGCTTGAGTGGCAAGCTCTGATGGACCGAAGACAACAAAGTCATATAGATCGCTGTCTTGCAGCAGCTGCTCGGTATACGTGCTCTGCAGTGAGTGCTCAATCTGGCGCGAAGCGAATTCAGTGGTCTCATATTCAATGCCTAGCTGATCCATTCTTTGGGTGAACGCTAGATACGCTCGAGCCCAGAAATCTGAAACATCTGCTGAAGGATAGACCAGTGCAATTCGTACAGGCCCGTCCTGCTCTACGGTGAGTGGAATTGCATCGGTGGCGACCACTTCCTGAAGCGTTTCAACCGTGCCAGGTACGTTAACTTCTTCTGGGAACCAGTAATCACGCTCAGCGATATCGGGCAGTTCCTTTAACGGTAGCGTGTCGGACCAGGCGGGTGTGACACTGCCAAGAGCTGCTGCCAGCACAGCTGTGCTGATAAGTGTTGTGGTGAATCTCATGGGTTTTCTTTTCCTCGAAAAATGCAGACACATTGCGCTTTGCTCTATTGGTGGTGAAGATCAATGTGCCTGCTGGTGATGCGATAAAAATCGCTGTATGGGTAGGTAGGAATTTTAAATAATAACGTGATTCTTTAATCTGGTTTATTCATGAATAATCCAGATTAGTGCGCTAACGAACGGCTGTCGTGTCGCCTGCGAACATATAGCCCAGTAAAAATAGCGATCCGATAATCATAGCCAGAATCAGTAAGAACTTGCCAAGCCGACGATTCTCGGGAGAGGCGAGAGCTTCCATGAAGCCGCCTTGTCCATCCCGATCTTTTTGTTGCATCCAGGTATAGAACGCTACTGAAGAGATGATGACAACGCCTGAGGCTACGGACTGCCAGAAGAACTCAATGCGCAGGGTGACAAGAGCGTTGAGCATCATGGCTAGTAACAGCACGCCGGCCAATGATCCGACGATGGAGCCTCGCCCACCGAACAGCGATGTTCCGCCAACCACAACAGCTGCAATAACGTGAAGGTTGAAAAAGGGTGCCGAGGTTGCCTGAATGGCGTTGAGCTTGCCTGCCAGCATCACGCCCGCCAGTCCTGCCATGGCGCCCATCAGCACATAAACATAAACCTTGTAACGATTAACAGGGACTCCGGTGAGTTCAGCTGCTTCTGGATTTGAGCCTATGGCGATGGCATAACGTCCAAGACGCGTGCGGGTATAAATGAAAAACCCGAGAACCAGTGTGCTCAAGCCAATGACAACCGGTATTGGCAGGAAGCCAGGAATAGCGCCACGCCCTATTGCCACTATCTCTTCAGGAAAACGTGACAGTACAACGCCTTTGGCAAGTACTAACGCCAAACCGCGGTAGACAAGATCCATGGCAACGGTGCCGATAAGATCCGGCACACGAAGTCGTGTGATGATCAGTCCGTTGATGAGCCCGCACAGAGCTCCCAGACTGATGGCGATTGACACACCCGCCCACCACGGAAAGCCGTAGGATTTCACCATATAGCCCATGATGATAGCGGTCAGTGCCGCCACTGAACCGATTGATAGATCGATGCCGCGCGTTGTGATTACCAATGTCATGGCCATGGCCATGGGCATATAGAGTGCAGCATCCTTGAGGATGATGTCGAAGTTGGAGACGCGAAAATAACGCGCAGGCTCCAGTAGTGCCATGAAGATCAACAGAGCTGCGATCATGACCATCGGTCCCAACAAGGACAGGTAGCGATCCAGCTTTTCCCGGCGTGACAGGCCTTTGGCCAGTTCTGCAGTTTGCTCACTCATGCGCTGATGCTCCATCGGCTGACGATTGTTCAGCCGATGCGCCGACCATGATTCCCAGTACGCTGGTGGTATCACTGTCGCGCGTGTTAACCATATCGGCACGTCGTCCACGACGCATTATCTGAATGCGATCGGATATCGCAAAGACATCATCGAGGCTATGCGATATGACGATAACGCCCAGCCCTTGCTCTCGAACAGCTTCTATCAATTTGAGTGTGCGGGCCGTCTCACGCGGGCCAAGAGCCGCAGTAGGTTCGTCCATCACCAGCACTTTCAGATCTGAATGATAGACAGCGCGAGCAATGGCTATAGCCTGGCGTTGTCCGCCCGAGAGGCTGTCAGTAGAGACGTCCATGCTGCGCAGCGTGACACCCAGACGCTCTTGGAGTGTGCGTTCAGCCTCTTCACGCATGCGCCGGTTATCGAGAACTTCAAGTCCAAGAAATTTCCGGGTCAGCTCACTACCCAGAAACATGTTGGCAGCTGGCGTTAGATGATCTGCCAGTGCCAGTGTTTGATAAACCGCATCAATGCCGTGTTCGATTGCGTCAGAGTGGCTGTTCATGGTCAAGGGTTGACCGTTGAGTTCGATGGTACCTGTGGTGGGGCGCAGCACGCCGGTAAGAATTTTAATCAGTGTGGATTTGCCGGCGCCGTTGTCGCCAACGATGGCTAGCACTTCTCCTGCATTCAGTTCAAGGTCAACATCCTCGAGCGCGGTGACGCCGCCGAAGCGTTTGGTAATGCCCCGCATTTGTATGAGCGGTGGTGAATCTGGCGACATAGAGCGACCTCTGTTACATCAAAGAAGTGCTCAGGCCTGTGTAAATACTGCAGATCACAAACCTGAACTAACAAGAACGTTACCGGTAACGTTACAACATTTCGTCAGGTTACAGGCAACTAGCCCAAGGCTCAAGCCCTTAACTCAATCAGAGTTTATGAAAGTGTTCTTTTAGTGCCTGGATATGCGCAGGGCCGACCTCGCAACAACCGCCAATAATCGTTGCACCATCAGCCGCCCAGCTTTTAGCGAACTGGACATAGGCATCGGGGCCCAGATCGGTGCGTTTTTCTAGTAGGTCGACAGTGGCGCCCACCTTGTTGAAGGCAGCATTTATTGAGGTGAAGCCATTGGCATAGGCGCCTGTGGCTGGCGCAAGATCTTTTATGATGGCAACGGCAACAGACACAGGCTCAGGGGCAGAGCAATTGATTAACACAGCTTCTGGTGAGTATTCTTCGATAAGTGATTGAATATCGGACAATGGCTCGCCGGAGCGAAGCTTGCTGCCATCGGTATCAAGAACAGAAAAAGCTATCCAGGCAGGTTTATCTTGCGTACTCATGGCCATAAGCGCGCCGCGCGCCTGATCGATTGATGACATTGTTTCAGCCAGAAACACATCGACATATTCTTTTTGAATGTTGCAGACCTGATGGTAGATCTCTGCGGCTTGTTCTGCGGGCGGACATTCGTCCGGCTGGTAGGAGAATCCTTGTGGGCCGAGTGAGCCTGCCACCAGTCCACTGCCGTGAGCATCACGAGCCTTCACTGCCTGAGTACAAGCCAAGCGCTGAAGCTTGTCCATCTGGCTGAGCAGCTGATGGTATTCCAGCCTGTCGGGCAAAATGGAATATGTGTTGGTCGTGGCAATCTGGGCGCCGCTGTTAAAGTAGTCAGTGTGAATTTGCCTAACAAGATCCGGATCATCAAGTAGAGACTGCACGGACCAGAGTGATGTGGTTACACCGGAGCGTGCAATGAGCTCCTGCCCCATGCCGCCATCCAGTAAAGTGATAATCATCGCGTTTGCTCGAACTTGCCACACAGCAAAGCTGTGCAGAATGAATGGGTGGCTCGGAAGGCGATATGACTGTGTCCCACAGAGCGGCCCCGAGTGGCCGAATGATGCCTGTATCAGCGAGCTGCGTCTATACGCATGCGCAGGTAATCAATTTCGATATCAATGGTGGTGCGAATCATGAACTCAAAGGTATCGATAGCGTGTTGGTCACCTAGCTCGTAGCGTGTCGCCAGATTGACAGCCAGCTCCATGACCTGGGCTTCGCGGTCTTTTTTGACGAGCAGGCCCAGCATGGCGTCTTTGTCCCCAGCGGTATCGATAAATGCCTGAGGTTGTTCGAGGAACTTGGCTTCGGCTACTGATTTTCCTAGATTCACGCGCTCCATGATGGCCAGTAGCGCAACGACATCGGATGTGACCGTTTCGCCAAATGTTTCGGTGTCCTCGCCTGGTTCGCAACATCGCTGCAACAGTTGTTGGTAGAAAGCGATAATCTGATCGCCGACACCACTGTCCATAGAATGAAGCGGGCTATAGGGCAGAGGACGATCGATGGCGGGCAGCACATCACTAACGGGGGTGAATGCTTCTTGCGCTGCAAAAGTGTAACGGCCAAGCTCAGCATGGCAGCGTTCGATATTCCCCAGCACATGATGCAGTAGTGATACATCAGGTCTGGATTGGACCAGACCTGCTTTATACACGGCAGCGTTCAGCGGAAAGCGTGTCCGCTTTTTTAACGCAATGATTATTTCGTTTGCCAGGATATCCAGCCCCGGGCGAATTTTGCCAGCTAGATCAAGGTGTGGGTGAAGCAGGTTGGGCATGTCGGATAAGCTCTACTGAGATTCAGCACTAGGCTGGATTATTCATGAAATCACCCAATCCTTTTTGCATTTCATGAATAGTCCAGTCTAGGCCGTATAAGGCGCGAATCCAGTGATACAAATACGTGGATCCCCTCCTTGGCGGGAACGACAACCGATAGTGTTTTCGTTCAGAGAAGTGCCTATTGAGTTTACAGGTATTTATCGCGCTGGCTCCAGCCCGAAGACGCCTGACTGATTTTATCAAGCAGATTCGATCTTGGTGAAATCCAGTGTGTTTTCTGTTGGAGAGCTTTCGATGTCCATGATCTGATGGTGTCGCGTAAACACAATGTAGGCAACGCAGCTGAGATAGATTCCGACAACGATAGCGCCGATCCACTGTATTTGCAGCCACTGGCTTTGAAACAGAAGCGTTAAGCCAAACAGCACGGCAACGTTCCCCCCGACATAGGTAAGCTTGCCAAAACGCGCTGTGGTGATTGACAGGTTGTCCGAGTAAAGTCGTATCAGGCTGTCCAGAGAATTGACAACAAATGTGATGCCGACAATCACCATCGCTATGTTGAGAACACCTTGTGTGCTGATGTCGTTGGCATGGTAGTAGTACAGCACTGAAAACCAGATGGCCAGTGGAATGGATGGAATGATAAGCAATGCCAGTAGTAGATGCTGAGTCTTCATTCCGCCCACAAAGCGTGATGTGAACTGGCCAATCATGATGGACCAGGCAAACCACCAGAACAGATAGAACTCGTGATAAGCATTGATCGGTAATACAAACTCATGCAGGTTGGAAAAATAGCCACCAATGAGCCCCAGATTACTGGCCATCTCGCCTGGGCCAATGCCTGCATAAACCCACATGCCGACAATCAATGCCATGAAAAGACAGGTGGAACCAACGCTGAGAATTTTCACGAACCGAATATCAGTACTGGAATACGCTGCAGCGAGAATGACGCAAAACACAATGACGTAAAACGTCACTACAACGCTTTCTCCATCACCGATCTCAGGTATATATCCTGGCAAGTAGATGAGAAACAGGCTGGCAGTGAATGCACAGGTGCCGACAATAACAATATTGTTCAGTACTTTGACAAACGGGATCTGGAAAAACTTCACACGGGGTTCAATGACGCAGAAATAGAAGCTGGTGAGAAAATAGAAGCCCCAGATAAGAAAGCCCCAGAAGCCAAATTCAATGGCCAGTGGATTCGTAAATCCGTATTCGGGTGAGGTTGCTGTATCAGCGTAAGTAGCAAATTCGCTCAACGGAAACATGATGAGTCCTACATCAAGCCCGGAGGTAAACAATATGGCGATGAACGTGAATAGTGGAACAGGTGTGACGCCAATAACTCGCAGGTTCCACCATTTGACAACACAGAAAACAACTAGAGCCAGGGCAAGAAGCACCCCGATTGCGATGACTATCGATAATAGTGACGCCATGAATTACCTCGTTAAGCTGTTGCTCTGAAGACGCTGAACGCTTTCAATCTTGGCGCCAGTAAAGAATCATTCCGGACCAGTATTGCATAGGTGGGTTATTGGGGTTGTGTAGCCTGATTACGTTAAGGATTGCTGAGCCAATGAATTTATCCATTTAATCGATTCCTCTGTCGTGCAAAGGTCGGCATATTTAGCGTTCATATCATAGAGATTGGCATCATGCGGCCCTTGCGCGCGATCACCCACAGCATCACTGATTACAACGGTAATGAATCCATGCGACATGCTATCGACACAACTTGCACGGACACAGCCTGAGGTGGTCACGCCTGCCAGTAAAACGGTGTCAATTTTTAACCAGTGAAGAGTTGATGCTAAAGAGGTTCCAAAGAATGCACTGGGGTATTGTTTGGATATCAGGATGTCGTCTGCCTCCATCCTGAGGCCATCAGCCAGACGTTGGGAGTCGCGTCCCTCTTCAAAGCAGGCCAGAGCGGCACCGGCTTTATGGAAAAATGCACCACCGTTGCCACCGCCTGGTTGATAGATAACTTCGGTAAAGATAATCGGAATCCCTGCATCGCGTGCTTTGGGCACCAGACGGATTGCATTGTCTAGTGCCGTTTGGCACCCTTCACCGCCGTACAAAGGTTGCGTCTCATCAAAGTAGGCTTGAGCAAAATCCACCAGCAACAACGCTGGGCGTTGGCCCCAGCGTTGTGGTGCGTGGTAGCCTGCACGGGCGTAATTACTATCCAGTGATTCGCTCATGAGCGTTTAATGGCTGGCTTGTGTGCGAGCTGTATGTGCCGCAAAGCGTGGAGCCTTTGGTGGCTCAAACCCAGTCTCGGCAAGACATCGTGACTTCAACTCTTCAATGGAGGTGAACCCTCGATTGAACAGTTGCTTTTCAGTACCTGTCTGGGCGCTTGCCATGCTGGTGCGCAGGGCTGCAGTAGCAGCTTCATCCACTTGCTCATCAACGATGACGACGCCGTAGCGTTTTGCGCCATCAACAGAGACCAAAGCCCGATTGACGTCAGCCATGACCAATGCTGGATCACGTGCCAGAGGATCACCCCAGCCGCCGCCGCCCCATGTATCAAAAAATAGGATGTCGCCAGGTTGCACACTAATGCGATCGCATTTGGAGGGCAAGTTTTCGACGGTGCCATCAATGCGGTTAAGTGTTTTGGAAGAACGGGTGCCAGGCTCTCCGCCGTTCACGCCCCATGGTGATGTCAGCCAGCGATCATCATGAATGGAAATTTCTCCGGGTTCCAGCATCTCATAAGCGATGCGGATACCGTTGCCACCGCGATGCAAGCCGGCACCCCCAGAATCGATAATGGTGGAGTATTCACGTATACGCAATGGAAAGTAGGCCTCGAGAAATTCATTGGGTACGTTGGTAAAGGCAGGCCATAATGAATGGCCGTCAGGTCCGTCGCCTGCGGGGCGGCCGGGGATACCACCAAAGCCAATTTGAAATAGCTGGTACCACTCTTCATTGCTATCAAAGCCTGAGTACATGAAGTGGGGGCTGTCAGAGAAGCCTGCTGCATTCAGGGCATCAGGAGCACCTTGCCCCAACAGTCCGCCCATCAAGTCGAATATGCGTCCTAACATGTGGGTGCGACATGACAGCGCTGCAGGTTTCTTTGGCTTGAGAATACTGCCTTCTGGAATATGGACATCCACCAGATCATAGAAGCCATCATTAAACAGAATCTGCGGATCAAACAGGTTGATGGTAAAAGCGCCAAAGAACATTTTGAACATTTCTTCGTTCAGCAGAAAGTTTATTGATGACGAAGATTGAGGGTCAGAGCCTGTGAAGTCGAAATAGGCAACCTCTCCATCACGCCATAATGTACAGGCAATCTTGTAGGGACCGTTGCCCATTCCGTCATCATCAATCCAGTCTTCAAAGTAGGCCTTGTTCTCTGGAATAATCATCTGGATTATTGCAGCCATGGCACTCTTGTTTCTGTCCAGCATGTCTTGCATGGCTGAGATATAAGTATCTGTGCCAAAGCGTGCAATGTTCTCGCGCACGCGCCTTTCGGCAAGACGAAGGGCTGCGATGATGGCAAAGAAGTCAGATTTGTTCCATTCTGGCATGCGGCAATTGGCAAGCAGCAAATTCAAGAGTTCACTGTTGAGTTCACCACCGCGATAGATTTTACTGGGCGGGATGATGATGCCTTCCTCATAAATCATCTTGGCATCAGTAGGCAGAGAGCCAGGTACTTTTCCACCCACATCGGTCATGTGTCCAAACATGGCTGCCCAGCTGACCAGACGTCCCTCGTGGAAAATGGGCATCATCAGTAGCCAGTCGTTGAGGTGACTGACTGCGCCGTTGCAGGAGTAGGGGTCGTTGGTCAGGAAGATGTCACCTTCCTCAATAGTGCCTTCGTAGCCTTGCATGAAGCCGTACAGAAAAGAGCCGAACTGACCGACAACCATCTTGCCCTCTTCATTGGCGATCAGTGGGAAGGCGTCGTGTTGTTCGCGAATACCGGGTGACATGGCTGTTCTGAACAGCACGGCATCCATTTCATTACGGGCGTTGCGTAGCGCATTCTCGACAATGTCCAGCGTGATCGGATCTACGGGAATCCGGTTAAAAGGAGCTGGGTGTGTTTCTATGATGGTAGCGACCATGATTTTAAGCTCCTGTGTTGGGGGTTGTTGTGTTGACAAAATCATCAGGCGTGATGATCAGATTGCCGGCGTCATCCACGATCGCCGTATGTGCTGGCAGGATGAGTGTTGTGCTGTCCATTTCACTGACGATGGCAGGTCCGGTAATGTTGTTCTGGGGTTTGAGTTTTGCGCGCTCATAGATGGTTGCGTCGTGCCATTCACCATCGGCATAGACTTTGGTCTGTGATAATACAGCTGCTGCATCGACGGTCGAATCGCCTTGGTTGGCCTCTGTATTCAAAAACGCTCGCTCTTGTCCCTGTACAACGGCGCGCAGTGCCACCAGTTCGTGCTCTGCATCTAGCGCGAAAGTGAACAGCTGTTCGTGTTCGGCGTCGAACCTTGTAGTGATCCCTTGAAGTCCATCACTGTTCCATTGCTCGGGTGTGGTGGCAATGGTGAGTTTCATGCCCTGACCGGCGTAGCGTATATCGACCTCAAACAGGACGTCCTGCTGATCCAGCGGTACGCCCTCAGTGCTTAACGCTTCAGCTGCCTGATCGCGTAATGATTGCAGGCGCTGCGTGATATCACTATCGGATGTGGCGCTCAAGCGTGTGACAAATGTCTGGCTGGCCTCATTGCGCAAGCGTGTTGTTACATCGCCATAAGCGCACAGCACACCGGGGCCGGGTGGCACAATCACAGGCCAGCTGTTGATTAAACGAGCGATGGCATTGGCATGCAAGGGTCCTGCACCACCAAATCCCATGAGAGCGAAATCACGAGGATCATAACCTTGCTCCACAGAGACCAGGCGCAAGGCGCCGCACATGTTTTCGTTAACAATCTGGACAATACCTTCGGCCGCTTTTTCCAGTGATATACCCAGAGAGTCCGCCACGGTTTGAACCGCCTTGCTGGCCAGCTCATGACTGATCTGCATGTCGCCACCCAGACGGGCATCGGCAGGCAGGTAGCCCAGAACCACATTGGCATCGGTTACCGTCGGCGCTTCACCACCTTTGGCATACGCTGCGGGTCCTGGTACAGCGCCTGCCGACTGTGGGCCTACTCTGAGTGCTTTGGTAAGATCGGGAACATACGCAATGGAGCCTCCACCTGCGCCCACGGTGCGCACATCAATGGACGGTGCACGAACCGTGACATCCGCCACGCGAGTTTCTCGGCGCGTGCGTGCTGTGCCGTTCTGGATGAGAGCAACGTCTGTGGATGTGCCGCCCATATCAAACGTCAGCAGGTTTTGAAAGCCAGCCTGCTTTGCTACCCATAATGCACCACTGACCCCACCGGCAGGGCCAGACATGAGCAGATTCACAGGGATATCCATGGCTGATTGTGATGAAGACAAGCCACCATCGGAGCGTAGTATCTGCAGCATGAGGTTGTCGCCCATACGTGCTTTTAGCTCGCGTTGCAGGTTATCGATGTAGCGCGACACCACGGGGCGAACATAGGAATTAACCACCGTGGTCTCGGTGCGCTCGTATTCATACATCTCCGGCATAATGGAGCCAGAGGTTGACACAGGAATGTCAGGTGCCATCTCGCGTGCAATATCCGCTATGCGGTGTTCATGTGCATCGTTGACGTAAGCATTAAACAAGGCAATCGTGAGTGCTTCAATGCCGCTGTCAAGCAGTTTTTGTAGATCGCGGCGCAGTGCG
>JALZVU010000067.1 GCA_023301795.1 Granulosicoccus sp.
ACCGCGCAGGATTGTCATGATATCGACGATTCCGGGGCCGCCTTCACTTTGATACTTACGCGTTGGCGGAATAGACAATGCCTGGCAGCAGTCTTCCTGAGGTAGTCTTGTTAACAGACCACTACTTGTCCATTTGCGGTCGAAGCGTTCAATGACTAACGCTTTTTGTTTATTGAACTGCGCTATTTCCACGGCAGCTGTCGGGAGGCCGAACGCTGCCATGAGCTTCATGCAAACGTATTCGTTTTCTACGCTGGTGGATAAATCCATTCCATTGGACAATGTGCCAATCTGAGGTTTTATGATGTGGGTGGTTGGTGTGGCCCCTGCAGGCTCAATCCACTGGTCGTTATGACGTAGCAGTGCTGTTTTGTCCTGTGCGCCAGCGATGGAGATTCGGAAGTCATTTTCGGCTCTTATACCAAGTGGTGTGACATCGAGCTCCTTCAGGAGTTTGCCAATATCCTTGTCAGATAAAGCTCTGCCGTTAAGTTGTTGCAGTGCTTGAGCGGGTGTTTTGTCGGGTAGAAACTGTAATGCGCCAACACAGTCACGGCCAATTTCTGTGAGCAGGCTAAATGCATCGGTTCCCACAGCGCCGACTCGTTCGGCAACGCGTCGTCGTATGGGCTCGTTGTCAGGCAACAGGTTTTCGAACACGGCCGTGACTGATGTGCCAATGAATTTATCGTCCCGTAGGGGCAGAGATATGGAAACAGGGAATGCAGGCGGCCAGTCTAGCCAACTATCCGCGTAGGTAAATGCTATGGCACCTGTCGCCTCACGCTGTATCCGTCCCACTTGTCGACTGTTGAAGAAGACGTTGAGCGTGGTGTAGCGCTGTTTACGACCCACGCTAGTCTTCCAGAAAGTCCGTGGTGCCGTGGCTTCTATCGGTAACAACCAGCTCCAGATCCAGCGCTGCGCACAGGTCGAATACGGTGTCGAGTTTTGCACCGGACAGGCCGTTTTCTATCTTTGATATCGTTTCCTGCCAAACGCCGCTTTTCGAGGCAAGCTCTCCCTGTGTCAGGCGTTTTTTCTTGCGCTCGCGGCGCAATGCATGGCCAATATCAGCCGGCCTTCTTGCTAGGTGATTCATGTGACTGCCCTGATTCTATGTATGATTTTAAAGTCATAAAATCAAAGTATGGTCTAAAAGTCATAAAATAGCAATATGATTCAAGGATCATATAACTGTAAAATGATCTAAGAGTCATAAATCAGTAAAATGATCTGAAGATCATAGAACTCAATTATTGGCACCGCTGTGCTTCATCACGAAGCGTCATCTCAACACCATTCACGAACAGGGAATCTACAATTTCTACAAGCGTTGAGTGCCATAACGAATTGTTCGCCAGCTCATCAGGCACCACACCGATTAGCTGATGTACAGCGGCAACCTTGGTCTTGGTCGATTCAGAATCTGTCACCGCAGCCATCAATGCATCAGATAGGGGGTCGTTGACCGGGTAGGTCTCGCCTGCATCTGTTTTGCCAGAACAAAATCGAATCCATAACGCGGTGGCCAGTGCAAACGGCCTGATTGAGCGGTTGTGTTTGATAGCATCAAGGCAAGGTTCAAATATGCGTTGCGGCATTTTCTGCGATCCATCCATCGCGATCTGTATGGTTTCGTGCGCGATGGCTGTGTTGGTAAATCGATCGGCCAGTTGATCGGCGTAGACAGCTAGGTCGATTCCTTGTGGCGCATTGACTGACAGGGCGCTGTGCTGCATGTGTTGTCTGACGAGTTGAACAAGAACGTCGTCTTTCATGACATCACGAATATATCGATGCCCTGACAGATGGCCGGCGTAGGCCATCATTGAATGAGCGCCGTTAAGCATACGCAGCTTCATGGTCTCGAAAGCACTGACATCATCGGTAAAGATGGCGCCCGCTAACTCCCATGCTGGTCTGCCCGTAGGAAAGTGATCTTCAATGACCCATTGGTGAAACGGCTCTGATGTTACTGCTGCCAAATCCGTGGTGCTGGTGAGCTCAGTGGCAAGCTTGTGTGTCTCAGGCGTTGGTGCCGGTGTTATGCGATCAACCATGGAGCAGGGAAAGGCAACCTGTGTGGCTATCCACTGACAAAGTGTTGGGTTGGTGCGTGATGCAAAGTCCAGTACGCCAGCGCGTAAAAACTGACCGTTTAGGGGCAGGTTGTCACAGCTGAGCACAGTGAAGGGTGGGGTGTTTTGTTGCCGACGTAAATCCAGCGCTTGCACCAGATAACCGATAAGGCCTGAGGGGCTTGAAGGTGTTTCAAGATCTGCGGCTATCACGGGATCGTTGAGATCCACACCCTGTGTATGGCGGTCTATACCGTAGCCTTTTTCCGTGACTGTTACGGTCACGACACGCACAGATTTATCGCATAAAAGCGCCATGAGCTCATCGGGAGATTGCTTTGCAGACAATGCACTATCAATACTGCCAATGATGCGTGCAGTACTTTGTTCATCTGAGCGTGTGATGAGTGTGAACAGGCCGTGTTGTTCATTAAGCTGTTCAGCGAGCTGTGTGCTGCGCAAACTCACAGCGGCAATCTTCCAGTCACCGCCAGCTTGGCCCAGCGCTACATCGGTGTAGTAGGCCTGATGTGCCTTGTGAAAAGCGCCAAGCCCGATATGGACAATACCCACGCCATGTTCATCAGGCGAATAGTCAGGCAGCTGTGTCTGGGCAGATGCCTGACTCAGCTGCGTTAATCGTTGTGCTGACATGTGTTGGCCTGATGGGTGAGTTAACTGGTTTTGTAAGACAGAGCTGTAGCTATGCCGCGAAGCTCAGCCAGGCCCTTAAGTCTGCCTATAGCGGGATAGCCAGGCTGCCCCGCAATTCTCAGATCACTGAGTATTTCCTGACCATGATCAGGTCTGAATGGTATGGATGTATCACTACTGCCTGCTGCAACGCGACGAGACTCTTCATCGAGTATTGCCTGGATAAGCGCCACCATGTCTGTTGCCCCCTCAAGGTGCGCGGCTTCATGGAAGGAAATTTTTTCACCCGTGGACTCTCTGGTGACGTTGCGCAGATGAACAAAGTGCACCCTATCTCCCAAACGGTTCATCATGGCGGGCAGATCCACATCAGCGCGTACGCCCAAAGATCCTGAGCACAGCGTAATACCGTTGGCGTATGAATCCACCGATTGCATCATCGTTGTGTAGTGAGCTTCGGTGGACATGATCCGGGGTAGGCCCAACAGGGAGAACGGTGGATCATCGGGGTGACAGCACAGTTTGATACCCAGTTTTTCAGCTGTGGGAACAACTTGTTCCAGAAAATCGATAAAATTCTGCCGTAGCTTGTCTTCAGATATTGAGTCGTACAGTGCCAGATGCTCTCGGAGAGAGGCCAGTGAAAAACCTTCTTCAGCGCCCGGCAAACCACAAACTATATTTTTTTCCAGTGATTGTTGAGCTACTGTATCCATTGCCTGAAAGCGTTCATTGGCTTGCTCCACAATGGCTGCAGGATAATCCTGTGCTGCTCTCTGGCGTTTAAGGATATGAATATCGAACGCTGCAAAATCGATGATATCAAAGCGCATGCAACGAGCGCCGTTGCCAAGCTTGTAGGACAGATCTGTGCGTGTCCAGTCAAGCAAGGGCATGAAGTTGTAGCACACAGTATAGATCCCAGCCTCAGCCAGATGGGTTAGGCTGGTCAGGTAGTTTTCTATGTGAAGCTTCCAGTCGCCAGTTTGTTGTTTTATGGATTCTGAAACCGGAAGGCTTTCAACAACATCCCACGCAAGGCCGCTGGGCTCGCCATTTTTGTAGTGTGCAACCTCGGATCGTCGACGTTGAATCTCATCCAGTGTCCAGACTGATCCGTTGGGTAGATGGTGCAACGCCGTAACAATGCCTTCAACACCTGCCTGGCTAATGTCATCAATACTGATGGTGTCGGGTGGGCCGAACCATCTCCACGTTTGTTTCATAGCGCTGTGCCTGCAGAAAAATTCGATATGTAAAGTCCCGACAATCTACATACTTGTATGGCAGTGCGCAAGTATGTTACGTTTCTACGTAATAAAACAGGTTGGTGCACGTACTTTGACGCAGGCTAATCAATGGCAACTTGATCCGCTACTGGCTGTGAGTCCGCAGCTAAGGCGCATACTGCGTGCGCGCATCATCTGTCACGATCTGAAGCCTGCGGGGAGTATTTCCGAAACTGATCTTGGCAAAATGTACAACGTTAGTCGGCAGCCCGTACGCGAGGCTCTAATCACGCTGGTTAACGAAGGGCTGGTGGAGATCCGGCCGCAGCGGGGCACATTCGTTAAGCGTATTGATCTTGAATCAGTATTGAATGGGCGCTTTGTGCGTGAGGCGGTCGAGGCTGACATTGTCGCTAAAGTGGCCAAGCGTCCCTCTGCTACATTGATGGCGGATTTACGTGCCCAGCTAAAGGCGCAACGTCTGTGTAAGAAGGGATCGGCGAATCATTTTATCGAGCTGGATGAGCATTTCCATCATACTTTAGCGGATGCTGCCGGAATGCATAAAGTGTGGGATTTTCTCGAGTCCACCAAACTGCAGATGGACCGTGTCCGCTTCATTACATTTGAAGAATTCCCAACGCAGACGTTGATTCAACAGCATGAAGTCATTGTGGATTGCATTGAATCAGCATCGCCTGCACGCGCTCAAACTGCCATGCGTAAACATTTGCGCGAGATTCTTGCTGTACTTCCGGAAGTATTGGCGCGCTATCCGGACTATTTTGACAATGTTGAAGCCATGCAGAGCTGACTCGGTTGATTCGTGAGAGTTCCCGCCATCCACACAGCTGAAAACTGCATAGCAACTACATAAGGAGATTCCCGAATGAGTCGAGCTGACGCATTTGGCCGAGGCACATAACTTTTTTTCCTAAGGAGAAGTCATGAAAATAATCCGATCTAACAATACTCTGTCATTCATTGCTGCCTGTTGCGTGGCATTTGCCAGTGGCGCAGCACACAGCGCTGACACAACGCTAAAGCTTGGGCATCTTGCTAATGAGCAAAATTCCTGGCACCTGGCGGCTGTGAGATTTGGTGAAGAGTTGAGTGCAAAAACGGATGGGCGCATTGCTGTGGAAGTATTTCCAAACGAGTCTCTGGGTAAAGAGATCGATCTGATAAATGGCATGCAGCTGGGCACAGTCGATATGACGATTACCGGTGAGAGCCTGCAAAACTGGGCACCTATGGCTGCACTGCTGGCGGTACCCTATGCTTATAAGTCGCTGGAGCATATGGACGAAGTGGCCAGCGGTGACATTGGTGCTGACATCAAGGCGCAAATCACTGAGAAGGCCATGATACGCCCCATTGCCTATTTTGCCCGTGGGCCCAGAAATCTTACTGCCAATCGTGCCATTGCGACACCAAGCGAACTGGACGGATTGAAAATGCGTGTACCGAATGTGCCGCTTTTTGTCGATGTCTGGCAGTCTCTAGGGGCGTCGCCCACACCGATGGCGTTCTCGGAAGTTTTTACCTCATTGCAGAACGGTGTCATCGGCGCACAAGAAAATCCTTTGGCGCTGATTCGTTCAGCCAATTTCAACGAAGTGCAGAGTCACGTTAACCAGACAGAGCATGTGCGTTCGTGGATTTACCTGACCATCGCTGAGTCGAGCTGGGCCAAGTTATCTGAAGATGATCAGGTAGCCGTCATGGAGGCTGCAGCAATTGCTCAAGAATACGAGAGAGGTCTGCTGTTAGACAGTCTTGCTGAAGATCAGGCTCATCTGGAAGCCAATGGCATGACCTTTGTTGAGGTAGACGGTGCAGCCTTTCAGGCTGCTGCTAAAGAGGCGGTACTGAAAAATGTGGCTGATGAAATTAAGCCGATCGTTGAGTCCTTATTCAGTAACTAGGGCTATGACAAAAGCTTGAAAAATTCGATGAGGTTGTCTGGTGGCAACACGCGACAGCCTCATTGAAGATGGCAGGAGCTTCATGTCGAGAACTAACGTGCCACAGTGACGAAGTTGATTGCGTCAAGTCGTATCACAGTGCATGAGATTAATCGCTTAACCGTAGGCTGTGTTTATGCATAAATTGGAAACCGTTGTGGTGGCAATCAGCCGTATTTGTGTCGGAATTGCTTTTACGGTACTCATTGTTGCTGTCCTGATCCAGGTGTTTGGCAGATCATTTTCAGTCTCCCCAATCTGGACAGAAGAACTCACCCGATTTGCCTTGCTCTATCTTTGCGCCTTTGGTATTGGCTTGGCCTGGCGCTCTGGCGATCTTGTGAATGTTGATATTTTTTGTGAATCCTTACCCGGGCCATGGCCGAGGCGCCTGCGATTTGTATCGGCGCTCTGTACGAGTCTGCTGTGTGCCGTATTGCTTATGCCGGCATGGAAATTTGTATCCATTGGTGCGTTTCAGACATCTCCTGCCATGTCAGTGCAAATGACGTATGTGCACTTGTCGGTGTTTGTACTGATTGCCTCCTTGCTGGTTTTTTCATTGCTTCGGGTTGTGTCAATGTTGTTGGGCAAAGATGACGGGCTGGCGCTTAATCGGAAAGCTGATCTCTGATGGGTCTCATCGTTCTGGCCAGTGTGTTTTTCCTGGCACTTCTTATCGGTATTCCAGTAGCTGTCACTCTGGGTGTGGCCTCGTTGTGCTACTTGCTGGTGATGGATATCCCGATTGTGGTCATGCCGCAGAAAATGTATGCGGGTCTGGATGTTTTTGTATTGCTCAGCATTCCGGGGTTCATTCTGGCTGGCAATCTTATGAACCAGGGGGGCATCACCGAACGCATTATTCGGTTTGCTAATGCGCTTGTCGGCTGGATACGTGGCGGGCTTGCATTAACTAATGTTGGTGCATCCATGCTGTTCGGTGGAATAACAGGCACTGCGGTAGCTGATGCTGCTTCCATCGGTGGCGTAATGATTCCGGGTATGAAGAAGTCCGGCTACCCGGCTGATTTTTCGGCAGCAGTTACTGCAGCTTCATCTACCGTGGGTCCGATCATCCCTCCCAGTGTGCCAATGATTATTGTTGGAGCGTTGTCTGGGATTTCGGTTGGCAAGATGTTTCTGGCAGGTGCGGTCCCTGGTGTGCTGATGGGTTTTGCCATGATGATTACTACTTACATCATCGCTAGGCGTCGAGGTTTCCCGAAACAACCGTGGCTGGGGGCCAGTGAGATTGCCAAGTCATTCTCGGGTGCATTCTGGGCATTGGCTATGACCGTTATCATTATCTATGGACTACTCAGTGGGCTTGCAACGCCTACCGAGACAGCCGTAATTGCCAGTATTTATGCGTTTGTTGTCGGGGCTTTTGTGTATCGGGAATTGCCAATAAAGCAGGTTCCCCGCATTCTGGTGGACAGTGCAATTTCCTCTGCAGGTATATTGGCGCTTGTGGGCTTTGCCAATGTGTTCGGCTGGATCCTGGTGTCAGAACGCATCCCGCAGATGATTGCTGATGCCGTACTCTCGATCACCGATAACAAATTTGCAGTGATCCTGATGATCAACATACTGTTGTTGATCATTGGCATGTTCATGGAAACAATTGCAGCTTTGATTATTCTGTTTGTGCCGCTCCTAACGTTGGCACAAGCTGTGGGTATTGACCCACTGCACTTTGCTACGTTTGCAGTGTTGAATCTGATGATCGGTCTGACGACACCACCGTTGGGCGTATGTTTATTCGTTTGCGCCAATATTGCCAAACAACCGCTCATGCCGGTGGTCAAGGCTATCTTGCCATTTCTGTTTACCAACATTGCGGTGCTGTTGCTGGTGTCTTATGTTCCTGCTATTGCCACGTGGTTGCCATCGGTACTAATGCCCTAGAGGTGCAGCCTATGCAGTAAGCACAGGCACCACATCAACACAGTTGAACGGGTCTATACCTTAGCCAGCAACACATCATCTTGTATATCATTGAGACTGGACGGCTCTTCGGTTTCTGGCTGATGAACGGTAAGCTGCGGGAATGGAATCGTCCAGCCTTTCTCGTTCGATACGGCCACACAGGATTGTTGAATGAGTCGGGTGAATTTATAAAAGTCCTTTGCCACTTTACTGTCCAGTGTGGCGAACACAAGAAAATCCAGTGAAGAGGAGTTGGCTGTAGCCAGTTCCACTATCAATCCCTTGAGATCTTTCTTGTAGCCTGCATCTTCGAACACTTTTCGTACTTCCTGCTCGAGTGCCGCAGGTAGTTCAGTCAGGCTGATATCCTGTAATGCGTAGTCAAACCCAAACGTTACGGCGATGCCGAACGTCTTATCGCGTGACAGATTAATCAGATTGATGGCATAGAATTCAGCGGTGGTGTAGGTGATCGACATACCTCCTCGAACCGAGATTTCGACAAGGTCAGGTGTTTGCGTTTTCACTTGACCAAATAGGTCTCCAGGCAGAATGACATAGTCGCCTCTGTTGCTTGGAAACCATAAATTGTTCTTGACCGGGCGTGACACCAGTGAGGATATGGCATCCAGTGGCAGTCTGATCACGCCATCCAGGGCAGGGTTGCGCAACACGGTATGCAGGTTAAGTGACATAACCTGCCAAGGTAGGCCGTTGTAGACCACACGTTCGTCCTCACGAACTGATCCCAGGTTTAGTAGAAGCCTTGCTTCGCGCACGTATTGTGGAAGAAACTGTCTGAAGCTCAGTGCTGCACCGAAAATAACAAGTATTGCCAATGCAAGTAACAACAAATCTTCACGTACGTACAGCACGATGATCACGATAACCAGGGTGACCAGCGTGTTTAACAAGTAGTAGCTGTAGGAGAGTAGCCGGAACCAGGTTTTATTGCGTCGCATCTCTTTGGTGGTAAATCGAGTGGTGTATGACCACCACAGCAAACGCATTGCCCCCCACGCTATCACCGCTGCAATGAACGCAACAACCAGCGTTAAACCGCGACCGAGTAAAAAGGCGCGAGTAGCTGGCAATACACCGTCAAAAAACGACTCCTGATCAGCCGTTAGTCGTTCAAGCTGAGACTGGCTGATCAGCTTCTCCTGATTTAACTGCTCTTGTTGATCTTCCCACTTTATGAATAGCGTCGCGACACGTTCTCTGGCGGCATCGGTGAGTTTGTCTGTGTCTACAGTGCGTAGCTCGTCAAGAGCATCTCCAGCGACCTCCAGTTTGGATTCAGCTACAAAAATTGCATCGCGCAGTTCAGCAAGCTGACGTGGACGTTTGGTGACAGATTTGAGCGACTGCACAAGAGGGTCAAGAATCTCGATCATATCCTCACGCCAATCGGTGGGGGCATCATCTTCGGCAGTCAGTAAGCTGGTATTGGCACTGCCTAGCGCAACAATTTCAAACGTGGTGGCAAGCTTTGCAATATCGCGGTTGAGGTTGGTCAATGTGCTGCGCTCTTGAACCAGTTCGTCCTCATCAGCACCTTCCAGAAGCACTCTGAGCTCAGTTTGCTCCTGCGTTTTTCGCTCTATTATGTTCGATAATTCCTTGAGCCGAATAGCTTGCAGGATGGTTTCTTCGTCTTCTGGTTCAGATCCGATGGGAGGCGTCTGCGCATTTGTCTCGGTGGCCGTCTGCCCCTCCAATAGCGATGAGTCCGTTGGGCTTTGATCCTGCGCGACGCTGACGCTGGCGGTCAAATAGAGCAGAGTGATGAATAAGAGCGTGCAGGATCGCATAGTGTTCTGACTTGGCTGGCAAAACCCTATTATCTACTGTTTTTTGCCAACAGGTTGTCGGCACATATGGTTTATCCTTAGGGGCTATCGCTAAGAGGATAAGTAGATGGGCACGATTGATCGTCGGAAGTTTGGGTCCATTCTTGGTGTAGGTGCTGCAACACTCATGGTGCCAGTCTCTTTGCTAGGACAGAACAAACCACAAGTTGTGATTGTAGGCGGCGGTGCGGGAGGGGCAACAGCTGCACGCTTTCTTGCCAGACAAGCCGCGGAGCAACTGGATATCACGCTCATTGAGGATGCGCACACTTATACCTCCTGTTTCTATTCCAACCTTTACGTGGGGGGGGTTAGATCATTCGAGTCCATCACTCATCGTTATGACACTTTGGCCGCTGAGGATGGCATCCGCCTTGTCCAGGGGAGAGCAGTGGATGTTGATCGTGGTGCGCGTGTGGTGGTCATGGCAGATGGCAGTCAGATTCACTACGACAGACTGTTACTGTCACCAGGTATCGATTTGCAATACGACAGCCTGCCTGGATACTCTGAGGCAGACAGTGAGATAGCGCCGCATGCGTGGCGCGGTGGTGTGCAAGTGCAGATGCTCAAACAGCAACTGGATAGGCTGGAAAACGGGCAGAACATTGTCATGGTGGCACCGCCTAACCCATACCGTTGCCCACCTGGACCCTATGAGCGCGCTTCCATGATGGCGCATATCCTGACAGCGAAAGGGCACACCGATAGCCGAATTACCATCCTTGACACCAAGCCAGCGTTTTCGAAACAAGCGTTGTTTACACAAGGCTGGGATCGTTACTACCCCGGCATGATTGAGTGGTATCCACCGGATGTCCACGGGGGTATCGAATCAGTGAATGCCAAAGAAGGTAACGTTGAAACTGATCTTGATACCTTTGAGGGTGCGTTGCTGAATATTATTCCTGCGCAAAAAGCAGG
>JALZVU010000068.1 GCA_023301795.1 Granulosicoccus sp.
GGACGTGGTAATTCCATTGATTCGCCCCGGTGTGATTTCAGGCGGGTTGTTTGCCTTTGTGACATCCTTTGATGAAGTGGTTCTGGTGCTCTTCCTTGCAGGCCCAGAACAGCGGACAATTCCACGACAAATGTTCTCAGGATTACGTGAACAGATTAATCCGACCATTCTTGCTGTAGCAACTCTGCTTGTGGTGCTCTCTGCAGCGTTGCTGTTTACGCTTGAGCTGTTGCGGCGCAGATCTGAGCGACTTGGGGGCGTGGCATAGCCCTGCGGGCCACCGTGAAAGAGACCGTGAAGTTGCCATAACGTCCAAAGGCAGCTGTTGGTTTATAACTGTGCCTCATCCGGCAATCTGCCGTCGATCGGGAGGTTGAGGGATACGCGAAAAGGCCAATTCCTGGAACGTAACGATGAGAGAAGTTAGCAACAAAGACACGAAATCTATATGAGGCTCCATGCGCGTTTGCGAGGTCTTTTTTGTGATGCACATTACATGCAGGCATCAAGTTGTGCTTGACGTAAACCGATAGCAGTGTATATTTGGGCATATAATCCCAAAATATTCAAGCAATCAACTGATCAGCCACGCCGTTTTCTACCGTAGCTGACCTCCAACTTACCGGTTTTCGATAAAGGTGACTGTAATGACACATCGATGGCGAGTGATCTCAAGCTCTATGTTACTAGCGAGCGCTTGTGCGCTAGCGGGTTGTTCAGATGACAATGGGGTTGTAACAGGTGGTGCGAACGGCTCTGGCGGTGGCTCAGACGGTATCTCTACTGGCAGTGACGCGGAGCCAAGGCTTCGAGCTGTTGGCAGTAATGAGGCCTTCTACGACGCCTGGCGCACCGCTATGGCTGGGGAGTTCGTACGCTACGGTGCTGGAGGAGACGATCAGATTCAGCCGGTTGAATCGGCTGAATCTGATACCGCTGAGGCGGCTCCTGCCAGTGTGGAAAGCGCTGCAGATTCTGCTGCCAGTAGCACAGGTAGCTCGGGCGACTTCACCACCACCAATACACAGGAGCAGGGTGTTGATGAAGCTGATCTGGTCAAGAACGATGGTGAGTTTCTGTATATCCTGCAAAACAACAACTTTGGTGGCTGCGCCGCCTGTTCAGTGGTGACTGTTGAACCTGCGATTGAATCGGGTGAGGGAATAGACGAGGGCACGAATGATGTTTTGATCGACGAGCCTAGCTTGACCAGCGAACCATTCCCAGGAACGGGTCCCGAGTCGCAGGCCACCTTACGCATTCTCTCTCTACAGCCTGATGTACCTGATGCCTCAGTGGTTGCCGAGTTTGCGATAGAGACGCAGGGATACCCTACAGGCATGTTCCTCTATCGAGATGGGGATAATCGTTCAGTGCTGATGTCTGAAAGTAGTTTCGGCAACTACTTTGACACTTGGAATTATTCGCGCGGTTGGGCAGGGAGCAATGGTGCGCTGTTGAAACTGGACGTGACCAACCCTGAATCTGTTAGTAGCCAACGCCTTGAGTTTGATGGTCAAGTGGTCTCAAGCCGACTTATCGGCGATAGGCTAATCCTGGCTACTCGCTATTATCCGGATATTGAAGGGCTAGACCCCTACGCTTACCCGACAGAAGCCGATTGGCTTAACGCAGTTGAGAACTTTGACTTGTCCAGTGCGCTCCCAAGCTACACACGTATTTCTGATGGCGCCACTGTCCCCATGGTCGACCCTTCTGCCTGCTTTGTGGCCTCTGATGTAGGGCAGGGCAATAGCTGGCCAGACATCATTACGCTGACTGTGTTCGATGCCGATGATCTTAGCTTGCAAAGCAGCGCCTGCTTTCTGGGGGCCTCGGAAACACTGTACGCGTCAACAGACGCTGTTTTTCTGGCCACAACGCGTTACCAGTACGATGACTACCCTGCAGAGCAGCCTGCACCCGTCGAAATCGGTCCCGATGGTGTGTTCGATACTATTGACTTGGTACCGCAAGCCTGGTCCGACCCACGCATTGATACTGATATCCATCAGTTTGATTTGAACGGCAGCCAGTTGCAGTACGCAGGCTCTGGCCGAGTCAGTGGGCATCTGGGCTGGAATCCGTTGCAGAAACCGTTCCGCATGAGCGAAAGCAACGGTGATTTGCGCGTTGTAACAATGTCGGACAATCAGGACGGAAGCGTCAGCCCAGCGAATCTCTCAATTTTGCGGGCCGATGGTGCAGGCATACTGCAGACTATCGGTACGCTACCCAACGCACAGCAGCCTGCTTTTCTGGGTAAACCGGGTGAGCAGCTTTATGCCTCGCGTTTTCTGGGCGATCGCGGTTATCTTGTGACGTTCCGCTCTACCGACCCACTCTACGTTCTTGACTTGAGCGACCCAACAGATCCAAAGCTTGCAGGAGAGCTTGAGGTGGACGGCTACAGTGACTACTTGCACCCTATCGACGAGAACTATCTGTTAGGGATCGGTATGGATGCTGTACCAACACCTGACGGTGGGCGCGGTGACGGTCGAGATGGCGCGCTGGTGCAGGGTGTGAAAGTATCGTTGTATAACGTAACCGATCCTGCTGCCCCTACTGAGGTGCAAAGTTTGCTGCTTGGGCAGCGAGGTAGCTTCAGTAGCGCATTATACGATCATCGCGCCATCTCTATCCTGCCTCCGGCTAATGGTCGGGATGCCACGCGGGTGGCCTTCGGTATCGATATTGCGGGCACCGCTGAGCCTGCGCGTCGGCCAGAACCCGAAGATGCCTGGAACTACAACGACTGGCGTTTCAATGCCTTGCACGCTATCGAAGTAAATACTGGCACTGATGCAGGTCTGACCCTTTCAGGACGGCTGGTAGCTGCGTCTGTGGATGACGCAGGTAACTTCGGATATGGGTTCGGCTCAGGGTCAGAGCGCGTGGTCATGGTGGGTGATTCGGCCTACTATGTTTACGGTGGACAGGTTCGAGCAGCCAACTGGAACAGTCTGGACAATCCAAGTGCGGCCAGGTAGTGAAATGAGTTGGGGTTCGAACTGAGTTTGGACGTGGGCGCATAGCCGTCAGTGGGATACGCCACGGAAGAATGGGACAGGGGAGATTTGGTGGAGTTCTTGAACAGTCCGAGCTACTGACTGTAATGCTTCGCCAATCCTCTTATTGCCCCTGCATACAGCGTAACGTCGATACCGACACCGATAAAGTTAGCACCGGCCGTCCTGCACGCCTCAATGTAGGTTGGATCGGTGCTTAATACGCCAGCGGTCAATCCTGCCTGACGAATTCGTATGATGGCATCCATGACTGCTTGTTTGACTTCAGGAGCACCGGGTTGGCCGGGATAGCCAAAATCGGCGGCAAGATCTGATGGTCCGATGAAAACCCCGTCAATACCTTCCACACTCATAATCTCATCAAGTGCATTCAATCCGGCGCGACTCTCAACCTGTAATATCAGGCAAATTTCATCGTTGGCTGTAGTGAGGTAATTTGGCGTTGCGTTAAAACGCGAGGCACGGGCCAACGCAGATCCGACCCCGCGAAAACCCTCTGGTGGATAGCGAGTGGCTCTTAGTGCCGTCTTTGCTTGCTCGGCGCTCTCTATCATTGGTATCAGCAGGCTTTGCGCACCGATATCGAGTACTTGTTTGATTTTGGTTGAGTCATCATCCGGTAATCGAACAATGGGCAGCGATGAGCTGGCTTCGATTATCTGCAGCTGTGGCAGTATGGAACGCAGGTCGTTGGGAGCATGCTCTGCGTCGATCAACAGCCAATCAAATCCTGCAGTAGCTGTGATCTCTGCGATGTAAGGCTCGGCCATCCCGACCCAGCAGCCGAAAAGTGTCTTGCCTTCTGCAAGTTGTTTTTTAAGTGTATTAACGGGAGCTGACATGAAGCGTGTTATCTCATTAAAGAGCCAAGAACCATGAAAGGGTCTGACTGGTGAGGCAGGCAGTGGTGACGCACAGTAAGCACGCTAAGAAAATGAAAGCGTGACACTACCAAACTGACCGAAATCAGCTTCGAACTGACTACCTGGTGGTGCTTCGATAGGACGGATAAACGACCCTGAGAGCACAACGTCGCCGGCAGTTAGCCCATCTCCATATTGAGCAAGTCGGTGCACCAGCCACAGTACCGAGGTGACCGGATCATCCAGGACGCCAGCTCCTAACCCTGTTTCTTCTACAATACCGTTGCGCTTGACGATGGCGCCCACTGTGCGCAAGTCAAAAGCATCGGCGCTGTGACGCGTCTCGCCTAAGACAATCCCGGCATTGGCTGCGTTGTCCGACACCGTATCAACAATGATTCGGGCGCGACCTGTTGCCGGGTCATTACGCATGACACGGGTGTCAAGAATCTCGAGTGAAGGCACGACTGCTTCTGTCGCCGAAAGCACCGCGTCGCGGGTAACATCTGAGCCTGCTAGAGACGATCCCATAATGAAGGCGATTTCCGCTTCGATGCGAGGCTCTATAAAGCGCTTTGGCGGTACTGTTTCACCGTTGTTGAAATGCATGTCGTCAAGCAGTACGCCGCTGTCGGGTGTCTCGATCCCGAGTGCGCGCTGCATTGTCTTTGAGGTGAGGCCTATCTTACGACCGGTAATACGAGCACCTGCATCCACCTTTCGTTGCACTAGTGCAGCTTGTACAGCGTAGGCATCGTCAAGGGTCATATCTGAGTAGCTCAGGCTGAGTAGGCCTGTTTGAACGCCTGTCTGTTCAGCTTCATACAATGCGCTGGCGGCGTTGCTAATTTGTTCGTTCGTTAACATACTTCATCTCTCACGCCATTACTGAGCACTCCTAGGCCGTCAGCCGTGATCTCAACAGTATCTCCAGGCGCTAGAAAACGCGGTGGATCGAATCTGGCACCAGCTCCGGTAGGTGTACCACTGACAATGATGTCCCCGGGAACCAGTGTTGTAAACGTGGAAATATAAGCGATCTGTCTGGCCACTGGAAATAGCATTCGCCCAGTGCGATCAGACTGTCGTGTCTCACCGTTAACACGAGACTCAAGTGCTACATCAGTGATTTGTGCATGATCAGTGAAAGGCACAAGCCATGGCCCCATTGCACCCGAACCATCAAAATTTTTGCCTTGCGTTACATTGAACTTGGCGTGTCGCACCCAGTCACGCAACGTGCCCTCGTTGCACAGTGTCAATGCTGCAATATGCTCTAGCGCAGACTCCTGCGGTATGCGTCTGCCGCCCTTGCCAATGATGATGGCAATCTCGCCCTCATAATCCAGTTGCATACTCTCTGGTGGTCGCGTCAGTGGCGCTTCATGACCGACAAATGAACGTGGAAAACGGACGAAAAGCGACATGTTGGGTGGTGCGTCTACACCATCCTTGTATTCTGCATTGCGATCGGGGAAATTTACACCAACACAGATAATTTTCTCCGGATCAGGAACGGGAATTTCCCAATTGAAACTGCCGTTTGGATGCGTGATTTCCTTGTCTTTTGCAGCTTCTATCAATCGACTTAGTGCACCATCGTGGATCACGTTGCGCAATGTGGGCCAATCGGGAAAGTCCTGCGATAAAGCAATAAAGCCACCCTCCACCACAACGCCATAAATGGATTTTCCATCTGCTGAGACTGTGGCGATTCGATCGCTTTTAGAGTCTTGTGTGTTCATGGTGCAATAATCGGTGAAGCGCCGAGCTCGGCATCGCGTACTGTTGCGCCAGCGAAGAGGGTGCCGTGTTCGAACCAACTTTTTGGAGCAGGTGAGCCCCAGAGCGTCTGACGTTGCGGGTCTTTCAAATCCCAACGGATAGGTTCCAGGTCCGGATCAATCGTCTGGTAGTCAGAACAGTAAATTTCGGTACGATGGCCATCCGGGTCCAGAATATATAGAAAGAATGCGTTGGAAATACCATGTCGACCTGGTCCGCGCTCGATGTTCTTGACCCAGCCTGTAGTGGACATCAGATCAAGCAGATCAATAATGTTCAGAGGCGTGGGTACCCAGAATGCCAGATGATGCAAGCGTGGCCCACGGCCATTGGTAAAGGCGATGTCATGCACGCCGCCCTTGCGATGGGTCCATGCAGCCCAGAGACGGCCGCTGTCTTCGTCTTCGGTGTATTCGGTAACGCGAAAGCCCAATTCGTTATAGAAGGCAACTGACTCATCAACATTGGGACTGAAGCAGTTAAAGTGATCAATACGCAAAGGTTTTACGCCCTTATAAAGTGCGTACTGTTGATGGATGGGTTTCAGTCTATCCATACGGGCATAGAATTCCAGTGGGATGCCGTGTGGGTCACGGGTGCGGAATGTTTTTGATTGATACGGCCGTTCGACCCACTCCACCGGTAGATCGCGCGACGTGAACCAGTGAGCTGCGCGATCGAGATGCGATTCGTCAAATACCTTGAAACCAAGGTCACCAACTTGTGGATCGTCTCCCTTTCTCAGCACCAGACAATGGTGGCCGCGCTCCTCCATCGCGCGTAAATAGATGCGATCTTCATCTTCATCAGTGACCTGTAAGCCCAATGTGTCAACATAGAAAGCACGACTCTTCGCCATGTCTGTAACAACGAGTTCCACATGGCTCAGACGAATGATGTTGAAGGGTGGGTCGAAATTGGGTGCGGGTAGTGGCATGACTCGGATCTCCTTGCGGTGGTGACGACGCCATTGATGTCGTCCGATACATGAATAGAGGATATAAGGCTGGGTGTGTAACGCGATCAGCCGTCTTCATCAGGAAGGTAGCGGCGTATAGAGCTTGTCTTCGGACTGAGTTCCGGATCGATATTACGCATCTCCATTGATAGCGCGAATGAAGATTCTTCTAGTAAGGATTGGCACTCTTGCTTAGCGGTATCGAACAGGCGTTCAACCGCTGCTCGTCGTGTTTCCATGTCTCGCCCCCCGCGTAGCCTCACTGAGATGTCAAGGTAACTGTGCTGGGGGTTACCGTCGGCAATCAACGCATAATCGCACTCAAGGACGCGCACTCGAATACCTGCCAGTGGAAATACACCAGTGGCAATTGCGGTATCGCGTAGTGCGCGGCAAAGGCCCGGTATGTCGAGCCGGTCACCAAGTCCGGGTGAATGATCAATATGAACATGGGGCATGCTGATATTTCCTTGTCAGTGTGCAGTGCTTGTTATCACGTCTGGATTCAATGGAATGACAAGTCCGTCATGGCCAATGTACAGAACGCCATCCCAGTAGGGTTTTACGGCAGCTTGCCAATGCGTTTTCTTGAAGTCTGGATCGTCTGAAGGAATCAAGTGATGCAAGGCAAGTGCAGATGCTTTAGCGCGAGTGGCAAGTTGCGCCGCATCGTGTGCCAGAGTATGGGAGCGCATCCAATGTTGCCTGAGTCGATCGTCCCCATTGCCGATGCGTGCAAACAAAGCGGGTAGGGCTTCTTCAAGCATCGCTTCGTGAATGAGCAGATCGCACCCTGATGCCCAGTCGGCCAGTGCCTCCATGGGGGCTGTGTCGCCGGAAAATACTACATGGTTTTCTTCTGTTTTAAATGACAGTGCAAAACAATCGATCAGTGGAGGATGCGTGACACGCATGGCTTCAACGGTGATCGCGTGATGGTCTATTACATGACCTGCGTCGATAACATGGATGCGTACCAGTGTTTCCAGATCAGGTCTGCCTTCATCGTTGATCCTAAGGTTGATGTCTGCCTGCATAGACTTAAGAAAACTCTCCCAGTACAACTCCAGCCCTGGCGGTCCCCACACGTCCACATGGCTGTTCAAACCTGCTGTCCATGCGGTGTGAATCAACGGCCCCAATTCAAGATAGTGATCTGAGTGAAGATGGGTGATAAAGATCGTTGAAAGCTCTTTGAGGGCCATATGCTGGTCAACAAGTCCTCGCGTTACACCCAGTCCGCAATCAACAACGATCTTATGATTATTCAGGCATACAAGGCTTGAGGTTGGCATGGAAGATCCGGGACGAATGGCAGGTCCGCCTTTGGTACCAAGCAACGCGACGTAGTTTCCAGTCATGTTAATCTCTGGCAGCTGCGAATCCGGCATCCAGAGCCGTGAGTATGGTGTTGGTTTCTGCTTCGGTAATAATGAGTGGCGGTGACAAGAGAATATTGGGTCCTGATATTCGCACCATGGCACCTGCCTCATAGGTTGCGTCTTGTATGGTGGCAGCGAGTGTGGCGTCAATGGGTGTTTTGGTTGCGCGCTCGCTCACCAGTTCTAGGCCGGTCATCAAACCATGCCCTCCACGAACATCACCGATAAGTTCATGTTTTTCCTGAAGTGCCTTACAGCCTTCAAACAGTTGAGTGCCCCTGGCTGCTGCATTTTCTATCACGTTCAATCGTTTGGTTTCGGCAAGGCAGGCTAGTGCTGCAGCAGCGCCCACTGGATGACCAGAGTAGGTATAGCCATGACCAATCCTGGCAGATTTGTTACCTTCGAAAGTGTCGACCATTTTCTCGCCCAGCATCACGGCTCCAAACGGAAAGTATCCGTTGGTGATGGCTTTGGCAGTGCACATCATGTCAGGCTTTATCCCCCACAATCGCGATCCAGACCAGGCACCGGTTCGGCCAAATGCGGTGATGACTTCATCAGTAATCAGCAGGATGCCGTATCGATCGCATAGCTCGCGCACCATAGGCGCAAAGCTCTTGTGCGGAGGGATGACTCCCCCTGCGCCCAGAATGGGCTCCATGATCATCGCGGCAATGGTGCTGGCGCCTTGAAACTTGACTTCGTCGTCCAGTGCTGCGACACACAGCTGCGCAAGCTTTGCAGGATCTGTTTCATTGAATGGATTGCGGTAGGTGTAGGGTGCCGGAATATGAAAACACCCGGGCAGCAATGGTTCGTAGGCCTCGCGAAAATTGGCGTTGCCGTTAACACTGGCTCCGCCAATGTGGGTGCCGTGATAGCCTTTTTTCAGGCTCAGAAATTTTGTTCGCCCCGATTCCCCTCGTAATTTATGATATTGCCGTGCCAGTCGTAGTGCTGTCTCCACCGAATCAGAACCGCCAGAGGTAAAGAATGCTCTACTTAACCCGTCTGGTTCAAAGAACTCTGCGAGCTCATACGACAGTTCTATGGCGGCATCGTTTGTGGTGCCGCGAAAGATTGAGTAATACGGCATCTTTTCAAGTTGCGTGGTTATGGCGTCTTTGATGGGTTGGCAGGAGTAACCCAAATTTACGTTCCACAAGCCTCCGACACCGTCAACCACCTTGCGACCATCAATATCCTTGATGCTAACCCCGTCAGCTTCAACAATTATTTTTGGCGGTGCCGTATGACTGTCGTCGGGGGATGTCATCGGATGCCACATATGGCGGGCATTGTTTTCCTGAAGGAAGTTGGAACCTTTCATTAGCCTAATTCTCTGTAACCCAGACACGTGTGACTTGGCTTTGTTCAATCGAGGAAGGGGTGACGCCAACCCACACGCGCAATACCGCAATCGACGGTTTTCTATGGGCTCCTAATCGAAATAGTTTGACAAATATTATTTAACAAGGCAATCTTTTTCTACAAAGTTGTTTCATAAAACGAACCAAGGCGGAAAATACTGCAATGAGAAGCCCCCGATTGTTGATGATAGCGCTCGCGCTTGTGATTGTGGGTAGCACCACTCTCGTACACGCGGAGTATCCTGAGAAGCCGGTTGAGTTCGTCGTTCCCTGGCCACCGGGTGATCTTGAAGATGTGCTCACTCGCATGATTGCCGAGGATTTTCAGGAGGCCTATGGAGTGCCTGCTGCTGTTATTAACAAACCAGGCGGAGGCGGTGGCCCTTTCCCTGGAGCCGTTGAAGTTGCTACGGCTCCTGCTGATGGATACACCATCGGCTCTTTCATCATTGCTATACCGGTTGTGGGTCCGCAGATTGGGATACCGGAATTGAGTCCTGATCCATTCGAGCCTCTGGGGAACTTTCTGACCTATCCTTTCGTGATCGCCACATCAGGGGATGCGCCGTACGACGATATGGAGTCTCTGGCTGCCTATGCGCAAGACAACGACGTAGTGCTGGGACATTTCGGCGCGCCATTGGTACCCACGCAGGTAACTTTCGGTCTGGCTAAGCAGATGGGCTTCTCATTTGCAGCGGATGCAGCGTTTGATGCGCTGGATTGCAATTCGTTAGCGTCGGGTGATGTGGATGTCATTAATACAACCTTGCAACAAGTCTTGCCCTGCCTTGGCTCACTTAAGATTCTGGCATCTATTGGCGAAGAGCGTATTTCGCTGACACCTGACACTCCAACGGTTGCCGAATTGGTGCCCGAGCTCAACGTGGCATTGTGGAATGGCTTGTTTGTGCACAAGGACACTCCTCAGGACATACGCGAGAAAATTATTGCCGTAGCACAAAAGACTATGATGTCAGAGCGCGCGCAGACACTGGCCACTGAAACGGGCGCGGCAGTCTATTGGCAAAGTGCTGATGAGGTTGTTGAGCAGATTCAAACTGATATCAAAACGCTTGGTTATATCGAGGGAGTTCTAGCCGAATAGTCCCGAATCTTCAAGTACCTGCTTTTTCAGCCCTTGATACTATTTCAAGGGCTGGTTTGCAATGCTGAGAAAGCCATCGTTGTTTTGAATTAAGTTGCGTTGACGGCTTTATCTCAAGAGGTTTTTCATGTCGCGAATCAAAACGCTACAATCATTATTCAAACGTTATCGTCGCCCGGGCGATATTGTGTTTGCTTGGTTTTTCTTTGTTCTATCCATTGGATTGTTGACACAGATAACTGATCAGACGGCTTACCGTGCTGGTTCAAGCATGATGGCCCAACCGCGGTTCTGGCCTGCAGTATCATTGGTGGGGATGTGTTTTTTTGCTGCACTGCACCTAGTAGGTTCTATTCTGTCCGAACGTATCGAAGGTCGCTGGAAAGAGGTCATTCTCTGGCTGTCAGTCATCGAATTTGCAGCTTGGTTCGTTGGTTACGCTTATGTTGTACCCATTATCGGCTACCTTCCTGCTACCGTTCTCGTTTCGTTGCTTCTTGTGGTTAGGGTAGGTTATCGCAGCCGCACTATTCTCTTCAGCGCTGTCGGTGTGGCGATTATCATTGTCCTGCTGTTCAAGACCTTCTTGCAAGTAAAAATGCCAGCGGGTCAGTTCTATGATTCTCTTCCGGATGGACTTCGCCAGATCATGCTGATCTATTTCTAACGGGGATATCACATGGACAATTTACTCGCGGGGTTGGAGCTACTGGCGCGATGGGATGTGCTGTTTGCGCTTCTGGTGGGTTCGATAGGGGGTGTCATAATTGGTGCTATTCCAGGGGTGGGTCCAGCAGTGGCCATTGCTATTCTGCTGCCTGCAACGTTTTCCATGGATCCGATTGTGGGTCTGACGATGCTATTGGGCATCTATGGATCATCCATGTATGGAGGTGCTATACCTGCAGTATTGATAAACACGCCGGGCACAGCTGTCAATGCACTAACCTCTTATGATGGCTACCCAATGACTGAACGAGGCGAGGCACATCGTGCCGTCTCACTCGCTTATAGCGCATCGTTCTGGGGGGGGATGTTTGGTATTGTATGTCTGATCCTTTTGTCGCCTGTTCTAGCTAAAATTGCACCGATGTTTGGTAGTCGTGAGATATTTCTTGCAGCGCTTCTGGGAATTATTCTTGTCATCCTGGCGCATCGAGGGCAAATTTTTGCTGCTGGTATGTTGGCCATGTTCGGCATCTTTCTCCAGACCATTGGATTGGATGCGGTAACCTACACGCAACGGTATACGTTTGAAATGACGTTTCTGACCTCAGGCATAAATCTCATTGTTGTGGTGTTGGGGTTGTTCGCGTTAAGTCAGGCATTTTTTTTGCTCACAGCGCCTGATGAAAAGCCGGAAGCTAAACCGGTTATCGGAAAAATGAGTGCTGGGTTCAAAGAACTACTGAAGCACAAGCGCGTTGCTACCGTTGCTTCGGGCTTCGGTGTCATATTGGGAATGATTCCTGGTACCGGAGAATTTACAGCTCAGTTCATGAGTTACACCTATGCGCAAAAGACTTCAAGTACTCCGGAAGAATTTGGGAAAGGTTCCCCGGAGGGGCTGATCGCTTCAGAGGCCGCAAATAATGCGGTACCCGCTGCTGCCATGATTCCACTGTTGGCGTTGGGTATTCCGGGTGAAGCCCTGACCGCGATGATGTTGTCAGTGTTTTATGTACACAACGTGATTCCCGGGCCGCAGTTGTTTCAAAACAATATCGACCTTGTGTATGGGCTCTACATTGCACTGTTGGTACTGAATATCATGGTCATCTGCTTCTTGATGTTCTCAACAAATATTCTGACAAAAATAATTCGTATCCCTACACGGTTTCTAGGCGTGATGATTCTTGTATTGTCGTTAGTCGGCGTGTACTCACTCCGAAATTCACTGACAGATTGTATGATTGGTGCTGCATTCGGTGTCTTTGGTTTGATTCTGAAGCGATTAAATCTGCCTATTGTGCCCATCATTTTGGGGATGGTTCTGGGTGGGATTATGGAAGTAAAGCTTCGTTCGGCCTTGCCTCGATTGAAGACACCCTTGGACATGATTGATCGACCGATAGCATTCATCATTTTTGTAATGATTATCGTGGTTTTGGCATTACACATACGCACTCTGATCAAAGAATATCGCGCACGCCAGCCACAAGAAGATAACGCCATTCACGATTCCCAAACACGTTGAGCGCCATGAATCAGAACGATATTGATGTACTACGTCATCAATGTATTTCACCCTGCTTGCATCTTATCGATGGTCAGTCAATGGCAGCTTCAGATGGCAGGACCTTGGATGTTGTGTCGCCCGTTGACGGGCAAGTTTTGACGAGTATTGCACAAGGCAATGTAGAGGACATGGAGCAGGCCGTTCGTGCTGCACGTGTAGCGTTCAACGATCGTCGCTGGGCGGGTCAAGCGCCGGCTGCACGAAAAAAAATCATGCTCAGATGGGCTGAACTCATCGAAGAAAATGCACTAGAGCTTGCCGTATTGGGTGCTCGTGATAACGGTACTGAAATCGCGATGGCCTACAAAGCTGAACCGGGGTCCGCTGCGGGCACTATCCGATACTACGCAGAAGCTTTGGATAAGGTTTACGGAGAGATTGCGCCGACAGCGCATGATGTATTGGGGCTTGTGCAAAAAGAGCCAGTAGGTGTTGTGGGTGCCATTATCCCATGGAACTTTCCGCTTATGATCGGGGCGTGGAAGCTCGGGCCTGCATTGGCCGTGGGTAATTCGGTGGTACTCAAGCCATCTGAAACTGCATCGCTGTCATTGATACGTATGGCACAGCTTGCGCATGAGGCTGGTTTACCCAACGGTGTGTTGAATGTCGTGACCGGCGAGGGTGCTGTTGTTGGCGAGGCCCTGGGTATCTCCATGGATGTCGACGTGCTGGTGTTTACGGGGTCTGGTGCAACTGGGAGGCGCTTGCTGGAATACTCCGCTCGATCAAACTTGAAGCGCATCTATCTGGAGCTGGGTGGTAAATCACCCAATGTGGTTTTTGCGGATGCACCGGATCTTGATGAAGCTGCAAAGGTTGCCGCTATGGGCATCTTTCGTAATTCCGGACAGGTGTGTATCGCGGGTTCTCGTCTGTTAGTGGAGGCCGGCATACACGATGAATTTGTAGCAGCTGTTTCCCGTCATGCTGAGGCCTTGCGCATTGGTGATCCGCTGGATCTTCAAAATGATGTGGGTGCCATCAACTCTGAAACACAGCTCATACAGAACCTGAAATTTGTTGACACGGCGGTTAGTGAGGGTGGCGAGATTGCCACCGGCGGTCTACGCATTCACGAACAAAGCGGCGGGTACTACATGGCACCAACTGTTATTACAGGTGTTACAGCGGAAGCCACGCTTACCCAGAAAGAGGTCTTTGGGCCTGTTCTTGGGGTCACGCCGTTCTCTGATGAAAAGGAGGCTGTTTGCATCGCCAATGCCACAGACTATGGGCTGGCGGGAGGTGTGTGGACATCAAACCTAGCACGTGCTCATCGCATGATTCGCAGTATTCGAACAGGCGTAGTACACGTCAATACGTATGGAGGGGCAGACAATACAGTGCCCTTGGGTGGGGTTGGTCAGTCCGGTAACGGTCATGATAAATCCTTGCATGCGCTGGATAAGTACATCAATCTGAAAACCGCCTGGATAAAATGGTAGTGACCCTCGAGCTTGACCAACAAAACATTGACAGCCTTCCGGGTGTCAGGTGGTGAGCTATCCATCTCAACGATATTCCCTGTACTTCATGTGCGCAGGTCACTCCATCATGTTTAGTCCTTTTCCTGGGGATCAAGCATTGCCAATAGATCCAGCAATTGTTCGTAGTTATCCTTGCCCAGTTTCTTTTTGAACCCTTTGACGATCAGTGCTGCATGTTCAATTTTCTCATCTATGATTTTTTGCCCGGCTGTTGTGATGGTGATTGTCTGCCGCCGTCTGTCATCGTCATCGCGTGACAACGTGATCAGACCCTTCTTTCTCATTGTCTGTGCGATACGCGTAAGGCTTGGAAACAGCAGGCAGGCTCGGTCTGCGAGGGTGGATGTTGTTTGTGGCCCATACTCGGCCAGCACTCTCAGTACCCGCCACTGCTGTTCTGTAATGCCAGTCTCCGCCAGCATGTCGCGGATGGGAGGCATGACGCCTTCTCTGGCACGAATCAACGCGATGGGCAGTGATCGTGTGGTCGAAGGCAGCCTGACTGTCATAGCGTGGATATTCTGTGTCTGTAGTTGTTTGATTTTGACACGTGAATTCAGCGCCGTGTGTATTGACAAGGCAACTATTTGTACTTAAAATTAAATAATTAACATGTTAATAATAATGAGTTTTCTGATATTTCTTAACCTAGTCATCGTCGTGGCGCAACTGTTAGTACAGCAGAACGATCGGTAACCATATGGAGAACATTTTGTGAGTGCACTTGAACACAATATTGAAAAACTCAACGGTTACCTTGCCCGCTTTCGCGAGTCCGGCATTCTGAACCGAATAGCAGGCGAAGACCATCCGGGTAGCGCTGGTGTGTTTCAGACACATTCGCCGGTAGACAAAAGCCTGATTTGCAATGTGGCCAGAGCAGATGCAACCGATGTGGACGCGGCAGCGGCTGCTGCGTTTGCAGCGTTCAAACCATGGCGTGACATGCCGGCCACCGAACGCCGCAATATTCTGTTGAATGTGGCTGATTCCATTGAAGCGCGTGCGGATGAAATTGCCTTGTGTGAGTGCTGGGATACTGGGCAGACCTTACGCTTCATGTCCAAGGCGGCGTTGCGTGGTGCCGAGAATTTCCGATATTTTGCCGATCAGGTGGTTCAAGCAAGGGATGGTCAGCATCTTAAATCTCCGACATTGATGAACGTGACTTCTCGAGTACCGATTGGCCCCGTAGGCATAATCACTCCGTGGAACACGCCCTTTATGTTATCAACATGGAAAATTGCACCGGCGTTGGCTGCGGGGTGCACAGTCGTGCACAAGCCCGCTGAAGATTCCCCATTGTCTGCTCGCCTTCTGGTAGAGATTGCTGAAGAGGCGGGACTGCCCAAGGGCGTGCTCAACACGGTAAACGGTTATGGTCACGATGCAGGAAAGCGCCTTACTGAACACCCGCTTATCAAAGCCATTGCGTTTGTTGGCGAAAGCCGCACGGGGTCAATCATCACCAAGCAAGGTGCAGATACCTTGAAGCGAATGCATCTTGAATTAGGCGGTAAAAATCCTGTTATCGTTTTTGATGACGCTAATTTGGAGCGAGCGCTTGATGCTGTGATCTTCATGATCTATTCAGTCAATGGGGAGCGTTGCACCTCATCGTCGAGATTGCTAGTGCAGGATACAATCCGTGAGGAATTCGAAACGAAACTCATCGAGCGGGTTAACAAAATCGTTGTAGGTCACCCATTGGATCCTGCCAGTGAAATTGGACCTCTGGTATCAGAGGAACACTACAACAAGGTGACTTCTTATTTTGACATCGCGCGCCAAGACGGCGCGACCGTTGCAGCAGGAGGTGAGAAGGTGGGCACCGAAGGATACTTCATAAGGCCAACCCTCTTTACGGGTGCCAGCAACACGATGCGCATTGCTCAAGAAGAAATATTTGGCCCCGTGTTAACGTCAATATCATTCAGCACTGAACAAGAAGCTTTGGATATTGCCAATGACACGCCATACGGCCTAACAGCTTATGTATGGACTAATGATCTGACACGCGCCATACGTTTCACTGATCAACTTGAGGCTGGGATGATCTGGGTGAATTCTGAGAATGTGCGCCACCTGCCAACACCCTTTGGTGGCGTTAAGGCTAGTGGGATAGGTCGTGACGGTGGTGATTGGAGTTTCGATTTCTATATGGAGCAGAAGCATATTGGATTCGCTACCGGTCAACACAAGATGATGAGGCTAGGAAGCTAAATCACCAAAGGAGTTATTGTTATGCCTGAGAAAATAATTCTTCTGATTGGCACCTACGACACTAAGTACCCTGAAATGCGATTCCTGGAGCAATGCATTCGGGAGCAGGGTGCTGCTGTCCTGACCATGGATGTCTCGGTTCTGGGAAACCCCAAAACGCCAACGGATATCAGCAAGCATGATGTTGCCGCCGCCGCAGGCATGAGCATCGAAGAGGTGATAGCTCGGGGTGATGAGAATAAAGCGTTTCGGGTGATGTCCCGAGGCGCTGCTGCCAAGGTGTCAAGCTTGTATAGTGAAGGTCGTTTCGATGGAATGCTAGCAACTGGTGGCACTTTGGGGACTGATTTAGCGCTGGATTGTGCTCAGGCTCTACCCTTGGGTGTACCCAAGTACATCGTATCAACTGTCAGTTTTTCGCCTCTCATTCCCCCAGGCAGGTTCGCACCAGATGTCCAGATGATCCTCTGGTCTGGTGGTCTATATGGGTTAAATTCGATCTGCAAATCCTCACTCAGCCAGGCCGCTGGAGCTATCGTCGGTGCAGCTAAGACTGCCATCCCGCCTCATCGTGACAAGCCGCTCATCGGCATGACATCTCTGGGATCGTCTTGCCTGCGATATATGAAAACTCTCACGCCGGAGCTTGAGGCGCGTGGATTCGAGGTGGCTGTGTTTCACTCTACAGGGATGGGAGGAATGGCGTTTGAGAAGCTTGCCAGTGAAGGTGCCTTTGCTTGCGTCATGGATTTTTGCATGCAAGAATTTGGCAACATGATGGCAGGTTCTCTGGTGACTAGCGGAGATGATCGGTTAACCAACGCCAGTCGCGTGGGCACGCCCCAGATGATTGCCCCCGGCGCTCTGGATATGCTGGATTTTGCAGGTTGGCAGGATATACCAGAACGTTATGGGGACAGGCCATTTCATGAACACAATCGACTCATCAAGAGTTCGGTGTTCAATGGCGATGAGCGTCGCGCCTTGATTCGGGAAATGGCGGAACGCCTGCAATCAGCTGCCGGACCAGTGCATTTCTTTCTACCGCTTGGCGGTGTGGAAGAATGGGATCGAGAAGGTGGGGAAGCCCATGATCCTGAAGCACTAGCTGCGTTGATTGACGAAACACGTAATGTGATGTCTGGTGTCATACCGGTGACTGAAGTTGACGCTCACATCAACGATGCTGCATTCAGCGAAGCTGTGCTGGTACAGTTTGATGAATGGATTGCCAATGGTAAAGTGTCAGCGAATCCATCAACGCATCACACACATTAAAGGTCGTATATGCATACTTTAAAAGATCCCTCGCTATTGAAGCAAGCTGCACTGGTTGGTAACCGGTGGATAGAGGCAAATGCCGACACAGGCATTAAGGTGACTAACCCCGCTACAGGTGAGGTAATTGGGTACGTCCCGAAACTTGGCGCACCCGAGACCCGTGAAGCCATTGAAGCCGCCGAAGCTGCGCGCCACGGCTGGTCGAAACGTACTGCCAAAGAACGTAGTAATATCCTGCGTCGCTGGTTCGAGCTAATGATGGAGAGTCAGGATGACCTCGCGGCTATTCTTACAGCTGAACAGGGCAAGCCTCTGGCAGAAGCCAAAGGTGAAATTGCCTATGGCGCTTCGTTTATCGAGTGGTTTGCCGAAGAAGCCAAGCGTGCATATGGCGATACCACACCTGGACATGCGCCGGACAAACGCATCATCACCATCAAGCAGCCGATTGGTGTAGTTGCAGCCATCACGCCCTGGAATTTTCCCAACGCGATGATCACTCGCAAGGCTGGACCAGCATTGGCCGCCGGATGTTCTATGGTTCTCAAGCCAGCTACTCAGACGCCTTTCTCCGCAATTGCTCTGGCGGTTCTGGCTGAACGCGCCGGTCTGCCGGAGGGGTTGTTTTCAGTGCTTACAGGTTCTGCAAAGGCCATTGGTGGAGAGATGACAAGTCATGCGCTGGTCAAGAAGCTGACTTTTACAGGCTCGACAGGCGTAGGTGTCATGCTCTATGAGCAATGTGCGCCCACTATCAAGAAGCTGGGGTTGGAACTCGGCGGTAACGCTCCGTTTATCGTCTTTGATGATGCCGATCTGGATGCTGCCGTAGAAGGTGTGATCGTGGCTAAGTTTCGTAACAACGGTCAGACTTGTGTGTGTGCTAACCGTATTTTTGTACAGTCTGGCGTCTACGCAGAATTTGCCGAAAAACTCGGTGCCAGAGTCGCTACTCTCAAAACGGGCAATGGCTTTGAAGACGGCGTCGTTTTTGGACCACTTATCGATGATGCTGCTGTCGCAAAAGTGGAGGAGCACATAGACGACGCCGTCGCTAAAGGTGCAACGGTCTTGCACGGCGGAAAACGCCACTCTCTGGGCGGTACCTTCTTCGAGCCCACAGTGTTGACAGAAGCAACACGAGATATGAACATTTTTGGTGAAGAAACATTCGGACCAGTTGCCCCGTTGTTCAAATTTGAAACAGAAGCTGAAGTGATTCGTTCAGCAAATGACACAGAATTTGGTCTTGCATCTTATTTCTACACGCGTGACATGGCGCGTAGCTGGCGTGTTGGCGAAGCTCTGGATTACGGGATGGTCGGTATCAATACTGGCATGATCTCTACGGCTGAAGCACCGTTCGGTGGGGTCAAGATGTCAGGGCTGGGGCGCGAAGGATCCAGGCATGGGCTGGATGATTTCATGGAATTGAAATACCTTTGCATGGGTGGCATCGACAACGATTCGAGTGTCTGAGATGCATCCTGACATACTAACTCCATGAACACAGCCGCAACTGACGCTCTGCTGAAGCGGCGGCAACGCCTGCTAGGGCCGATGTCAACGTTTTATGATGAGCCGCTTCATCTGATACGTGGTGAAGGTGTGCATATCTGGGACGCTGACGGGCGTGAGTACCTTGACTGCTACAACAACGTTCCTCATGTCGGACACTGCCATCCGCGTGTGGTTGAAGCGATCTGCAGCCAGGCCTCTATGCTGAATACGCATACTCGTTATCTGCACGAAAATATTCTGGACTACGTCGACAGACTAACGGCAACGTTTGACGCTTCGCTCTCCAGTGCAATCATGACATGTACCGGATCGGAAGCGAATGACATAGCGCTGAGAATTGCGCAAAGCGTAACGGGCAAAACAGGTGTGATTGCTACGGATCATACCTACCATGGCAACACCATGGCGGTTGCACAACTCTCATGCACCAACCCACCTCCGGGTGGGCATTGGCCAAACATTCGACATGTCCCTGCGCCTGACAGCTATCGTGGCTTGCGCAATGAGGCGGGCGAACTGGATTCCACTGCTTTCACGGCGTCGGTAGAGCAGGCTATTTACAGTCTTGAAGAAGAAGGGTATGGACTATCTGCTTTCATCATATGTCCTTACTTTGCCAACGAAGGCTTTCCGGATGTGCCGCCGGGGTGGCTTGATGGTGCTGTTGCTGCTGTGCGTCGAGCTGGTGGAGTCATCATTGCTGATGAAGTACAACCTGGATTCGGACGCACGGGTACTCATTTCTGGGGTCATCAATATGCGGATATCATCCCCGATATCGTAACGCTCGGTAAGCCGATGGCTAATGGCCATCCCGTTGGTGGTGTCGTGACTCAGCCTTCGTACCTTGAGGCGTTTCGACGCGACTTTCGCTACTTTAATACTTTCGGTGGTAACCCCGTGTCGGCGGCTGCGGCATTGGCAACGCTTGCAGTTGTTCAGGAAGAGGGTCTGATGGATAACGCTCAAACGGTGGGTGAGTACGCACGGGAGGGTTTGTTGGCGCTGGCTGAAAGACATGAATGTATCGCAGATGTGCGTGGGCGTGGATTAATGTTTGGTGCCGAGCTTGTCGTGTCACGAGAGTGCAAAACACCAGCTACCGCGCTTGCCAAGCGAGTTGCCAATGGTATGCGTCAACGTGGCATTATTCTGAATTTTCTTGGTATTCATTACAACACGTTGAAGATACGTCCACCTATGCCGTTCTCGCAAGCGAATGTGGACTTGATGTTGGAGGTCTTGGATGTGACGTTAACAGATGTGATGGTCCACACTGATATCGAAGCAGGCAAAAACCCTGGTTCATGATAGTTGAGTGTCGTACCGGCTGGCTAAAAAGGGCTCATTGTCGCAGCACTAACAGTCCAACGTTGGGTTGCCAACTTACATCGTTCGTCCGTGACAGATAGCGGAACACAAGATGTGGCGATGGCTCAGGTGCGGGCCATGCTCGACCAGTGGGAATTGGGTGAGACGTGGATCTCTCTAGTGGCCCAACGTGAAAATACAATCTACAGTGTGCAATGTTCAGATGCATCACGTTACGCGTTGCGTATTCGTCGAGTTGGTTATCGCAGTGATGCAATGATTGATTCTGAGTTGGACTGGATGGTGATGCTTGCACGTGAAGGGTTGCGTGTACCATCACCCATCACCACACTGAAGGGGCAGCGAGTGGTGCGTGTTGGGAAGCATCGGGCTGATCTTGTTACGTGGCTTGATGGGCAACCCATCGGCACAAGCAATAAGCCTCTGAGTCTTAAGGATGCGTCTGGTATTTTTCGAATCCTTGGCCGTACAGCGGCGCAATTACATTTGCTATCGGATCAATGGGTACCTCCTGTGGGATTTGTTCGCCCGCGCTGGGATGCAGATGCATTAGTTGGTGAACAACCGCTATGGGGTAGGTTTTGGGATTGTCCTGGATTGACGTCGTCAGACGCTGAGCTGTTCACACAGTTGCGTAATGCTGCGCGAGTAAATATGAGCAATACGAACGAATCATTGGATATTGGTCTAATTCACGCTGATCTTGTGGGTGAGAATGTACTACTCGATTCTAATGATCCTTCGAGGGTTGCACTGATTGATTTCGACGATGGTGCTGTGGGTTACCGGGTTTTCGAAATCGCTACAGCGTTGGGCAAGAATGTCGATGACCCGCAATACCTTACGATACGCGCTGCATTGATTGATGGGTATCAAGAGTTGCGTCCACTGGATACTTCCCAACTTGATATGTTCATGGCAGTGCGGGCGGCGACCTATGTTGGTTGGAGCGCTGAACGTCTAGACGAGCCAGGTGGTGCTGCTCGGGCTGAGCGTGCTTTACGTGCCACGCGCCGTGCGACCGCAGTTTGGTTGGATAGCTACAACAGGTAAATGCGCGATGGGAGTACTGATCGTCCGGCCTGAGGTCGTAAAATTTACTCTTTCTTAGATAGCTGTCTATTTATACACCTATAAAGATATTTTTGAAGAGTAGGTCACAGCTATAAGTGCCTACGCAATACCGTACTGTCATGGTTACGGTATTGTGTTTTAAAACAACCTTCCGGTAATACCTGACAAATTCTCCGGTGTTATTACTGTCTCACCTGTCGCCAACCCATCAGCAAACGTTGCGGGATAGTTGGCTGTAGGTGTGAGCCCTTCAGTAATAAAACAATAAGGAGTTACGAACAGGAATGAAAACTTATCGTAGGAACGTTGGCAGTGCGTTGAGCCTGTCACTGCTGGCAATGAGTTCGATTGCATCTGCAGACTGGAATCCCCAGCCTGGGTGGAAAGACAGCTACGCAGTTGATGGTCGTTGTTATTGTGATAGCAGTAATTACGACCACAACCTTGGCAGCAAGAGCGCAGACACACCGCTTGGTAGTAAGAATGTTGTAGAGATATGTAATGACATCAAGGATAAGTTAGGCACCGGTCCGGAGGACGGCCGCATTCCTTATAACGATATTCAATGTGGTCATGGCCCAGCCAATGATGCAGCTGATGAAGCGGGTTGCCCTGGTAGAGTTGATATTGGTTCCGCAGGGTGTGATGTCAAAGGGCCTCGCTGGGATCTTCAAGCAGTGTATGGCGATACGTCCGAGCCACCTGTTACTGAGCCCAAGACACCATCAATTCCTGATGTACCTGATGTACCTGATGTACCTGATGTACCTGATGTACCTGATACGCCTGATACGCCTGATACGCCTGATACGCCTGATACGCCTGATACGCCTGATACGCCTGATACGCCTGATGTGCCTGCACCTACTGAGCCTACCGCTGGTGAAAGCTGCTCTGCTCTAAGCACCGTTGGTGCTTCTCTTGATGCCGCTAAAGAACAGTTTGTTCAGGATTGCCCTGGTCAGGAGCGACGTGATTGCGATCCAGTCAGCGGTGATCGTTGGTTATGTTCTACCGATGCTATAACGGCGGCGACCCCGTTAGAACCTGCGCCAGAACCGGAACCTACACCGGAACCTACGCCAGAACCTACGCCAGAACCTACGCCAGAACCTACGCCAGAACCTACGCCAGAACCTACGCCAGAACCTACGCCAGAACCTACGCCAGAACCTGAACCGATTGTACCGACAAGTGTTGTCTGTGAAGCGCAAGGATCAAGCCTGGGCGCAGCAATACAAGCTTATGCCAACGCGTGCCCTAATATACCCAGAGTTGACTGCGATCCAGTTGCAGACGGGGAGTGGACATGTAGCTCTGGAGTCATTGGTGATGCAGCACCAGATACGGTAGCGGAGGTGGACCCTGAACCAACTCCGGAAGAACCTACGCCGGAGGAGCCAACTCCTGAGGAGCCTACGCCAGAAGAACCTACGCCAGAAGAACCAACTCCTGAAGAGCCCGAAACCCCAACTACCGGCGATGCTATCGGCAGAGTTGGCGTAAATGATCTGGTATCACTCCACTATGACAATTGCCCTGACCGTGATGATGGCCACGCCATAGCGTCCGGTAAGGCTGTTGTAGTTGAGACAGGTCTATCTAACTTTATGGTAGTCAATGGAACTTGTGCCGATAGTAAGCGCAGCAATTATCAGGAAAGTAGCGAAGCGGTTGTGCGAGCAAGCTGGGGTAGCGAGTGGCTTGATTATGCCAACGATGAAGATGGAACCATCAACACGACGACAGAACGTTGGTCAGCGGTACTGGCCAATGGCGGCGATGTGTGGGTTGCCGAAGGTGGTCCATCTGATTTCACAGCCAAAGTACTTCGCCAAATTGACAGTCAGTTTCCTTCACTGAATCTTGAAAATGTGCATGTTGTTCAACACAGCACCGGGGACGCCTTCAATGAGGCAAGTACTGAAAGGAGCAACATAGCTTTTATCCAGAATGAGGCAGACTATGTCCCTATCGCAAACGGCAACGGGGGTGGCAATGGTACGGCAGGATTCAGAAATAACTCATCGTTCTTCGTTGAAACTGCACTGCAGAGTCAATTTGCCAGTGAATGGAACGCGGCGTTTGATTACCTGGATCCTAACGAACGCCTCGACTTCAGCGATACCGTGGAGCTCCTGTACATAATCGATGAGACAGAAACGCAAACGGTAGATGACTTCGCACGTCGATACCTCCAGTAAACGCTCCCTGCTACGGTGCCCAAGGACGGGCACTCACCAGGCAGCTAGAAGATAGGGAGTTACTCGCTTACGTTTTTGACGTTCTCGTTGACTTGAAGAATGTAGTCATATTGCTAAGCTCGTCAGCCTCGCTACTTAATAGGCCACCAGCATTTGTAAGCTTGTCCACGAGTGCAGAGTTAGCGCTGGTTGCCTGATTCATTTCGGCAATGGTGTCACTCACATGGCCAATACTTATACTCTGCTGTTCGCTGGCGGTAGCAATTTCATTGACCAGGTCCGAAACTTTTGTAACCTCTGTGACTATCTGGCTAAGGGTGTCACGTGATCTATTTACAAGTTGGGTACCTAGCTCGACTTTCCGGTTACTATCGATAATCAAATCCTTAATTTCACTGGCAGCTTCTGCACTTCGGCCTGCAAGGCTGCGCACTTCACTGGCGACTACCGCAAAACCTCTACCACTCTCCCCAGCTCTTGCTGCCTCTACAGCTGCATTGAGTGCCAAAAGGTTAGTTTGAAAAGCAATCTCGTCTATAACACCAATGATGCTTGAAATTTTGTTGCTCGAATTGTTAATATCTGTCATGGCTGCAACAGTGCTTGCTACCACTTTGCTACTGTCTTCTGCTTGTACTTTGGCTGTTTGAGCTAGGTCGTTCACTCGCATGGCGTGACTAGTATTTTGTTTGACGGTTGCAATTAGTTCGGTAACTTTGGCTGCAGTATCATTCAAGCTTCCAGCTTGCCGCTCTGTATTCTTGCTCAGATCCTGATTTCCTCTGGAGATCTCTGAGGCGCCTGATTTTACTGTTCTAGCTGCCGACTGAATTTTGCTAACTACGCCAGTCAGTTGATTTATCATTTCGTCGAGGGAAGAGAGAAGTTGTCCAGTCTCATCTTTTGATTTTATTTCTATATCCTGATTCAGCTCACCGTTCGCGATCCCATTGGCAACGGCTACGGTATTTTGAATAGCACGCTTTATTTTTCGGGTTACGAAGATGGCTGGAATCATTCCTAGAAAAAATGCAATGCCAGTAGTCACTATCACGCTTTTGACAGTGGCTCCCACCGTTTCCTCAACACTGCGGCCACTTTCAGTGAGACCATGCCACACCTCACTCTGCTGTCTCAGTGCCAGTGCTTTGATAGATTCGATTTCCGATACCATTACACTGCTGAAAGCTTCGTTTCTAGTATTTATTGCAACAACAATCGTATTGAAGTTGCGAGAGAAGCTATCGAATTTGGTTTTAGCGTCCTTTGTTAAAGTCAGTCGTCTGGGTTCACGAACTAACTTCGCCAAATCATAGAGTGCATTGTCAGCACCAAGAAGCTGCATCTCAACACGTGAAGCATCCGTAGCAGAATTACTAAGTAAAAATTGACTAACAAAAATTCGTGCCGTCTGAAACGATCGTAAGGCCAAGTTTGCCGAGATGACAACCGCTTGCTTATCATCAGAGCGGGCGGTTGCAATGGTATCGGTAAGGGACTTTACAATGTTGGGTCCCACCACTTCCAGTAGGCTTTGAGCTGTAGCGGTAGCAAGTTCGTTGTTTTGAACAACAGTATCGAGAAAAGTTTGGGAGTAAATAGCATCTCGGTTTTCAATATCCGTAAGCAGATCCCTTTGAATATCGTTGTCGACAAATTCTTTTGATTTAAGGATCTTCCTGAAATTGTCAGCAATAGAATTGGCTTCGCTACGCAAGTTCGTGAACTTTTGCACTAAGGCATCATCGTTGGTTTGCAAGTAACTTCGTACCAGCATCTCTCGTTCCATGAAATTTTGCATTTGTGCGGTACTTTCACTGGCTTCGGGAGTGAGTATTCTAGTGACTACTTTTATGCTGGTATCGATATCTGTCAAGCGCGTTATCACCATTGCGCTAAGTCCCATCATGAAAAGTGCAACAATTAACGGCAGTGAAAGTATTTTCTGAGATAGTGCCATGGAATATCTACTCGAATTCAGAATTGCAGATTATTTAGTTGCCGCTTCAACCCATCCTGTGGAGTTACGGTCATTTGTTGCTGCTAATATCGGTTTCAGATGTGCAGAAATCAGAAGCATCTGGTCAAACACAGCATCAGGGTTTTTTCCTAAGGGAATTGCTTGTGTGTGCTTCATTGTCTTGATTCCAAGCGCAATCTTCACTCTCACTAGTTCTGCAAGAATTGTTTTTGTCGTGTCCAAGGCGTCATTCGGGGTAATCTTGCCAGGAGGGAATGGGGATGGACTTATCGGAGCCACATCTAAGTGTCTCTGAAGGCGTCCTATCTTGTGTAACGTTTTATATGCCTCTATATTGACATCTTCGGGTGTTTTTGTTCCGACGCGCAGCGCAGCGTTTTGCTTGTCAATATCAGCGCCTAAGTTTTCTGAGATGAGCGATAACTCTTCCAAAATGTATTGCGTATTCAGGAACACTTCGTTAGGTGAGGTCTGTCCAGCCAGTGCGTCAAGCAGGTAAGATGCTTTCCACATTATTTCGTATACATCTGACGGACCTTTGCCCGCTATAAAAGAAACTGTTTTCCGCGAATATAGTAAGTTTTGAAATTTACGAATTCTGGACAGTTCGGTCAATATCAAATCAGCCTGTTCATATACCTCACTAGGCGTCACATTCCTTAAGGGTATCTGATTGGTATTTACTCTTTCCATGTCGATAGAATCTTGATAACGTCCAATTTTCTCGATGACTTCCAAAGACTTTGAGTAGACGTGAAGCGGACGTTTGTTTGCTTGAACTCCAGGCTCTCTAGCTGTGGTTGATATATTTTGTGCTTCACGAATTGCTGATATTTCCACCACGATTTGCTGTGCCTTTTGAAAGACATGGCTCGGGGTAATTTGTTCTTGCGCCCACGACGTGGCTGAAAATATTAGTAGCGTGGCGGTTGCGAGAACTATTTTCATAAAATTACGGCTACTGTTGTCTATTTTGTAAAGCTAAATTACTGACAGACCATGAGATACGGTTTGTGAGGCGCGAGCCAATAGCAAGCTCTGTGAGTACCAGCGAGTTTGAAATTTCGCGTGATCTAATCAAATTTCTGTTCTGCATTTGGTTGGCTAGAGCTACGACCTGTTTGAACAGTGAACGGTCATTTGAGCCATAACTTCACTGGTTAAAGGTATATTTTTGAGAAGTAAATGGTTATATATGCGTGCAAGGTGTTAATTAGGATTGGGGTGGACAGGTAACTACGTGAAATCTTGAATCATGTTCAAAGTGCATGCCAGAACAAGCTCAGACTATCGTTACGAAGAGAAGAAGATGAGATCAAACACACATGTTATTCACGACCCAGGTTTAGCTCCACGGCTATGAGTTGATGAAGCTTCTTACCGATGGGAGTTGTAATGGCGTTGCGAAATATTGTGTTGTTCAACATCAGATGTTGGTAGTCGGATACTGATTGTCCGTCTATACACTTTGACAAGAACAGTTTTGCGAGTTTTGACAATTTGGCCAGTTTCAGCTGCGAGGAACACCCATGGCAGGTGCAAATTTTCACATTTTGTAGATTACTCTCCTGCAAAACGCTACATGCTATTGCACTGTGTGTTCCGATATGGATAGGCACGCCATGTCACGCAGGTGATCTTGGATTGACACCTAGTCGCGTCTTTGGGCTATGGACTTCTATAATTCCATTTTATTAAAGTTGTCTGATATAGATGCAAGTGACCAGGGTATATCGGATCGTATGGCGGCCCTGGATGTCCAAAGTGTAAACAGTATGAAACCAGCAGATGTCCTTGAGCAAGCAGTTAGCTTTTGAAAACAGTCGGATCTGTTTTCGAAGTATGCTGGAATAGCGTCTACTGGATAAGATGCGCGAGTTAAAAACACCAAAGAGGCTACCGGAACTGACCAATCAAATGCTGATCAAGCCAGTGAGGCGGCAAGGGAACTTGACGTGTAGCCAACCTCTCTGGAACGCCTAGTCAATCAGTTTCGGATCTCTGGCAATCTGACGTAGAGTATTTATGGTGCGTGGTAGGTAAGCTCGGCAATGATCAAGTGTAGGGACTTGTCGATGTGCTCACGATGCTGAGCAGCGGGTTGAGTCAAGAGGTAAGCTGACCTGAGTAGGTCAGGCTTGGTCCGAACTTCTAGATTTCACTTGAACTACGGCTTGATACCAAATAGCTCACTGGCAACAATAGCCTGGCTAGTGGGCGCATCCTGTTTTCCGATAGCGGTACGCAGATCGTTGTTGTCTGTCAGCTTCTCTGCAACGGCGATTAAGTGTTTGATGTTGGATACATTGGTCGCTGCCTCGGCTACGGGATCAAGCCCTGACAGATCAGGAAACGTGTCGAAATAAATGGCGCTGTCGTAGCCGCTGCGAATCATTTCAACGAGAAGCTCAACCGTCTGCTGTGGATGTACACTGCCAACCATCAGGCCATCGTCTCTTTTTGCGTACCCGTCATTGAGGTGTACCCCAAGCAGGCGAGAGTAGCGGCTGATGATAGCGGCTGAGTGCGCTGGCATTTCATCGGCGTACAGTACATGTGCGAAGTCGAGCGTCATGCCTGTATTGCTGCGATTTAGCTCTTTGAGTGCTAACAAGTTGGTCCCAACATCAGGCATCAGTGCGAATGATCGTGGTTCATTCGGCTTATATTCCAGTGATATATCGATATCTGGGTTGTGATCACAAACACGGGCAAGGGCTTCCATTGTATTGTCCCACGCACGGGTGTAATCAAGCTGAAATGAGTAGTCAAAGCCATCCTGACCTACCCAGAGTGTCATTAAAGAGCCGCCCATCTCGCTTAGTGCATCAATTCCACGCAGTGTGATATCGATTGCGTCGAGCCGCACAGCTTCTTCAGGATTGGTAAAGGCACCTAACTTGAAGCCGGGGTTGGTGTAGTAGCGCATGGCAAGACCATTGAGTGTCATGCCCAGTGTGTCGAGTTGTTGTGACAGCTCTGCCGGTGTATCGTCCTCAAAGTGATCGGGGTAGTTGAGATCTGCTGCGTTCAATCCCTTGACCGTTGAAGCTCTTTTTAACAAATCCGTTGTTGTTACATGATTTTTCCCAGGCCAGTACTCAGCCGCGCCAATTTTGAATGCATTTAATCGACCGGCATATCGTTGGTTCGTATTGAAAGTCATTTCGGCTGTTTCCTGTGTCGGGTTGTGGCGAGGATTTTCGATAAGCAGATACTACATATAAACGCCTATCACCATTTTACATTGATAAAACTAACAAATAAATGATAATCTGTAAATTCGTGAAGTATTAACACTTGGAGTTCGACATGACAACAAAGCGATTTTTAAAGCTGGCCACCGCGCTGGCAACCCTGAGTCTAAGTGGCATGGCCATGGCTCAGTCACTCAGCCCGCTGAATTCAGACACAGAAGCTGATCGCATGGACTGGAGTGAATTGGAGTCAAAATTTGGTGCACTGCCAGCGGTTCCCGAGGGAACATCGGTAGGCGGAGTCTCAAAAACATTGACAAATGAGTATTGGCGCTCGTTAGGCGAGGGCTACCAGAACACGGCTGACGCAAATGGTGTGAAGTTTGTGTATCAGGCTGCTGCTAACGAAGGCGATCAGCTGGGTCAGCTGGGCATTGCAGAAAATCTCATTACGCAGGGGTTCAATGCACTGCTATTTTCACCACAGACAGATGTCAACCTCCAGCCAGCGTTAGAGCAGGCTACTGAAAAGGGCATACCTGTTCTTAATGTCAACGATGCAGTCATTCCGGGTGCAACTCACTATGTGGGTAATGTGCAGAAGGACAATGGTGTACGTGCTGCCAATTGGTTCATCGAAAACAATCCTGACGGCGGTAAGGTTGCGGTCATCGAAGGTCAGCCAGGTGTATTTGCTGCGGGTCAGCGTACGGCAGGTTTTACAGAAACCATTAACGCTGAGGGCACCGGGCTTGAGGTCGTTGCCAGTGTGCCGGCTAATTGGAGTCGTGAGCTTGCGTATAACGCAGCCTCCACAATCATGAAGCAGCATCCCGATCTTGTTGGTTTCTATGCTAACAATGACGGCATGGCGCTAGGCGTTGTCGAAGCGGTAAAAGCTGCCAAATTACAGGAGCAGATTGCAGTCATAGGAACTGACGGAATCTCCGATGCCTATGCATCCATCAAAGCCGGTGACCTGACGGGTACTATCGACTCATTTCCTGTACTAACTGGTGAAGTAGCGATGGAAGTAGTACTTCGTTTACTAGCCGGTCAAGAGTTACCTCGCGTAGTATCAACTCCGCAAGCGCTCGTGACGTCTGAGAATATTGATCAGTACTCAACGTCTGATATGGCGGCGCTTCGCGAAGTATTGCTGAAGTAAGCTGATAGATAGAGCTACGGCTACTCGCCTTCGGATGACTTTCCAGGCAGTGGTCGTAGTTCCTGAATCAACAAAATCATGACAGCAAACACGAACAATCCAGTCAATTCGGAAACAGTTGATGCATCTGTTGATCGCCTGCGTCTGGATGGCATTTCAAAGAGTTTTTCGGGCCATGTTGCGCTGGATCGGGTAGATCTGCATGTCAGGGCAGGCGAAGTGCACGGGCTGGTGGGTGAGAATGGCGCGGGTAAGTCTACGTTATTAAACATTCTTTCCGGTGTGCTTGCGGCGGACAGTGGCAGCATAACCATCGACGGTAGCCCAGTGAATATAAATTCGCCGTTGCAAGCACGAGCCAGCGGAATCGCAATGATTCACCAGGAGTTGCAGCATGTTCCAGAATTAAGCGTTGCTCAAAACATGTTTCTGGGGCGTTCAGTGACACGTATGGGTGGCACGATTGTCAATCGGAAACACCAGGAGCGAATTGCTCTGGAAGTACTGGCAACGCTTGATCCCGATATAGATCCATCAGTACCTATACGCACTCTCAAGGTCGCTCAGCGCCAGTTGATAGAAATCGGGCGTGCGCTGATGGAAGATGCCAAAGTGATTGCCATGGATGAACCGACATCCAGTCTGACGCCAGCGGAGTTTCTGCGGTTGGCTCGGCTGATAGAGGAGCTCTCATCGCAGGGTGTTTCAATCATATACGTCTCTCATAAAATGAATGAAATATTCGACGTCTGTTCGCGTGCAACTATTTTGCGAGATGGTCGGAATATCACCGTTGCACAGTTAGCGCAAACAAATGCGGCGGGCATAACAGCCAGCATGGTTGGCCGTGACCTTGTGGAAGCCTCGCACGTATCACATGCCAGTACTGTCCCTGTACTGAAGGTGAGCAATCTAAGTCGTGGAAAACATGTCAAGAACGCCTCGCTGACACTTCACAAAGGGGAGGTATTGGGTATTGCCGGGTTGGTAGGTGCTGGCAGAACTGAGCTACTACGTCTTATCGCCGGTATTGATCGTCCTGATGGTGGTTCTGTGCAGATGCATGGAAACAAAATCGCCAGTAACGACCCACGAGCGGCGATTCGGGCTGGTATGGGATTATTGCCGGAGGAACGAAAACGCGATGGTATTATCCGCGAGCGTCCCGTTACCTCGAATGTTGCACTACCGTCGTTTCGTTTTTTTTCAAGATGGGGTTTGATAAACCGTAAAAAAATTGCCGACACTTCTCTGCAGATTCTGCGAGAGATGAATTTGCGTCCTCTGGACATCGCCAAGCCAATCGGAACTTTTAGTGGTGGAAACCAGCAGAAGGTGATCATCGGTCGTTGGTTAGCTGCATCGGCGGACATCATGCTATTCGACGAGCCTACTCGTGGCATTGATGTCGGTGCCAAGGCAGAAATCTATTCATTGGTTGAAAAGCTTGCTGCGGACGGGAAGGCCATTATCGTCGTCTCATCTGAGATGTCGGAATTGATGCGTCTGGCCGATCGGGTACTTGTTATGAGCGAAGGCAGTATTACTGGTGAGTTGCAAGGTGACAGAATCAACGAGAGCGCTATGCTCGAACTTGCCATTGCGAATGGTTGAAATGTGAATACTATGAAAAAGGAAGAAGCACCTGCTCAGGCCGTCAAGGGTGGTTTAAAGTTTGCCGTTGGCATGCGAGATCTTGGCACCTTATTCGGGTTGACAATAATTTTTGTGGTGTTTTCGTGGCTGAGCCCGGTTTTCCTGACTGCGCCGAATTTAATTAATATTCTGCAGCAGTCATCCATCAATGCGTGTATCGCTCTCGGAATGACGTTGGTCATTGTATCTGGCGGTATAGATCTATCGGTTGGGCCGATCGCTGCGCTGGCGGCGGTGGTTTCAGCTTCACTCATGGTCTCCGGTGTGCCTATTCCGTTGGCCATTATGGCAGCCCTTGGTGTCGGTGCGCTGTGTGGGCTATTCAACGGAATGCTGGTTGCCTATGCGGGTCTGCAGCCATTTATTGTTACTCTGGGAGGGCTATCGCTATATCGCGCACTGGCGTTGATTTACACCGACGGCAATCCTGTGTTCGGCATTCCATCGGAATTCAGAGCTCTGACGAATGGCGATCTCATGGGTATCCCCACACCTGTAATCATTGTTGCTGTCATCGCGCTGTTGTGCTGGATTGTACTGAACAAAACTCCCTTAGGTGAATATCTGATGGCGGTGGGTGGCAATCAGGAAGCTGCCAGAATCGCGGGGGTACCCGTGGCTCTCACAAAAATTTCATCGTTTGTTATCTCTGGGGTTCTAGCCGGTATCGCTGCGTTGATTCTTGTGGGGAGGTTGGGAGCTGCAGAGCCCACATTGGGTACGCTCTGGGAGCTCGACGCTATTGCAGCTGCGGCAATAGGTGGTGCATCTCTAATGGGAGGCAAGGGAAGTATCGTGGGAACCATTCTTGGCGCGATAATTCTGGGTTCTTTACGTAACGGCCTGACACTTATGAATGTGCAGGCGTTCTATCAATTACTGGCTACAGGAATTATCATCATCGCGGCCATGCTGATAGACAGCGCAACACGAAAAACTGGATGAATAGACTTGGAGTTCACGACCCTAGAGCGGTCGGTGCGCAAATTCGAATGCAGATTCCGAACTTGACGCCTCTTGAGGCGCAAGTGCTCGACTCAATGACGAGCCGCACGGATTTTGCTGAAACGACTGGTTTGAAAGAGGTGGCAACCAGTGCAAGTGTGTCCGAGGCGATGATCATTAAGATTGTCAAAAAGCTCGGGTTTAGTGGTTTTCGTGAGTTCAGGCGTGCGCTGACCACGTACAACAGCTCGGATACGGCTGGGTTGTACAGTGAGATATCGCCAGACGATACATCGAGTGAGATTGTAGAGAAAGTCTTTCGTACTGCAAAGCAGGCTCTTGAGGAGACCTTGGCAATATTGGATATCACCGCTTTTGATCGTGCTGCAACGATCCTGCATGGAGCTCGACATCGCGACTTTTACGGTATCGGAGGCTCGGCCCAGATAGCGCGCGATGCATCGCACAAGTTTTTACGAATAGGGTTGCGTGCCAGTGTCCACGATGATGCGCATATGATGTTGATGTCAGCGTCCGTGCTTGAGCCAGAAGATTGCGTCCTCGCGTTCTCACATTCTGGTATCACACAAGCTGTGCTCGAACCGTTGCAGATTGCTCGTGATAAAGGTGCTCGTACCATCGCAATAACCAACTATGTTGATTCGCCAATGAGTTCTTTGGTTGATGTTGTGCTGTGCTCGACGGCCCAGGGATCACCATTGCTGGGTGAAAACGCTGCTGCACGAATTGCTCAGCTGAGCATCCTGGATGCTTTGTTTGTAGTTATTGCGCAGCAAGATGCTGAATTTTACGAGAGTAATTTGTCCAAGACCATGAATGCGGTCGAATCTAAACGAGCAAAATGATGGCTGTTGTCGAAGATCAAGATAGCTCATCTCCAGCCGTCGTTGTGGTGCTCGGTAGTCTCCATTACGACATTATGGTTGAAGCGTCACATCGGCCAGTTAAAGGCGAAACTGTTACTGGCGATTGCTGGTACCCCAAATTTGGTGGTAAGGGCGGCAACCAGGCTGTTGCTGCGAAAATTCATGGTGCCGATACTCGATTGGTAAGTGCCACTGGTGTGGATAATTTCGCCGACTACCTGCGTGAACGGCTTAGCAGTGTGGGGATTTGTGACGAGTACGTAGCCCGACTGGAAAGTGTTGCAACAGGCATGAGTGTGGCAATACAGGATTCGGAGGGAGACTACGGTGCGGTCATAGTGTCAGGCGCTAATCTGAGCATACCTTGCGAACTGTTGGAGGTCCCGGCACTTTGGAACAATGCAGCAGTATTGCTTTTGCAGAACGAGGTGCCTGAGTCGCTGAATATTCTCGCAGCAAAGAATGCCAAAGATCTTGGTTTGAAGGTGTGTATCAATGCAGCACCTGCGCGTGACATGTCCACTCAGCTGTTAGCGCTTGTGGACGTCCTCATCGTCAATGCAGGAGAGGCAGAGGCATTGGGTGTTAACACGGTAGACTCGCTGGAGGCCGCTGGTAGAGCTGCTAAAACGTTGGCGCAACGTTTTCCCTACGTTGTTGTTACAGCGGGTGGCGATGGTGTCGCGGCTTGCTCAGTACACAGTGGTGTCATCGAGATACCGGCAAAGTCCATCGTAGTCTCCAGTACACACGGTGCGGGTGATGTTTTTACCGGTGTGTTTTGTGCGCAACTAGCTAACAATGCGTCTTTTGCTGACGCTATAGACATTGCCAATGACCTTGCTGCTGACCACGTAGCCGCTTAGTAGGGCTGGGAGCAATATGTGTGTCCACCGGTTTGAAGTGAGTCTTGTTAATGCAACAATGTAACCCTTGACACAGCGTAATCCGCTAGATTAGGGTTAACTAAGGGGATTTATTTCCGATATACGATGAAGTTAAAAGACTTTCGATCCCGCGTCTAAATGCGACTGCAAAGCAAGTTTTTATATTCTATCGTACCGACTGTGGCAATTGCTTTGCTTTCACTCGGTGCGGTTGTGTATTTTCAGCTGCTTGAAGGCTCTCACAGTGCGATGGATCGTGAAGTAAGTATGACGCTAGAACGTGCTGAATGGCGCCTGAACGAGTACATTGACACTGTAGAAGTGACTGCCACGCTATTGTCGGATTCTGCTCAGGTAGCGGATTGGTACGGCGAGGAAGTTGGACAGAAATCTACGATTGATAGACAAGCGGAAGTCATATCGCTGTTCCGTAAGGTGCGGAACTCAAATCCTGAGTTTCGTGAAATTCGGTTATTGAGTCGAATTGGAGTGGAGCAAATAAGACTTGCTGATCCGGCACTTGAGAACGTAACAGTTTCAGAAGCAGGATCAACCTGGTTTGCTGATGTGGGATTGAATTTGGCGGCTCCTATCCATTCAATGGTTATTCCTCATTCAGACGACGGTAAAGTTTCTTTAACTGTCACTAGGCCCATTCGCCTGAATTCCACTGGAACCAGTAGCGGCTTAAGTAGCCGAACGTTTCTACATGGCTATTTGACAATAAGTGCTGAAATCGAAAAAATCGGTATTAAAATGGCCAGTTATGTGTCAGAGCGCGAAGGCCACCTATTAATACTAAATGCTGACAATGAAGTGATGTTTGCACCGACGGCACTCCAAAGTAATGCAAATGCCATTGCACTAGCGCTAGCTGATAAAGACCGATTGCACGGTGAAGATAGCCTTATTCATCACCTTGAAGTTGATGGCGAGTGGTTAAATGTTGCAGTTCGGGAAAATACTCACGCGCTCAGGGTGGTCGTGGTTGTTAGCGACTCTGAAAGTGATGCGGTAGCAGTTCAAATCGGCATGGCTGTGGCATTGATTACCTCATTGGCAATCGTTTGCTTGAGCCTTCTATTCATGTCGCTAATGAAAACCATTGTGCTGAGGCCTATTTCACGTCTCCAGAATAATATTGTAGCGCTGGGTGAGGGCCGATCAATTGACACAGCTGGTGTAATGCGACAAGACGAACTGGGTGAGTTAGCCTATGAATTCCAGATCATGAGTACTCGACTATCCAGGTCGATGGTAGATCTTCAGGAGTCACATGCTCATATACATTCACTCGCCTATCGTGACGTACTGACTGAGCTGCCAAATCGACGTCGTTTTCTTGATCTCTACTCCGTCGCGTTGGATTACATTCAAGGTAGCACCCAGCAGGCAGCTTTGCTGTTTATTGACCTTGACGGTTTCAAAGACATCAACGATACAGAGGGGCATCGAGTCGGCGATCAACTACTTAGGCTTGTGGCTGACAGGTTGACGGCGTGCGTTTTCGAAAGATACCCAAGTCAAGTGAATACGTTAGTGCCTGAACTAAATCTGGTGGCGCGAATCGGTGGTGATGAATTTGTGGTGTTTCTCAGGATAGAAAATGGAGCTGATGAGGCTCGTAAGATGGCTGAAGCGATACTAGAATCTATGTCGATGCCGGTGCAGCTTGGCACAAAGATGCGCGGTATCAATAGTAGTATTGGCATCGCACTCTATCCTGAACATGCTACCGACGGTGATAGTTTGATCGCGTGCGCGGATACCGCAATGTATGAGGCCAAGCGATTGCGGCAGCAGTCCTGCTACTTGTTTGAACCGAAATTGCGTGATGAGATGCGATCCCGAGTGCAGCTTTCGGAGGATCTGCATGATGCTTTGAATGGTCAGCTTCTTCTCCAGTATCAGCCGCAGTTTCGTCTCGATAATCTATCTCTGCATGGCGTTGAAGCATTAATTCGATGGGAGCACCCTGATCGAGGGTTAGTGCCACCTTCTGAATTTATTCCACTGGCAGAAGATCTTGGTCTCATAAACGAAATAGGGCAGTGGGTAATTAATGAGGCTTGTCGACAATGGTCTGAGTGGCATACGGCGGGACTAGCGCCAGGGCGCATTGCAGTGAATGTATCGCAACGGCAGTTTACGCTTGACGATGATATTTCCAAGACAGTGCTCAATGCGCTTGCGCGGCACAACATGCCACCACAAGCTCTGGAAGTTGAGATAACTGAAAGTTGCATGATGGATGCACCAAAGGAGGTGCTGGATGCACTGCACACCATTCGCGATGCGGGTGTTCATATTGCTTTGGATGATTTTGGTACGGGTTATTCGTCTTTGAGCCTGCTTGCAAAACTTCCCATTAATACACTCAAAATTGATAGACAATTTGTGTCTGGGGTGAGAGAGGGCCTGGTGAATGACAAGATACTGTCGGCGATCTTGAACCTGGGCCGGACGCTCGATCTTACGGTTGTCGGAGAAGGTGTTGAAACGGCATCAGAACTCGAGCGGTTGCGCATTCACGGGTGTCATATCGTGCAGGGGTACTACATGGCAAGGCCTATGTGGGAAGCCGATCTGCTTAGTCTGCTTCATAAGCATCATGGCGATCATAATATTGATACGAGGCACGCTTGCTAGGAAATCGAATTGGAGTTTATAGATGAATGGTACTTACTAAAGCCTGTCATTCCCGCGCAGGCGCGAATCAATGTCACGATACACATAGGTTTCCACCTACGTGGGAATGACAATTGGCGAGTTTTCGCTTAAGTAAGTGCCATTAATTTATAGATCAATAGCTTACTAAATTTACCGGGATTCCTGAGTTTCAGGGCACAGCCGCGCAAGTGGGTCAGTTTTTTTTGCAGTGCTTACCGGTAGGGTATCTGTTGAAGATGCTTTGGCAGATGCACAGGCTCTTGCAGCCCATGAAATCAAGCGTGTTGGGTATCCTAAATAAGTAGGTGAAAGGCAAGCGCACTGCTAGCTTTCCACATCGCACATCTTCCATTAGGACGGACGCTCATCACTCGTGATGGCGACTGGATCAATTATCCAGCCTTGCAGGCCAGATTCGGTCTGGACAAGGCGGGCATTTCCGAACCTTCCCAGACGAGCTGCGACGGTTCCAGACACCAGCTCAATGAGTATAGGGCTGGAAGGATCGGGCGATGCCTGGACTTGGGTGGGCCCTTGCAGCGTTATCGGTTGTGGGGTAGGGGGGTCGACAAGTGTATCCGCCAGAAAGCCTGAGACACCGCTACCAGTCCTGACTCTAAGCCATCCGCTGGTTGCCGCCTGAAGAGCAACGAGTTCACCGCCATCAATGGTAGTTTCAACAGCGTATTCGGTTCCCGGACCGGTCCGCACGTTGACTGACTCACGGGCAATAGACACCCAGGCAGGCCAGCGGTGCCCGTTCGGTATTGTTAGCGTTGCTTGCCGTGCGAGCCCAGTCCAGGGCAGTGGATCCTGTGGACCTGCAGATCGTTGATATAAACCGAAATGCAAGTGCGGTGGTGTGCTAATAGCGTTGCCTGAATTGCCCACCGTGCCAATCTGTGTTCCCCGATTCACCCAAGTACCTGCACTGACGTGCGTGTCCTCCAAGTGTGCGTAGTACAGACTGCCTATCGGATTGCCATACTCATCGCTGCCGCGTTGCCAGATGTGCAGTCCGCCCCGAGTGGAGGTGGCTACCCGAGCGATGTAGCCGTCGGTGGCGGCCACAACCGGCGTGTGGCGTGGCGCGAAGATATCGATGCCGTGGTGTTCGCGTCGGCCGCCGTCGCGTGGCATGCCAAAGAAGCTCTGGACAGGCTTTGGTGAATCAGTTGCCACTGGAAACTCAAAGGCAAATTGCTCATCTAACGTCAATGCAAACGCACCCACCGAACCGGGTAAGGACTGCACCCGGATACGGTAAGTGCCAGTGCGGCTTACTGGCCATCGAAGATGTGTGTCCGTTGGATTGGACGTAGCAACAACGCGGTGACGCTCTCCCATTGGCTCGAAGATTTCGACAAACATTCCGCCTTGCGCCGTAGGCTGGCGATCGCTTGTTATCTCTAAAATACGGTTTTGCGTTGCGCTTATATCAAACGTGATCACCTGCGTTTCTGACCCGAAAAGGAGCCATTGCTCAGCATAGGGCAACTCTAACGGTAAAGGCTCGTTGAGCGAGCGCAGCGCCTGCCACTCCCAGTCGTCGATACTTGAAGGGGAAATCTGACGGTCGCTGACCAGTTTGCGCGTCAGCTGCTGGCGGGAAAGGTATTGCTCGCGCAGATCCGATGAGGCATTGCGAGCCAGCGCGTCAGGTCCGTAGACGCTGATTAGTTCTGTGGTAAGCCCAACAGGAAGCGCCAATATTACAATCGTGACAAGAGAACAAAGCAGGCCCTTCACGCAAAGTCTCCGTACCGGCTGAGATGTGGCTTGGTTAGCATGGCGTTTGATGGTTGCACTACATTAATCCACCGTCAATCAATAGATTGACTGTATAAAAACTTCACTAACGGAGTAATCAGACCCAAGAATCCTTTGACGGTTCAATCAAAAAAACGGATACAGCAGATTCCGCAAAGGATGCAGCAGCACAATGTCAAAATGCAGGAGTACCGATTACAGTGGAGGGCTCTAGCTAGCTGTCAATTCTGCGTCGCCCGAGTGCTTTGAGAAGTAGCGACCTACCCATTTTCATTGAGGGGTAGAGGGCGCGACTCACTATCTTGTTCTTGAATATGAACGCATTCATTTTATTGAAAATATCTGATGATGAACTCAGAAGTGCTAAAGCATTGATAGCATCCGCACCGTAGTATTCGGTATCACTAAAGACAACCACCATGCCATCATCAAGTCCCATGCCTTTCTGGTGGTAATGTTGTGCAGTGTCAGGATTTTTGCGTGCGTCAATCAGCTCAATCTGGTCAAAATTTTTCCGCAGCCGAATATGTTGAACGAACGACTTGCACACAGGGCACTCGCCATCGTAGATGATACGAACAGATGTTATATCGCTGGATGTAGAGCTGAGGTCGTTCACGAGTTATTTGCCAGAATTGATGTGGTTAAACGCAAAGGTAATGGAGTATTTTTCGCTGTAAAATGACAGCGCGACGAGCATCAAAAAACTGATCTCCAGCGAAGTTTTGAACTATTTCTCTTGATACGTAAAGTGAATGTGAATAGTTGTGCTTTCAGCCACATCAATTGTATACTTTAGGCATCCTGAATCAATTTTTTTCGATCAACAGGTTTGCAATTCTACCTCTTTCATTGCCTCTTATCAGGCTTTGACATATGTCTGAACGATAGCGGTTTCATGGCGAACTTGTGACCAACAAAATCCACACCTATTTTTTCCGAACAGTCGATGCTAGTTCGCTGGCGGTTTTTCGTATCGTGTTTGGGTTGCTGCTCCTGTTCGAGTGTGTGAACTACGGCCTATTTCTGTGTCTCGATTGCATGTATCGAAATACGGGCTTGTTGTTCAAGTACCATCATTTTGAGTGGGTCACATTGTCACCTGGCTACAGTTTGCAGCTGCACTTTCTGATAATGGGCATTGCTGCCGTCGGGATAACGATCGGTTTGTTCTATAGATTGTCGGTATTTATCTACACACTAGGTTTTGCTTATCTATTCCTATTGGATCAGGCGCTCTACCTGAACCATTTTTATTTAGTGCTCATCTATCTCGTCATGATGTTCTTCATACCAGCCAATCGCTATCTGGCTGTTGATGCGCGACGACATCCAAATCTGGCCAGCAATGTGGTGCCTAATTGGGGGCGTTTCTGGTTAGGAGCGCAAACTGAAATAGTCTTGCTATATGCCGGTTTTGTAAAGATAACTTACGATTGGCTGAATCTAGAGCCTATGCGATTGTGGATGAACTATCGCAGTCAGGATGAAGTCCTGCTGTTTCAATGGCTGACAATGGATTGGGGGATTGCGCTGGCCAGTTATGGGGCAATCGCGCTGCATGTTCTTGGTGCCCCTTTACTGCTGTGGAAGCGCACACGATTGTATGTGTTGATGTGCTACGGATTTTTTCATCTTAGCAATGCTTTTGTCTTTGATATTGGCATCTTTCCGTTTATGACGTTTGGTGCAACGTTGATGTTGTTTGATCCAGATTGGCCCAAACAATTTCTGCGCTGGCTCTCGGTGAAATCTGGGATAGTTCGTGCGTGGTTCGCCAGCGGTATTCCCGAGTCGGCGCCAGATAGTGTATCGCCCAGTCAGTACCGCCTGCCTATGAAGATACTTCTGGTTTGTGGTGTGAGTCTTTGGCTGCTAGCGCAGATCGCAGTGCCTTTGCGTCACCATTTGGCGCCCGGTAACGTGTCTTGGAACGAAGACGGGCACCGCTTCAGCTGGCGTATGAAACTGCGATCAAAGCGGGGTACTGCGACGTTCATCGTGGTCGCTGAGGATGGTCAACGCTGGGTTGTTAATCCAGTAGATCACTTAAATAGAAAACAGACGAGAAAAATGGCGTGTATTCCCGATCTCATCTGGCAATTTGCGCAGCATCTTGAGGAGCAGTACGATGAGGATGGTCAACGTAATGTCAGTGTCTATGTGGATGCGCGCTGTTCATTGAATACTCGCAAAACGGTGTCGTTGATAAAACAGCGGGTAGATTTGACAAAAATTCCGAGAGACGAGCCTGCATCCAACTGGGTATTGCCTCTGAAAGAGCAGCTGCCCGCGCCGTTGTTTGCGTCATGATTCCTCAGTTATGAATCATCAATACGACGTTAGGCAGTATTTTGCCTTGCAGAAGGTAGTCAGCTGTGTTCTGTCGGTTAGGTGAGATAGGGAAGTCTGTATCGACTCATGATATTGTTAAGTTCCATCGAGGTGGAGTAATGTCTCAGAAAATGTTTTGAGCCTGCAGCCTGCCTATAGGCCACAAATATTATGCAACCTTCAATAGACTCCACTACTACCTCGCTCCCATCAGCATACCTTGACCTACTCTCAATACTAATTCGTAGTCCGAGTGTGGTCGGGGCTGAACACTCATTTTTCCGGGTACTACAACGCGAATTGGAAGAGCGGGGCGCTGATGTTACGTGGTATGAAGGAGTCCTGGTTGCGCAGGGTCTAAAACCTGAAAGTGTCATGCTGTCAGCGCATGTTGATCGTCACGGGCTGATTTGTACTGGGCCTAATGAGTTTCAATATTCGGCTTTTATCTCAGGTGCACGCTCTGATTTGCTAGGTAACTCAGTTAGTGAATCAATGATGAACAAAATCGTTGATCGATTCGAATCAAAGAATGTCTATGCATACGAGCCTTGGTCAGGTGCTTATCAGGGTCGAGGGACGATTGCGAATTCGTACATTTGTGAACACCGCAACAATCTGATTTTCGAAGTAGAAGGTCTTGAGCATCTAGTTGCTGGTACGCCTATCGCTTTCACGGATAGCTTGACTATCACGGACTCTGCATTGGTTGGGCAGCTAGACAACGTTTTGACCGTTACTGCTCTGATCCATTTGTTTGAAGTGGGGTTCGAGGGAACGGTTTTTTTCACAGCTCAGGAAGAGGCAGGTAAGAGCTGGCGATACTTACTTGAGTGGTTTCGCCGTTTTGGACAGGCAACTAATCAACTGATCGTGGTAGACACTAGTCCTTTCGCTGATTACGACATAGCTCAAGAACAACAATTGGTACTTCGAAACAAGGATGCGAACGGAGACTTTAATCAATCGCTTACTCGAAGGATAGAATCCAGGTGCGATGAGTTGGGTCTTATTTACACATTTAAAGACCACTACATCGATGCTCAGAACATAATTCGTGAGCGTGAGGGTGATAAGCCGCTAGCGCTGGGTTCCACAGAAATGGGACGAATTATCACAGCGTCGCAGGGCCTAGTTGATGGAACTACCGTGCAGATCCCTACGTCGGGGTATCATACGATGTCCGAATCTGCTCCCTTGTTGGCTGTAGCGGGCTTTTTGGCACTTTTGGAAGACTTGTCAAACGGCAACTAATTCAAGGGTTTGACTGGACGTTACGTTTTTTCGAGTATGTCGTTGCACAGCATTTGCACCGACTGCGATAGTGCGGCTACAAGCGCACTGTATCCGTCACCGAGCTGCCTCTCGCGATACTCGAACAAATAAGTATCGTTGGCGGATCGTTCACCTTGTAGTGTGCTGGTCCAGACCCCACCAAAAACAACTCCTCCGTCTCCGTCCCCCTGAAAAGTGTGAACCTGCACCTGAATCAGTTGTGACTTGCGCTGACTTTCTGTGTCTTGCAACACGCAACGTTCTAGTCGGCGTTTGATAGCCACTGCTGGTAACTCTGCCCACAGATGATAATTTGCGGGGTATATTAATCCAGCAGCATCAGCAGTCACTATGCCGGTTTGGGTTAGATAGGCCGCGGTTGAGATATCTGCTATCCGTATTTTGGCATTGGCCAATCCCACGCTTCCTTGCATCGGCTCTTCGTTCGATCCAATGTATTGCAATGTGTAGAACTGTTGTACAGGTGCTTTTTTCGATGCACATCCTGCAACCAAAAGCAGTATCGACACAGCACCAATATACGCGCACAAGCTTTTTACTGACATCATTGTTTTAAACGTATATCTCATCGGCTTGATCCTCGCGGAATCCTGTCGGCCGCTCTTGGGCTGGCGAAGATGAGCTGACTGGGTTTTTCCTTTAGCAAGCTGGCCAGCTGGTCAACAGTCTTTAATGTGGTGCGCAACTGGGTGAGAGATTCCTGTACTGATCCGTACATCGTAGAGTCGGCGGAAAAATCCGTCAGCATTGTATCCGCACGGCGCAGTGTACGCTGGGTTGAATTCATTGTTTTCACCAACTCGGCGATAACGTCATTCACAGGCACTGCATTCAATTTATCCAGTGTGTCGCCAAATTTGTTTGTCAGCAGATCAATACCACTGGATTGTGAAGGGATCATCAAAACATCACCATTCTGTTCCAACTGACCTTCGTCAGCACCGGCGAGCGGTTCAATCGATACGTATTGGGCGCCTGTGACAAGATTGCCCTGGCGCAGTGTGGCCCGCATACCCAGGCGCACAGAGTCACTAATGCCAAGCAAGGCTCGATCGATGTTCTCCTGCGTGTCTTCTCCCACCAGGCGTGCTGGCTCAATTCGCAAGCGAATGGGTACTGCAATTTCTTCCCCTTGCGTTAGCTCTGCTAATCGCGCCTGATCAAACATTTCAAATCCGAATTCAGTAACATTTCCTATCTGTAGCCCTCGAAATTCAACGGCCGCGCCGACCAGTAGTCCGCGCAACGACCCCTCGTACATCATGATGAGATCAAAAGCGTACTCATAGGGATTTTGGTTAATACTCTCACGGTTCGGGTATAAATCGAACAGCGCATTATCGGCGATCGGCATGCCCTCATCTGCTCCTTCTGGAATATCGAAAGCCACACCTCCTGACAATATTGTCTCAAGCGAACCGGTTTCGATTTCAAATCCTGACGCACGTGACTTGATTCTGACTCCACTCGAGTTCCAGAAGCGTGATTGGGAATTCAGTAATGTATGGTAGGGCGCCTCTATGAACAGTTGCGCCATCAATTTCTCTGACTCGTGATCGAATTGAACGCTCTCGACTTGTCCTACCCGATAGTTTTTATACAGAATCGGCTGGCCAACCTGCATATCACTACCATTGTCACTGCGCAATCGAACCCGGACCCCAGGGGCAGAGGCTGGCGACACGGGAGGTTCCTCCTCACCGATAAATGTGCGCATCGGCGTATCACTAACACCTGTGTTAAAACTGACGTAGGCGCCACTCAGCAAAGTGCCCAGTCCGGAAATTCCACTGGCACCAACGCGTGGTCGTACGACCCAAAAACGGGTATCTTCCAGCAACAACGGCATCACTCCGGGTTGCATGCGAGCGCGAACTTCTACGGCATCCAACGATTCGTTGAGCTCTACTTCGGTGACCTCTCCAACATCAATGCTCAAATACCTGATCTTGGTTTTGCCCGCAACAATGCCTTCAGCGCTCTGGAAATGCAACACAATCTCATTGCCTTGCTGCTGATATTCGGTATAGACAAACCACGCGCCCACCAGGATAGCGAAGATCGGAATAAGCCATACTGCTGATATACGCTTTCGCTTTGACACTTTTGCTTTTTGACCGTTGTTTTCCATCTTACATTTTCACCCTGTCCCAGATTAGCCGTTCGTCAAACGAATTGGCTGCGAGCATTGTTACCACTACCATCGCCGCAAACGAAACAACTGCAAGCCCGGGATAAATTTGCAACACCCCAACCAGCTGCACTAGCCCCACTAAAATAGCTACCACAAATACATCAATCATTGACCACGGACCTACCATGTGCGACATACGAAACAAAAAACTTCGGCGGACTGCACTGTCAAGGTCGAGTCCCATCCGCCCTAGAACAACCCAATACAGGGCAATCAACTTGCCTATCGGAACGACTACGCTTGCTATGAAAATAACAAGTGCAATAGGATATGAGCCGTGATGCCATAAAGTCAAAACGCCGCCAACGATTGTGCTCCCTTCAGCATCTCCCAGCGTCTCTGTGGTCATGATGGGCAAGGTATGAGCAGGTATCATTAGCAAGCTAGCCGTGATCGTCAGTGCCAGTGTGCGCTGGCGACTATCCTGTTTGCGCAACCGCAATGTGGTGTTACACCGGCCACATCGCTCCAGTCCTATTGGCTCCAGGCGATCGCATACATGGCAGGCCTGAAGCCCTTCTTCCCATGCTTTTTTAGGCGCATCATTCATCCGGGGGCACCTGCTTTGTGCTCACCATGTCGTCTATGTGGTTTGGCCCAGTGCCACAGTGGCGAACGATCAAAGTGCCAAAGCGAGACAAGTCCAAGTAGGGCAAATGCCATATAAGACCAAAATCCTATTCCCAACGTGATATCAGCCAGGCTGATAATTTTCGTCAGACTAGCCAATACTCCGATAACAAATACGTCAACCATGCTCCAGTGCGTTAGGTGATGGCTCCACCTCAGCACGGGTATTACGTAGCCTGGTGCTTTCATACCAAAATGAAACGGGATCAAAACAGACATATTAAGTAGCGTCAATATGGTCGGAAAAACAAGCGTTAGCAATACAATGCTCACCGCAATCTCTGGCCGGCCAAATTCCAGCATCGTATCCGGCAGTGTTACCAATGATAGCTTGTGTGTCAGGCCTCTCGATTCCAGAGTCAGGAAAGGATATACATAGGCTAACGCAAGCATGAATAGAGACGCCAATGCACAAGCCAGCGACAGCCCTGTGCCAAAAGTTGATCGCGCAGACAATACTGCGCCGCACGCAGTGCACTCTGCCTGTTCGCCAGCCCCAAGTTCTGGAATTTCAACCAGCACATCGCACATCTGGCATGCCACATGTACCTCAGTTCCATTGTGGGTATGAGTGTTGGCTTCCAAGTGGTTCACGCGGCTCTGTACAAACACGGCTCTTCGTCGTGTGCCATGAGGTGTGAATCGCTGCGACCTTCATCCCAGATTATGTCAGACTTATTTGTCACAGATTCGTGGTCCGTTTCCCTTCCTGGGCTAGCCAAGGCTTGGCTGCAATACTGTTTTCCTGGGTGAGAGTGTCTGAAATTATCACACTCAGCTCTTGTCAGCGGCGTTGTACTAGTCAATGTATGATCGGCCAGCATACGGACTTTCATTAACGCTTCTAGTACACCAAGACCGCGCGCCCCCCTATTTATAGTCGAGTTACCCGCGAAGGTCCAGCGTTAAACCTCGAGTGCAGCAATGAATTATTAGACGCTGTGTAACCGGCTTTTCAATACGTTGCCTTTACCCGCCACCAGTTGGTCGTCGCGAGGCAAGCAAATGCTGCGGACCTGTG